>JACDGU010000090.1 GCA_013821475.1 Solirubrobacterales bacterium
GCTCAAAGGCAAAGAGATCCGGCTGGAGATCGCCAAGAGTTAGGCGTGGGGTCGGAGGGTCGGGTGCCCCTCCTCTCTTGCCTGACTGGCTGGATCGCTTAGGGCCGTCCGAGGAAGCTTCAAGGCCAGCGGCACAAAACGTTCGGAGGTGCACCCGACCCTCCCCTCACACCGCGGAGCTTCCGTCCCGACGGGGTTCCCACTCTTCGCAAGCTTCCGTCTCTCGCAAGCTTCATGTCCTCCGAGGGTCCCGCACCCTCATCCGAAGTGAGGGGGCGGTTCGTGGGGAAGAGTTGGGTGTCCCTGGAGCGCGCGGCGTCCTGATTTTCGCCCCTTCCACTCGGCAAGAGCCGGCGGGCTCCCGGCGAAAATCCCAGCAAGCGGAAGGGACACCCAACCTCTCCCCGCCAAGCCGTCCCAGAACTTCGGCGCTCAGCTGAGCTCGGCGACGAGCGCTTCGACCACGACCGGGTCGAACTGGGTGCCGGCGTGGGCCTTCAGCTCGACGATCGCCTCCTCGTTGGCGTGGTCGGCGGTGTAGGAGTCCTGCAGCTCGGCGGCGTCGGCAAGGACGCCCAGGGTGGAGAGGAAGGCACCCTCGACTTCCGCGACCAGCTGGCAGCGGTGGATCGCGGCGCCGACCTGGCTGGCAATGATGTGGGAGAGCAGCAGGTCCTCCTCGGCGAAGGCGCCGGGCTGTTCCTGCTCGAGCGTAGTAGTCGAAGGACTCGTGCAGTTCCTTTAGCCGCAAACGACGCCTGGCCTCGCCTGGTGGGGCGGATCGCCGCCGGCCTCTATCCTCAGAGCCTTATGAGCGAAGTCGAATCGGACATCGTGGTGATGAAGTTCGGCGGCACCTCGGTCGCCGGCGCCGAACAGATCAAGCGCGCTGCAGGCCGCATCGTCGCCGCCCGCGAAGGCGGCAGCCGGGTCGTCGCGGTGCTCTCGGCGCGGGGCAAGACGACCGATGAACTGGCCAGCCAGGCGATGGAGATCTCCGACCGCCCGATCGCCCGCGAGATGGACATGCTGCTCTCCACCGGCGAGCGGATCTCCTGCGCGCTGTGCGCGATGGCGATCCACGACATGGGCCACGAGGCGATCTCGCTGACCGGCTCGCAGGCGGGCATCGTCACCGATTCCACCCACACCAAGGCGCGGATCATCGACGTCCGTGCCGACCGCATCAAAGCTGCGCTCGGGGAGGACCGGATCGTCCTCGTCGCCGGCTTCCAGGGCGTCTCCACCGACAGCCACGACGTCACCACCCTCGGCCGCGGCGGCTCCGACACCACCGCCGTCGCCCTCGCGGCGGCGCTGAAGGCGAGCGTCTGCGAGATCTACACCGACGTCGCCGGCGTCTTCAGCGCCGATCCGCGGATCGTTGCCGGCGCCCGCAAGCTGCCGGTCGTCTCCTTCGAGGAGATGCTCGAGATGTCGGCCTCGGGCGCCGGGGTCCTGCAGCTGCGTTCGGTCGAGTACGCGCGCAACCACGGCGTCCGTATCCACTGCCGCAGCAGCTTCGAGGACGGCCCCGGTACCCTCGTTGTCTCAGAGGAAGAGACCATGGAGCAACCTTTCGTAACCGCCGTCACCCACTCCAACGCCGAGGCCCGCGTGACGCTGACCGGCGTCCGCGACGAGCCCGGGGTCGCCGGCCGGATCTTCACCGCCCTGGCCGAGGCCAACGTCAACGTCGACGTGATCATCCAGAACGAGCCGGTTGGGGGCGACCAGCTGGCCGACCTCTCCTTCACCGTCGACCGCGCCGACCTGACCACCGCCAAGGACACGATCGCCGCTCTCGGCGACGTCTCGCTCAAGGTCCGCACCGACGAGCAGATCGGCAAGGTCTCGATCGTCGGCGCCGGCATGCGCTCGCACCCCGGCGTCGCCGCCAAGGTCTTCGAGGTGCTCGGCGAGGAGCGGATCAACATCGAGATGATCTCCACCTCGCCGATCAAGATCTCGTGCGTCATTCCGGCCGACCGCGTCACCGACGCGGTCAACTCGCTGCACCGGGCCTTCGAGCTCGGCGCCGATGCCGTCCGGCCCGAGGACCCGACCGGTCCCGACCACCGGCCCACGGTCGCCGGCTGAGCCCGCCGGCGAGATGAGCGGCGACGGCTACAGAGTTGGCGTGCTCGGGGCGACCGGCCTGGTCGGCTCGACGATCCTCGGCCTGCTGACCGAGCGCGACTTCCCGGTCGCCGAGCTCGTCCCCTTTGCCTCCGAGCGCTCCGCCGGCAAGACGCTGGAGTGGAACGGCTCCGTGCTCGAGTGCCGGGTGCCGAGCGAGGAGACGATCCAGGGCTTCGACCTCGTCCTCTCCTCCGCCGGCGGTGCGGTCAGCGCCGAGTGGGCGCCGAAGTTCGTCGCCGCCGGGACGACGATCGTCGACAACACCAGCCACTGGCGGATGCACGACGACGTGCCGCTGGTCGTCGCCGAGGTCAACCCGGAGGCGCTCGAGGGCCACCACGGCATCGTCGCCAACCCCAACTGCTCGACGATGCAGATGATGGTGGCGTTGAAGCCGCTCTACGACGAGGCGGGGATCAAGCGCCTCGTCGTCTCCACCTACCAGGCCGTCTCCGGCACCGGCAAGGCGGCGATCGACGAGCTCAACGAGCAGGCGCACGCGATCCTCCACGGCCAGGAGGCGAGGGCCTCGATCTACCCACACCAGATCGCCTTCAACGTCCTGCCGCAGGCCGGCAGCTTCCCCGCCGGCGACGACCACACCGACGAGGAGCGCAAGCTGATCAACGAGACCCGCAAGATCCTCGGCGACCAGGAGATCCGGGTCAGCGCCACCTGCGTGCGGGTGCCGGTTGCCACCGGTCACTCGGAGGCGGTCAACGTCGAGACGCGCGAACCGCTCAGTCCCGAGCGTGCCCGCGAGCTCCTGGCGGCGGCACCCGGCGTCACCGTCGTCGACGATCCCGCCGCCGGCCGCTACCCGATGGCGATCGACGCCGCCGGCAAGGACGACGTCTTCGTCGGCCGCATCCGCCGCGACCCCGGCAACGAGAGCGCGATCGACCTCTTCGTCGTCTCCGACAACCTGCGCAAGGGCGCCGCGACCAACGCGGTCCAGGTCGCGGAGCTGCTGATCGAGCGCGACCTGCTCGGCAAGCGGGACTAGCCGGTGGACATCAGCTTCGCCCAGGCGCTGCTGCTGTTCGGCGGCCTGCTGGCGGTCGTCGCGGCGCTATCCGGGCTGATGAAGGGCACCGTGCTCTCGGCCTCGGTGCTCTCGGTCGCGCTCGGCATCGCCCTCGCCGCGACCGGGGTCGTCCACGTCGACGCCAAGGACCCGGCGATCATCGAGCTGATCGAGCTGGCCCTGGTCCTGACCCTCTTCTCCGACGGGATGTTCGTCGAGCGCGAGCTGCTCGCCCGCCACTGGAGCCCGGTCGCGCGGGCGCTGGCGATCGCGATGCCGATCACCCTGGCGCTGCTGGCGCTCGCCGCCAAGGTCCTCTTCCCCGAGCTGAGCTGGGCCGAGGCCTTCCTGCTCGGAGCGGTCCTTTCGGCGACCGACCCGGTAGTCACCTCGGCCGTCGTCACCTCGAAGCTGGTGCCGGAGTCGGTCCGCCACACCCTGAACCTCGAGTCTGGCCTCAACGACGGCCTGGCGCTGCCCTTCGTCCTCTTCTTCCTCGTCCTCGCCAGCCCCGGCGGCGACGCCGCGACCGAAGCCGCGAAGCTGGTCGGCCAGGCTGCGGTCGGGGCCCTGATCGGGGTCGCCCTCGGCACCCTCGGCGGGCGCCTGCACCCGCGCCTGCCCGGCGGCGGCCTGACCTCGCGCTACGAGGGGATCTACGCGATCGGCTTCGCCCTGTTCGCCTTCGGCCTCGCCGAAGTCACCTGGGCCAACGGCCTTATCGCCGCCTTTGTCTGCGGCATTGCGATGGCGGCCAGCGAGCGCCAGGTGCCGGAGGGCTTCGTCGAGTTCGCCGAGTCGACCAGCGCCATCCTGCAGGTGATCACCTTCTTCGTCTTCGGCGGCCTGATCGTCGCCACCGGGTTCCACCACAGCATCCCGCCGCTGATCCTCTTCGTCGTCTTCGCCCTGCTCGTCGCCCGGCCAGTGGCGGTGATGCTCTCCCTCCTGCGGACCGGCATCCCCCGCTCGGAGAAGCTGTTCATGGCCTGGTTCGGGCCCAAGGGCGTGGCCTCGATGCTTTTCGCGCTCTTCGTTCTCAAGTCCGAGGTCGACGACGGCGGCCTGATCTTCGACATCGCCTCGCTGGCGATCATCGCCTCGATCGTCGCCCACGGCCTGACCGACACCGTCGGCGCCAGATGGATGGCGCGGCGAACGGGCCTCGACCGAGCCGACTGACGGCCAGCCCTGTCGCCTCGGCTCAACCCCGGGGCAGCGCGAGGCGCTGGGCCCGGCGGATCCGCTCGATGCGGCGCTCGTCCAGGCCCGCCGCGGCGGCGAGCTCGGGCCAGGCTTCGACCGCATCGGTAACCTGGGCCAGGATTTCCTCCGGCTGGCCCCGCTTGAGCGAGGCGAGGTCGGCGACGCTGCGCAGGTCGGCAAACGTGAAGCCGTCGCGCTTGCCGGCGATCGACATCTGGTGGTGGGCGGTCTGGCGCCCGTCGGGATTGAATGCGTAGACGACGTCGAAGGCGGGGGAGAGGCTCCAGGCCCCGTCGCGATCCATCAGGAAGGCGACGTTCTTGACGTGGTCGTCCTGGTTGCGGGCGACGACGTTGAAGGCCATGCGGCGGAACTGCTGCTCGCTCGCGATCTGCGGCAGGCCGAGGCGGCGAATCGCCTGGAAGGCCTGCTCGTAGGAGTTGGCGCCGGGCTGGTTGAAGTCGAGATGGGCGAGGGCGGCGAGCGACTGCATGTGCAGCTTCGAACCGTGCGCGTCGCGATCGAAGCGGCGGGTCATGAAGTGGCGACGATTGCCTTCCTCGAGCAGCCTGCACTCGGTCATCTCTATGCCGGCCTGTCGCGCCATCCGCGAGTAGACCCACTCGACGACGCCGTATCCTCGCGAGGCGCCGAGGTCGCGGCTCTGATCCTCCACCCCGTCGAACTTGAGGATCCAGTACTCGAAGCCGGGTGGCGCCTCGAGTTGACCCGAGCGAACCTCATTCGTCTTCGGGTCGAGGGCGATCAGGGCCTTGGCCCGGGCGCCGCCGGCGGAGGTGCCGACGCGAAGGATCTCCCGCATCGCTTCCCGCTTGCCGGGTTGCTGCAGAGATACGGCGAGGTCCGCGCGGTTGGCCAGGACCTCCGCTGCGAGCTCGGCGAGGGCCTCAACGTCGACCACATGGCTGGCGCTCGGCTTGGGCCCGGCGGCGGGAGCGAACTCGAGCGCGCCCATACCCCGCCTGCCGATGTAGCAAAGGCGCCTGACCGCGTCGAAGTCCTCGGCGTCTTCACCCCTGGTCGCCAGCCAGGCGTCGATCAGGGCATTGCCGTAGCGGTCGGGAAGCGAGTCGGCCAGGAGCCCGGGCAGGCCGTGGAAGCTCTTCGCGGAGAGGCCGGGGAAGCTGTAGGTGCGGGCGGCCTCCAGCGGCATCTCCAACGGCGCCAGCTCGATGCCGCGCCGGGCGAATCCGGGGTCGTACTCAAAGGCGGCGACGCCGGTGCGTTCGTCGAGGCGGACGGCGCCGACGGTGGTTCCCCAGAGCCGTACCTCGGCCAGCGAGCTCAAGATCCGTCCTCATCGGGCCAGCGCCAGGGCCGCGGCGGCTCGGTCGGCGATGCGCGGCGTGGGGACCCGGCCCGCCGTCGCTGTCGCCCCCTGCGCTTCAACTCGTCGATTGGGCTCGGCGAGGGCTCCGGGACCAGGCGGTCGAGGCCGTCGAGTAGATCGAGGGCCCGGAGAACACTGATCAGATTGGTCAGCGACGCCGACTTCCCCTCCTCGATGCGCTGCAGGGTGGCGCGGCCGATTCCAGCCTCCTCCGCCAGCTTCGCCTGGTTGAGGTTGCGGTCGAGCCGCGTCCGCCGCAGGCGGGCGCCGAGCTCCTCAAGCACGGCCGAGTTCGTGTTTCGCGCTGAGATTGCCATAGTGCCTCGTTAGTAAAGCACTAGAGCTAAAAAACAGCCCGCAGCATCATTAATGATGCTATACATGCATTCTGCTGCGAAAGGCGGTGGCCAGGCCGCGGCGGAGTCAGGCGGGAACCGCGGCGAGGCGCTCCTCGACCCAGCCGGTCGAGGCGATGTGCTTGCTCATGCCCAGCTCCTTCGGCTCGGCGCCGAGCGCCAGGCCGACCAGCTGGGGGAGGTGCAGGACGGCGAGGCCGAGGTCGCGGTTGACGACCTTGGCCGCCTCCGGCTGCTGCATGTCGAGGTTGAGGTGGCAGAGCGGGCAGGGGGTGACGAGGCAGTCGGCACCGGCGTCGATCGCGTCGCCGACGTGGGTTCCGGCCTGCTTCAGCGAGGTCTCGCGGTTCATCGTGATCACCGGGAAGCCGCAGCATTTGCGGGCGCCGTCGTACTCGACCACCTCGCCGCCGAGGGCGACGATGACCTGCTCGAGGTAGATGTCGCGGTCGGGGTGCTCCCCGTAGCCGAGGCGCTCCTTGGGGCGGACGATGTAGCAGCCGTAGAAGGGGCCGACCCGCATGCCGCTGAGCGGCCGCACGACCTGGGCGGCGAGCTTGTCGAGGCCGTAGTCCTCGACCAGCAGCCAGAGGAAGTTTTTGTTGGTGAAGCCGTTCACGTCCTTCTCATATTTGAGACCCTGCCCCGAGAGCGCCTCGTTGACGTGGGCGCGGTAGGAGGAGTCGGCGTCGAGCCGCTGCTGGCACTCCGACTGCGCGCCCTGGCAGGTCGAGCAGATGTTCATCATCGAGAGCCCGGTCTCCTGGGCGAGCGCAAAGGTGCGGGCGTTGAGCGTGTCGGCCAGCTCCTGGTTGTGCTCGGCGATGACGCCGGCGCCGCAGCAGTTGGCGCGGTCCAGTTCGACCAGCTCGATGCCGAGCTTCTCGGCGACGATCGCCATCGAGCCGTGCAGCTCGGGGGTGAAGCCGCGCGAGACGCAGCCCGGCCAGTAGGCAACTTTGATCTGGTCGCTCACGATGGTGCCTCCTCGCCGGCGGGCGCGGCGATGGCGGTCTCGAGGTTCTCCTCGGCCTCGATCTCGGCCAGCTCGCCCTCGTCGCCCTTGATGTACAGGTTGAATTCCTCGTTGTGCTCCTCGGCGTGCTTGTAGATCGCCTGGACCTCGTCCTGAGCGGTGCCGGGGAGCTTGTGGTGGATGCCCGGGATCAGTTTCGGCAGCGAGCGCATCTTGCCCGTTTTGATCCCGCGGATCGCGGTCGGAATCGAGCCGAGCATTTCCTTGATCGCCCGTCTGCTGGGTACCAGCTTGCCTTTTATTCCTGGCGCGAAGGACTCCTGCAGCAGCAGCGACTCGTCCAGGGTGCCCTTCTTCTCGATGATCTTGACGAAGGCGAGCTCGTGGCTGTGGCCGCTGTTGGGATCTTCGATCCCGGCTTCGCCGGCCTTGCGGCGCAGGCGCATGATCTGGTCCATCGGCGCCACGTCCTTGGGGCAGGCGTCGACGCAGCTGAAGCAGTGGGTGCAGTCGTAGATCCCGTGCGGGTCCTCGGCCAGGTCGTGCAGGCGCTCGACGCCCTCGGCGTCGCGCGGGTCGCCGACGAAGCGGTAGGCCTTGGCCAACGCCGCCGGGCCGATGAAGTCGGGGTCGGCTTCCATCGAGAGGCAGGAGGAGACGCAGGCGCCGCACTGGATGCAGGCCATCGACTGGGTGATGTCGATCATCGACTCCGGCTCGACGATGTACTCGCGCTCGGGCGCCTCGCCGTGGGGGAGGAGCCAGGGGGTGACGCGGCGGATCTTGGTCCAGTGGGTCGACTCCATGTCGGTGATCAGGTCCTTGATCACGGGCATGTTGCCCATCGGCTCGATGATGATCGGCGCGGCCTCCTCCGCTCCCGGCTGGGCGCGCTCATCATCACCGGCGATCTCGCGCCCAGCCTCCCGCGTCCGGGGGCCGCTTGCAGTGGCACGAGCCATCTTTTCGGCCAGCTCCTGCGCCTCGCCGATCTGGGTCTTGCAGCCGAGCCCGGACTGGCCGTTGATCTTCATCCCGCAGGAGCCGCATATCGCGGCGCGGCAGGAGCAGCGCACCGAGAGCGAGCCGTCCTCGCGGTCCTTGACCTGGAGCAGGCTGTCGAGGACCGAGAGCGATGGCTCGAGCTCGACCTTGAACTCCTCCCAGTAGGGCCCCTGACCGCTCTCGGGCTGGAACCGGCGGACTTTGATCTTGTAATCGGCCATCAGTAAGTCCTCGCTTCTGGTTGCCACTGGGTGATGGTCACCTCGGAGTAGGAGATCTCCGGGCCGTCATCGGTCTTCTCGAGATCGATGTGTTTGAGCCACTCCTCGTCGTTGCGCTCGGGGAAGTCGGTGCGGTACTGGGCGCCGCGGCTCTCCTTGCGCTCGAGCGCGGCGAGGCAGGTGCACTCGGCGTTGTCGAGCATGTACCCGAGCTCGATCGCGCCGAGCAGATCCTGGTTGAAGACGCTGCCGTGGTCGTCGATGTAGGCGGTCTTCGCCTCCTCGCGCAGGCGGGCGACGATCTCGATCGCTTCGTTGATCCCGGCCTCGTCGCGGAAGACGGCGACTTTGGCGTCCATCGTCTGGCCCAGCTCGAGCTTGATCTCGGAGACGCGGCGGCCGGAGCCCTTCTCGCGCGAGTTGATGTCGGCGATCATCGCGTCCTCGTCCTCGAGCACCTTCGGCGAGGGCTTGGAGGCGTCGGTGTGCTTGGCGCGGGTGGCGGCGTCGACGCCGGAGCGGCGGCCGAAGATCAGCGTGTCGAGCAGCGAGTTGGCGCCGAGGCGGTTGCCGCCGTGAACCGAGACGCAGGCGGTCTCGCCGGCCGAGTAGAGGCCGGGGATGTCGGTGCGGCCGTCGACGTCGGTTTTGACCCCGCCCATCGTGTAGTGGTTTCCCGGCTTGATGTGGATCGGTTCGCGGGTGATGTCGACGCCGGCGAAGTCGCGGCCGACGAGGACGATCTCGCGCAGCGCCTCGTGGACGCGCTTTTTCGGGACCACGGTGATGTCGAGCGCGACGGTGCCGTCGGGGAAGCCGCGGCCCTCGTTGATCTCGGTCTGCTCGGCGCGTGAGACGACGTCGCGCGAGGCGAGCTCCATTTTGTTCGGCGCGTAGGTCTCCATGAAGCGCTCACCCTTGGCGTTGAGCAGGTGGGCGCCCTCGCCGCGAGCGCCCTCGGTGATCAGGAATCCCTTGCCCGCCAGCGTCGTCGGGTGGTACTGGATCATCTCCATGTCCATCAGCTTGGCGCCGACCCGGTAGGCCATCGCGATGCCGTCGCCGGTGCAGATCAGGGCGTTGGTGGTCGGCTTCCAGACCTGGCCGTTACCGCCGCAGGCGAGGATCACCGACTTCGCCTGGAACAGCTCCATCGAGCCGTCGGCGACGTTGCGGGTGACGACGCCGCAGCACTCGCCGGCCTCGTCGATCGCCAGCGCCGTGCAGAACCACTCCTCGTATCGGGCGACCGAGTCGGAGTGCTTCATCAGCTGCTCGTAGAGGACGTGCATGATCGCCTGGCCGGTGATGTCGGCGACGTAATAGGTGCGGGCGGCGGAGGCGCCGCCGAAGGCGCGGGTCCCGAGCTTGCCTTCCTCGTTGCGGTGGAAGGTGACGCCGAGGTGCTCGAGGTGGAGGATCTCTTCCGGAGCCTCCTTGGTCATGATTTCGATCGCGTCCTGGTCGCCGAGGTAATCGGAGCCCTTGATCGTGTCGAAGGCGTGCGACTCCCAGGAGTCGCCGGGGTTCAGCGCGGCGTTGATCCCGCCCTGCGCGGCATTGGAGTGGGACCGCACCGGGTGGACCTTGCTGATGATCCCGACCGATACGCCCTGCTCGGCGGCGGCGAGGGCGGCCCTCTGTCCGGCGAGGCCGGCACCAATTACGAGAACGTCATGGGTAGGCACGAGGCCGGATCCTATAGATGCGAAATCCGACGCCGCAGTCGGATTTAGCCAGACCTACAGCCAGCGCTCTCCCAAGCGGCGGATCGCGGCCTCGCTGAGGCGCACCGCGCTGGCCACGGTGTCGAACTCGACGTTGGCGGCGAGGTCGTTGGGCCAGTGGTAGTTGGCCGGCTGCTTGAGGTCGGTGCAGCCGGCGAGGACCGCGGTCTCATAGCCGGCGGCGAGCGACTCGAGCCCGTCGGTGCCGTTGTGCAGGCGCAGGTTCGGGAACAGCCAGATGCCGAGCTCCTCGGCGAGCCCGTCCATGAAGGCGAGCGAGCGCGGCGGGTACTCGCGCATCTTCAGGAACCCCTCGCCGCGGATTACCAGCAGGTGCGGCGAGCCGACCGACTCGAGGCAGAGGAAGAAGGTGCTCTCCTTGTCGAGCGAGGGGAAGTGGCGCTCGCCGAAGGCCTTCATCCCCTCGCTGAAGGACTCCTCGGAGCCGGTCGAGAGCAGGATCACCCGCAGGCCCTCGGGCGGCTCCTCGGCGAAGCGGCGGGCGAGGGCGAGCAGGGCGACGACCGAGGTGCCGTTGTCGTTGGCGCCGGGAACGACCTTGCGGGCGCCGATGTCGGCCATCGCCGCCACCGAGCCGAGGCCGAGCAGAAGGCCGAGCTTGGCGAGCAGCCGGTTGCCGGTCAGGGCGCCGAGGGCGGCGAGGATCGGGCCGCCGACGACCGGCGCCATCAGCGGCGGGCTGGTGTCGGTCCTCTCGATCAGGCCGAGGCGCTCGGCCAGCGGCGGCACCGCGGGGTGGAAGACGAGGCCGGAGTGGGCGGCGTCGTGGTGGGCGATGAGGACGACGGTGCGCTCGGCGGCGGGATCCCCGAGCTCGCAGGCGACGTTGTAGGTGGTGCGTTTGGGCAGGACCCGGCGCAGGCGTCGCTGGCCGGGTGGGAAGTCGTCGGCGATGCCGGCCGCGCCGAGCGCCCCGAGCACGGTGCCCAGC
>JACDGU010000091.1 GCA_013821475.1 Solirubrobacterales bacterium
CGTCACACGCGCGCCGAAATTCGCGCACGATGTGGTCGCGTTCATTTGCAGTTGCATCAATCGGCACTAAATCGTTGTCATGAAAATTAACGCCCCACGCGCCGACTTCGGCTAACAGACGCACGCCGTCAACAGGCGCAAGCGCGGGTCTCACCTCCGCGCCGAACGGGTCGCGCCCGCGATTACCGATTGTCCACAAACCGAAACTGAATTTGTCTTCGGGGCGCGGCGCGCCGGTGGGGTGGCAAAGATCAGCCCTTGCCGGTGCAGGTGCGGATAACTTCGGCCTGGGCGCTGGTACCGTCGGAGAAGACCGCTTTGCCGTGGGCCTGGATCTTGCCATCTGGGCATTTGAGGCTGAGGATCGAGACCTTCTTGCCCTTGTAGGAATACTTTTTGTTGATCGCCAGGCTGAATGCCGTGACCGAGCCCGAGCCGCCGGCGATCTTCGGGATCGAGGCGATCGCTTCGGTGCCGAAGCGGCCGTTGTGGATCTTTTTGATTTTGACCGTCGTGACGATCGCGGCCGGGGTCGGCACGGTGATGTAGGCGTGGATGTAGAAGGTGATGACGCCGGCCTTTTCACCACCGTTGAAGACCAGCAGTTTGCTCTTCACCGGGATCGGTGATTGTTCGGGGAATTCGATCGAGACGTCGGTGGTGCCGGTGCCGATCAGGGCGCTCTTGCAAATCGCTTCGGCGTGGCTCGTGTCCTGGGACTGCAGCTGGCCGGATTTGCAGGTCGGGTAGCCCTTGACCTGGACCGAACCGTTCTTGTCGGTTTCGAGGAAGAATTCCTTCAGCGCCGGCGGGTGGGTGCCGTCGACCGTGGCAATCTTGCCGGAGACGTTGAGGGAGATCGGGGTCAGCGTGGTCTTGGAGACCGCTTTGGGCGTGAAGCCGCCGTTGAAGGTCAGTTCGAGGTTGCCGGCACGGACGACGACTGGCTTTTCGGCGCCGCTGGCGATGCCGGTGAGAAGAAGTGTGCCGATCAGGACCAAGAGGGCGGCCATCGCCCCGGCGGCGGTGAGCTTACGGCGAGCGGAACTCATATCTATTTGATTCCTCCTGTTTGAGCTGCAGCGGCCGGGAACGGCCGATCTGGTGAGCCGTTCCCGGCCACTCCCCTGCAACGGTTGCCAACATCGCGCACCCCCAAGTGGGCGATCCCGTCAGGCTAGAGGATGCCGTCTGTAAAAACAAGCTGGTGCGTTTGCCAAACTGCCGCGAGGTGGCAGGCGAAGGAGAAAAGGGGCCAGGCGAGCTCGAACGGGTGAGCAGGAAGCCGGTCGACGACGCCGTGGCCAACGCCGCCGGAGCGGTCGCAGTCGGCTTCGCCCGCGCCCTGGTCGGCGGCGACGCGAGCGCAGCCGCCGCCTACTTTGCCCCCGGCGCCCAGTTCGTGACTCCCGACGGCACCCAGGTCACCGGCCGAGACTCGATCTTGGCTCTGCTAGTCCAGCTCACCGCAGCCGAACAGCGGCTGGAGTCAGGACCGGGCGGACGATGGCGGCGGACTCGGTCGCCTTCTGCACCCAGTTCTGGAGCCGCAGCTCGCCGAAGCCCTCGCGCGGATTGTTTCCGGGCGTTGAGCACGGCGCGGCTGGTGCTGGCGCGGGGTGCGGGCGGCTGGGAGACCGTGATTGCGGACGCCCTGGGAGTGAGAGTGTGAGTTGGCTCAACCGAATCCATTATTTTATTTCTTGGTATTGCGGTAACAGGCGAGGCCGCATACGTTCGGCCACCCAAAGCTGACTCGGGAGGAGCCAGGATGTTGAAAAGGTGTCGCGTCCGCGGCGGCGATCGTCGCCATCGCCCCGCTGGAGTTTGCTGGGCGGGGTGTCAGGGAGCACGGTGGCGCCTTCGGCGGCGAACGCGACACAGAGGTGTGGCTATGGAGCTCCCCACCAGACGCCGCGCGGGGTCAAATGCTTTGGGCCGGGCGAGTACTGCTCGCACAAGCCTGCGTATGCGGCGCCTTATGGGCGGGCGGGGTTCAGATGCGATGCCGAAGGGCGGTTGGTAGGGGGGTAGAACGGATGGTGCTCTACGTCACGAAAGTGACAATTCGGCCGCCTGACTTCTCGATGTGCTCACAGCCGCTGCCCTACTAGCAGGCTGACGGGGAACATGAGAACCACAATGCAAATCGTCCGCCTTTAGTTGCAGGATCACTCCATGGGAGGCGTTAAACAAAAACCGCTGCCGTCACCGATCGTTGCCGGCGACCTGATCCCGGATCATGCACTCGCGGTTCGCGATGGCGATCAGTTTGACTATGCACCGATCGCGGACCGCATCGCAGACCTCTGTTGTGAGGCCGACATGCCGATCAACATCGCGCTGTTCGCGCCCTGGGGCTCGGGCAAGTCGAGCCTCTACACGCTGATCGACGCGCGGCTCGGCGAGCGGGGCGAGGACGAGGCAAAGCTGGTCCGCTATGACGCCTGGCGCTACGGCGGCAAGGCCCTGCAGCGCAACTTCATCGCCCACGCCGCGCGCGAACTCGAGTTTTCCGAGGACGACCCGGACTACTCCGAGTATCACCGCGGCCTCTACGAGAACCAGCGGCGGGTTACGCTGAGTGGGCCGCGGGTGTGGAAGGCGGTGCGCGGCGGCAGGCTTGCGCCGCTGATAGCAATCGCGCTGGCGCTGGTCCTGCTGGGCCTGATCCTGGCGATCGACTCGATCCTGATCGCGGCGGTGATCTCGACCTTCGTGGCGGTGCTGGCGGCGGTGATCGACACCGGCAAGGTGGAGGTCGAGCAGTCAAAGCCCTCCGAGGACGAGGAGTTCTCGGCCCGCTTTCACCGCCTGGTCGAACGGGCGACCGACGCGGAGAGCGAGGGCGATGGTGGAGCCCGGGAGGAGCTGCGGCGCTCGGCGCGGGGGTGGCGGCGCGCGGACGGCGAGCGGCTGGGGCTGGAGCGACTGCGGCGCTGGTGGCTGGGGAGCGCCGCGAGGCGGGGCGGCGGACGCGTCGGAAACGGCTGATCTTCTTCATCGACGAGCTCGACCGCTGCTCGGCGGAGGACATCGCCGAGACGCTGAAGGCGCTGCGAACCTTCCTCGATCAGGAGAACTGCGTGTTCGTGGTGGCCGCCGACCGCGACGTCCTGGAGGCGGCGCTGCCGAAGAGCGAGCAGACGACGCCGATCAACGCGGAGATGCCCTACTACTCGACCGCGGGCGCCTACCTCGACAAGATCTTCCAGCACCAGATCACGCTGCCGCCGCTGCGCAGTCGCAGCCTGGCGAAATTCGCGCGGACGCTGACCAGCGAGACGGAAGGCGGCATCTGGGAGGAGCTGGCCGAGATGGAGAAGGGCCCGACGGGTCCACCCCGGTCCTCGACTTGGTGCTGTTCACGCTGATCCCGAGCCACGTGCACAGCCCGCGGCGGATCAAGGTGCTGCTGAACAACTACGCGACCAACGCGAGGATGGCGCGCTCGCGCCTTGCCGACGCCTGGCCGAGCCGACGGATGGAGATCGCGCGACCGCGACTCCATTTTATCTGGGGTAGATCCAGTCTCCGTGGAATCTGGTCCGGCTCAAACTGCCACCCAACACAAAAGAGCGACAGGGTTTATATTCCGCACCGAGCGGCCAGGGAGCCGAGAGCTGGGTCCGATGGGCGAGCAACAGGGCGGGGGCCTTGTTCTGGGATCGGACTCACGTATCCGAGGAGTTGATTCGTGAACCGCACCGAGCACAGCGCGAAGAAACGCACCGCCAACCGCGGAGTCTTCGCGCCGCTCGCCAACCTCCTGCGCTCTAAAGGCACCCGTGCGCCTTCCCGCCATCCAAGACTCCTTGCGCTCGTCGCCACCGCCCTCCTCGCCAGCCTGGTCCTCGGCGTCTCGCTTGCCACTGCCGCAACGCCCCCGACCCAGACCATCAACCCGGCGACCGAAGTCGCCTACGCGACCGCCCACGTCTCGGGGGCCGTCAACCCCAACTCCTCCGGTGTCGCCTTTCCCGTCTACTTCGAATACAAAGAACCGAGCGCCGGCAGCTGGGGCTTTACCTTCGCTGGCGAAGTCTCGGAAGCCGAAGCCACCGGATCGTCGCCGATCCCCTTCTCTGTCGAACTGACTGGCCTGAAAGCGGGCACGCAATACGAAGTGCGCCTCACCACCGTCTTCGAAGGCGAACGTTTCTCGCCAGAACCGAATCCGAAATTCACCACCAAACCCGTGGCCGCCCCCACCGTCGCCATCGCCCCGGTCGCCGCCATCACCGGAACCACCGCCCAATTCGCCGGCGAAATCAATCCCAACGCTCCCGAAGGCGCTCCCACCTCCGCCGCCGTCGAAGCCGGCTTCAGGGTCTCCTGGCACTTCCAATGCACCCCCGCATGCCCCGGCCTCAATGGCGAACTTGCCGCTGACAATGCAGGCCACGAAGTCACCGCCGAAGCCACCGACCTCACCCCAGGGATCTCCTATTCGGTCAGCCTGATCGCCGAAAACGCCGCCGGCCCCGACGCCGCCGTAACCGCCGGCCCCGAAGCCTTCGCCACCCCTGCCGTCGCGCCCGTGATCGCCTCGACCTCTGCCTCCGGCGTGTCCGCCACTGCCGCCTACCTCAATGCCCAGATCAACCCCGGCGGTGCCAGCACCTCCTATCGCTTCGAGTACGTGACCGACGAACAGTTCAACACCGGCGGCTTCGCCGCCGCCTCCACTACCCCTGAAACGGCCCTTGGCTCCGGCAACGCCGATCTGCACGCGTTCGCTCAGATCACCGGCCTCACTCCTCAGACCACCTACCACTACCGTGTCCTTGCCACCAATTCGGTCGAAGCTGTCATTGGCCCGCAACGAGAAATGACGACGGGGACTATTCCGAACGGCGGGCCCGATGCCTGCCCGAACGCCCTTCTGCGCGCCGAAAGCAACTCCACCGCGCTACCGGATTGCCGCGCCTATGAGCAGGTCTCTCCCTCCGATAAGGAAGGCGGCTTCGTCAATGAAGAACTTACCTTCATTCCCCCCGGCGGCGACAGTGCCTATTTCCAATCTCCACAGGCGTTCGCCGGTGAGCCGACCAACTACCTTTTCTTCAATATGTACGGGGCTACACGCACCGTGGACGGCTGGCAGACGGCCCCCCTTAATCCTGCCCAGGGCTCTGGCGATGGTGACCCCACGCAGTCGCCACCTGCGTTTGAAGCCAAGGCCTTCGCCTCCGAAGATCCTCTCCAACCCTTTATCGACACTACTTTTGACCTCAATCCCTCTGACCAGGATGGCAACCGCATCGATGTTTACCGCCCCGGCCCAGCAGGATCCTTCGCCTGGTCCTCAAGGCCCGAAGTGTCGCCCAAGACCACGCCGACCGCTTCGTTTTATGCCGGGAGCTCGCCCTCCGGGAACACCGTCCTTTGGCAGGCCACTAGCCCACTTGCCGCAAACGACACCCATCAGTTCGGCGAGGAGCTCTACGCGACCTCCGGCACCCATTCCGAACTCGTCGGCCTCCTTCCCGGCAACGTCATCCCCAAATGCGGCGCCATGCTCGGCGATGGCATTGACAGCGAAGAGGCCAACCGGACCGACGGACAAAATGCAAACGGTGGAGAAACCCGGAACACGGTGTCACCTGACGCCAGTCAGATCATCTTTGAGAGTCCGGATGCCGGTGCAAGTGAAGCTTTCGAATTCGGGCTCGGCGAACCCAGCCTGGATCCCAGCTGCGAAGTTCCCCGTCAGGTCTACGTCCGACTCGACGGTACCCACACCGTTGAGGTGTCTGCCTCCCAGCGTACCGTCCCCGATCCCGCTGGTGAACAGCCATCCTATTATCTCGGCGCCTCGCTCGACGGGACCCGCATCTTCTTCGTCAGTGCTCAGGAGTTGACCAATGACGACACGACTCATAGCCTCGAGCTCTACGAATACAACACTGGCTCCGGAGCGCTTACACGCGTGTCCTCGGGAGATAGCGGAGGTGCTGAAGGGAACGTCGACGGCGTGCTCGCCATCTCTCATAGTGGCGAGCGCATTTATTTTGCCGCTCACGGACAGCCACTGGCCCCCGGCGCGGTCGAAGGCGAAGAGAGCGTTTATCTCTACGAAAACGGGCAAACGTCGTTGGTGAGCGCCGTGCCCGATGCATTGAACGTGGGAGATGTCTCGGTGCCGAAACTTTCTTTCGCCGATCCCGTGCGTTCCGGTCCTGGCTTTCGGGTCACCGACACCACCTCCGACGGCCGGGTTCTCACATTCCTTAGCGCTGCCGATCTGACCGGTCAGAATCTGACCGGTCAGCGTGAGCTCTACCGCTTTGACGCCGTCTCCTCCTCGCTCACTTGCGTCTCTTGTGATCCGAATACCGCAGAACCCACTGGCGACGCCGCGGTTCCGGTGTCTGGGTCGAACTCGCGGCCCCAGGTCAATTTGATGGACGAAGGTGGCAGCCGCGTCATCTTCCAAACCACCTCGGCCCTCGTCCCGACTGATGTCAATCGCGCCACTGATGTCTACGAGTGGGAGCAACCGGGCACCGGCACCTGTGTATCTGGGGGAACCGGCTACAGCGCGGCCCTCGGCGGCTGCCAATATCTCATCACCGATGGCGTCAGCTCCTTCGGCTCGGTCCTCGCTGGTGTCAGCGCCGATGCCGTCAATGTCTTCTTCACCAGTTGGGCCAGGCTCAGCCCGAGCGACACCGACTCCAGCCGCGACCTCTACGACGCCCGTGTCGGCGGCGGCTTTGCCCGTTCGCCGCAAACGGTCGGCTGCGAAGGGGAATCTTGCCAGGGCCCGCTGGCCTCAACGGCCGCCCCGCAAAGCCCGGCAAGCGCCGCCTTCCGCGGTCCCTTGAACCATAGGCGCCGGCACCACCACCGGCACCACCACCGGCACCAAGCCCAGCGCAACCTCGGAGGTCAGAGATGAGCACCAATTTCCGCCGCTTCGCCTGTCTCGGCACCGCTCTCTGTGCCCTTGCTCTGTCGATCGGCCCTGCCGCTCAGGCAGCCTCCGGTCCGCGCTGGCGAATCCTCTCTCAGTCCGTTCCGACCAACTTCCCTCCCGCCTCGAGCGGGGCCCGCTACCTGCTGACGGTCGAGAACGTCGGCTCAACCGCGGAAGGAGGCATCGTGATCGAAGATTTGCTGCCTCCGAACTTCACCGCGACGGCGGTCAAAGGCAAGGATCTCGGCAGTCCGGTGAGTCTCTCAAACGAACTGATATGCAATTTCACACCGACCGTGAGCTGCGTCGATCCCGAACCTGCTCCCACCGGCGATTTTTTCACCGTGATCGTCACCGTCAACGTCTCTCCCGCTGCCGGTGCGACGGAAACCAACCTGGCGCGGGTCTCCGGCGGCGGCGCCTCCGCCTCGGTTGAAGACGCGACCATGGTCAGCCCTACCCCGGCGCCCTTCGGGTTGCAGTCGAACACCTTTCACTTTGATGCCGTAAATGAAGACCGCTCTGAGAGCAACATTGCCGGCTCTCATCCGTTCGAACTCACCACCGAACTCGCCTTCAACACCGCGGCCCCCAATGCCAATGACAACATCTCCTCCGAGCACGGCCCCAAGGACATCGACGTCACTCTGCCGCCCGGTCTGATCGGCAATCCTCAGGCCGTCCCTCGCTGCCAGGCCGGTAGCGCTGCTATCCAGGGTTATCTGAGAAGCTGTCCCCTCGCCAGCCAGGTCGGCGTCGCCGACGTGCTCGTCGGTGGCCCCGGCGTGCCGCTGACGACGGCCGGAGGCCCTTTCGCCCAAGAGGCCCCGATCTACAACCTGGTGCCGAGCACCAATTCCGTCACCGCCGAATTCGGCTTCGAAGTCGAGACCTATCCGGTGCTCCTGACGGCAACCGTCAACGCCGACGGCACCGTCTCAACCGACTTGCACAACGCTAGCCAAACCGTCCCGATTCTCAACACCAGCATCAGCTTCTGGGGCGTCCCCGCCGACCCCGCCCACGATCTGCGGCGCTTCGGGACCAACGGTTCGGTACCGCCCAACCCCAGCAGCGAGTCGCCCAGCCCCTTCCTCGACAACCCCACCGCCTGCGGCGCTCCGCTCAGCACCCTCCTGCAGGTCGATCAGTGGCTCGAACCAGGCATCTTTCACTCCTACCGATCAACCAGCGTCGGCGCGATCACTGGCTGCAACGCATTGAGCTTCACCCCCTCGCTCTCGATCGCCCCCGACAGCAATCAGGCCGATCAGCCCGCCGGCTATGCGGTCGATCTCGAAATCCCCCAGCACGAAGGCCCAACCCAGCTCTCGACCCCTGCCCTGCGCGACGCCACCGTCACCCTGCCCAAGGGTGTCACCGTCTCCGCCTCCCAGGGCGATGGCCTTGCCGCCTGTACTCAGGCCCAGGTCGGCCTCGGCTCGACGACGCCGGCCAATTGTCCGCCCGCCGCCAAGATCGCCACGGTCAAGGTCGAAACTCCCGTTCTCGCCAAGCCCCTCGATGGTCAGGTTTACCTCGGCACCCCGGCCTGCGCACCGTGCTCGGCTTCCGACGCCCAGAGCGGGCGGTTGATCCACCTCTACCTCGAGATTCAGGGCCCCGGTATCGACCTCAAGCTCCCCGGCAGCGGCGCTCTCGATCCGCAGAGTGGCCAGATCACCGCCACCTTCCTGGAAAACCCGCAGCTCCCCTTCTCGCGGCTGCAGCTCAACTTCAAGTCGGGCCCGCGGGCGGCGCTCGCCAATCCGTCGGTTTGTGGCACCTACCGCACCACCTCCGCTCTCACCCCATGGTCGGCGCCGGAAACCTCGGTTGCCAATCCGACCTCGACTTTCCCGATCAGCGCTGGCGCGAATGGCGCCCCGTGCGCGAGCTCAGAAGCCGCCCAGCCCAACCAGCCGAGCTTCGAAGCAGGCACGACGATTCCGATCGCCGGCTCCTACAGCCCCTTCGTACTGAAGCTCGGCCGCGAAGACGGAAGCCAGCGCCTCGCCTCGATCGACACCACCCTGCCCAAGGGCTTGGTCGGCAAGCTCGCCGGCATTCCCTACTGCTCCGAAGCTGCGATCGCCGCCGCTCGCACCAGCGCCGGCGAGGCACAGCTCGCAAGTCCCAGCTGCCCGCCGGCCTCCGAGGTCGGCACCGTCGACGTCGCCGCCGGCCCCGGCAGCGCCCCCTTCCACGTCAGCGGTCACGCCTACCTATCCGGCCCCTACAAGGGCGCCCCGCTGAGCCTCGCGATCATCACCCCGGCGGTGGCGGGTCCGTTCGACCTCGGCACGGTCGTCGTGCGGGCGGCGCTTTACGTCAACCCCCTGACCACCCAGATCCACGCCGTCAGCGACCCGATCCCGGCGATCCTCGCCGGGATTCCGCTCGACGTCCGAAGCATCGCCCTCAATATGAACCGCCCCGACTTCACCCTCAACCCGACCTCCTGCAACCCGATGGCCGTCCTCGGTTCAGCCACCTCGACCCTCGGCAGCGTCGCACCCCTATCCGATCGCTTCCAAGTTGGCGCCTGCAATGCGCTCGGCTTCAAGCCAAGCCTGGCTCTCAACCTCAAAGGCGGCACCCGCCGCCACACCTTCCCGGCCCTGAAGGCGACCTTGACCTATCCGAAGAAGGGCGCCTACGCCAACATCGCGAAGGCCCAGGTCACGCTCCCCCACAGCGAGTTCTTGGAACAGGGGCATATCGGCACCGTTTGCACCCGGGTCCAGTTCGCCGCCAAAGCCTGTCCCAAGGCCTCGATCTACGGCAAGGCGAGAGCAATCTCGCCTCTGCTCGACAAGCCTGTTTCCGGCCCCGTCTATCTGCGCTCTTCCAGTAATAAGCTCCCGGACCTGGTGGCAGAACTGAACGGCCAGATCGACGTCGTCCTCGACGGCAAGATCGACACCGGCAAGGGCGGCGGCATTCGCAATACCTTCCAGGCGGTACCGGATGCCCCCATCTCCAAGTTCGTGCTCGAACTTAAGGGTGGCATGAAGGGCCTCTTGGTCAACTCGGAAAACATCTGTTCCAAGAACGCCAAGACCACCGCCATCGCCGACTTCACCGCCCAAAACGGCAAGGTCCACAACACCACGCCGACGGTGACCAACAGCTGCGGCAAGAAGAAGAGGAGCTCCAAGCGGGTCAGCACTTCCTACCGTCTGGCTTTCCCGTTGGCTTTTTAGCCGGCTCTCCCTGGCCCAAGTTCGCGCCGGACCCTCGCGCTCAAAGCGCGGGGGTCCACTCCTCTTAAGATCCGCCTTCTTCCAGCTATACCAATACTCGTCCCAAACGCAGGCTTCGATTGCCGGGTGCCGGCGTGAGCGATCCGAACGAACAACTCAATCCTGCGAACTTCATCGCCGTGGCGGAGCAGGAGATGTCTGCGCACGAGCTCGAGCTCTTCGAGCGAGCTTTGGCCAGGTTGAAAGGGCTAGCGCCGGCCAGTATGTCCCTCGCGGACACCGGCCATCTGATCGAAGGCCTTATCGGTGTCGATCCCGCCCTGTCTGAGCTGGTCGATCGGCTGGCGATCTTGAGCCACGCTCGTCTGGGCGCCCACTAGGCATTCGAAGCGCCGGATGGGCTCGAGCTGGCCTTCCAGGCCGACATCCAACGACTGCTGACAGTGCGCTTAACCGGTCCTGACACGCCGAATGCCAGCGCGGCACGCGCCCCTTCCTCAACGCTCCCGGCCTCGCTTGGGTGCGTCCGACAGACACCATCGCTGGGTCGACGAGCACCGCTCCGCTCCCCGGCCTCCCTTGGGTCAAAAGAGGCCGTCTCGCTACGAGTGCCGAGTTGAGCCGCGACGGCGCCCGCCGGCGATCACTCCTTCTCGGCCTGCCACGCCCAAAGCCAGCGTGGAAGACCGATGAGTGTCGCCACTTGCAGTGGCCCCAGGGTCGACACCTGAACTGGCCCCACCTCCTGCCAGTTATCGGTTGGTCTGATTGTGCCTGATGCGCCGTGGGGCCGTCACCGCGGAGCCGAGCCCGAAGG
>JACDGU010000244.1 GCA_013821475.1 Solirubrobacterales bacterium
CACCGCAACCGTCTCGCCGCGGAAGCGCAGCTCGCGGGCCGCCGCTCCGGCGGGCGCCGGCGACGCCTGCCAGACGATCGCCAGCGCCAGCGCGGCAAGCGCGATGCGGCTGGCGAGCGGGCGGGTTGGGTGGCGTCGTCGGTTGGTCAAGGGCCTCTCGCTACAACGGCACCGCGCTCCGGAAGTTGCACCCTCGCCTCCGAGTTGATGCCCCGAGCTGGATTCGAACCAGCGGCCTATCCCTTAGGAGGGGATCGCTCTATCCAGCTGAGCTATCGGGGCCGACGAGGCGGATTTTCTCTCAGATGCGTTTTCGGTGCCGAAGTCGGTGCTTTCAGCGGGCCACGCGCGACACCTTGATCGGCAGGATTCCGTGCATGAGACGAGCTGAGCTGATGGACGTGTCCGACACCCGGGTTAATGTGGTGCACATGTCCAAGATGATCCAGGTGAGAAACGTCCCCGACGAGATGCACCGCGCCCTGAAGACGAGCGCGGCGGCGGAGGGCATCTCGCTCTCGGACTACATCAAGCGCGAACTGGGCGGCGTCACCGCCAAGGCCAGCCTCGAGGAGATCGACGAGCGCGTCCGCGCCCGCGGGCCCTCGAAGGTGAAACGGGAGACGATCCTCCGCATCCTGCGCGAGAGCCGCGGCGACTGATGAAGGTGCTCGACGCCTCGGTCCTGGTCGAGTACCTGACCAACGGCGAGTACGCGGAGTCCTCGCGGCAGCGGATCGCCTCCAGCCCCGGCTGGCTCTGGGCTCCCTACCTGGTCGACGCCGAGGTCGGCCACGCGCTGAGGGGCGAGGTCCGCGCCGGTGAGATCTCCGCCCGTGCCGCCCGGGCGGCGCTCACCGACCTGATGGATATGCGCCTGCAGCGGGTCTCCCACCACCTGCTCGCCGACCGGGCCTGGGAGCTGCGCGAGAACGTCAGCTTCTACGACGCGCTCTACGTCGCCCTCGCCGAGCAACTCGAAGTGCCGCTGGTGACGCTCGATTCGCGGCTGGCCAGGGCGCCGGGGGTGCGGGCCGAGATCGAGCTGGTTCAGGCGGCGTAGAGGCTCTCGGCGGCGAGCTCCAACGCGCGGCGGCTCCAGAGCTTCACCTCGAGGAAGACCTCGTCGCCGTAGCCCTCGAGGGCATCGAGCGCGATCAAGGTGAAGCGGTCCTGCGAGATCTCTTCCTGGTCGACGGTCTCGGCGTCGAGCTCGGCGGTGGCGGCGACGGCGCCGCGCACCAGCGGCCGGCCCCAGACCAGGGTGACCGCGCCGGCGCGTCCGTTCTCGCCCCGCCAGCGGCCGATCACGTCGTCGTTGAGGTCGATCCGCCAGTCGGGATTGTCCTGGGCGAGGACGTCGGTGAAGTCGGCCTTGGCGGCGAAGCCGGCGGGCTCGCCCTCGGTCGGCTGCACGTAGGAGACGTGGCCGAAGACCTCGAGGGTTCCCTCCTCGCTCTCGACCAGCGCCGAGCAGGGAACCCAGGTGCGCCCGCCCCAGGCGCGCTCGGGAAACCAGTCGATCTCGGCCGGCAGCTCGGCGCCGGCGGGGAGGTCCTCGATCGCCTTGCAGGCGGTGGCGAAGGCCTCCTTGAGCCGCTCGGCGAAACGCCCGTGGGGGATCCCCTCCTGGGTGGTGTCGGCAATGAAGTGGGGGATCGGTCGCGGGTTCGGGGCCACGCCCGGACCCTACATGGGCCGCCTGAAAGCGCCGGCCTTTGCTCATGCTCCGATCAACCTGGCCGGCGGCCCTCGCCGGCCCCCGAGGTCACCCAGCGCCCCGTTGGGAACCTATCCTCAGAGGCACTCGCGCAGGTCCGATGCGGCTCGCTCCGGCGGGTAGATGTTGATGTCGACCCCGGTGCCGAGCTCGAAGCCGGCCTTGATCGTCAACCGGGGCGCGATGTCGACGTGCCAGTGGAAGGGCTCGGCGCCGTGCGGCGCGGTGCGAACCCAGAGGTTCAGCCCCGGGGATCCGTCGAAGCGGGTGGCGAGGAGACGCATCGCGGTCCGGATCATCGCCGCGCCGCCGCCGTCCTGCGCGAAGTCGCCGCTCTCCTGGCGCGGGATTACCCGCAGCTCGAACGGCGAGCGCGAGGCCCAGGGGCAGATCAGCGCCGCCTCGTCGTCGATCGCGACCAGGCGCTCGCGGCGGCGTACCTCCTCGACCAGGACGTCGCTGAGCAGGCCGGCCCCGGCGGTGCGTTCGGTGTAGGCGCCGGCCCGCTCGCGCTCGCGGGCGACCGCCGCCGGCACGAACGGCAGCGCGTAGAGC
>JACDGU010000092.1 GCA_013821475.1 Solirubrobacterales bacterium
GCGCTCGCCCTCCGGGCTCGCTACGCGAGGTGGCGATCAGGAGCAATACTCAACACAGACCAACCCCGGACTCTCACTCGGGGTGGACCGATGAACGGGGTCCGGTCAAGGGGTCACGAGTTCGAGTCTCGTTCCGGGCTCTCTGAAAACCGCCGCAAACCGGCATCTTCTGGCAGCAGGTTTGGCGGCGGTGATGTCGATTACCCCCGATTGGCGCCCATCCCCCTCATCGGTGATCGCTTCCGATGTTGCTTTCGCGAGGCGCGTCAATCGAGAGGGATCTGGCAGCGGGCGTCATCAGCGGAATTCGTCCTCATCCAGCAACTCGCGCGCCCGTCGCGAGAGCTCCAGCGCTTCCTCGCGATCGAGAAAAGGCATTGTGACGAGGTAGACGAAATCAGGAACCAGTTCCGTCAGCCGCTCCGACCGGCGCTCCAGGAGCTGGGAGCGCATCACCCATTCGGCGCCACCTACCGCTCCGAGGATGACGCTCTCCGGCGGCGGCGCTGAGCACGGGTGGGTCGCCGACGCGGCCGCCGCAAGCGCGGCCAGCGATTCCCCGACCTTGCTCACCAGCTCCTCGTCCTCTGCGCCGAGCAGGCCCACAAAACGGGGGTGGGCCCGCCTGGCGGTGGCACTCGCAAGCCCGCCGGGTCGACCTCAACTCGCAGTTTGGTGATCGCGGCCACCAGACGATCGCGTTCTTGGGTCGTCCGCACGGCGGGTAAGCTAACACTATCTTTAGGAACGATGACACTCTCTTATGTCGAGCTCGGCTGACACTCGATGCTCCCGACCCCGCGGCTATCCTCCGCTGATGCGCGCGCTACCGGGACGGGCCTCTCGCACCTCCCTGGACGCGCCCGCTCCGACGGTGGTTCGTGGAACGGTCAAAGCCGACCAGCGCCGGCGCATCCTCCGCGCCACCGGTGAGCTGGTCGCCAAGCGCGGCTACGCCGCAGTCACCGTCGAGCTGATCATCAAACGCGCCAAGGTCAGCTTCAAGACCTTCTACAACCACTTCTCCGGCAAGGAGGAGTGCTTCCTCGAGCTCTTCGACGCCGCCGTGGCCGAAGGCAAGGAGAAGATCGAGGCCGCCTTGGCCGCCGAGCCGCGGGCGCCTTGGCCCCGGCAGGTCGCTCTCGTCCTGCGCGCCTTATTTGAAGCGATACTCGCCGATCCGCTGATCGCCCGCGCCACGATCGTCGAGGGTCCGACGGTCGGCCCGGCGATCGTCGAGCGCTACGAGGCGGCGATGAAAGGGCTCTCGCCTCTGCTCGGCGAGGGGCGCGGATACGACCCGCGCGCGAAGGCATTGCCGTCATCCCTCGAGGACACCCTCGCCGGGGGCGTCCTCTGGTCTGCCTACCAACGTCTGATCGACAGCGAGGTCGACCGCATCGAGGTGCTCCTGCCGGAGTCGATCGAGTTCGTCCTGCGCCCCTACATCGGTACCGAGGAGGCGACGAGGTGGGCTCGCTTCTCGACCGACCCGCTCGCCGCCGCCGAGGACCCCGCCGCCTGAATAAAAGCCTTTCGCGTTGACGAGGTAGCGTTGGCGGTGCGGGAGGTAGGCAGCCAGGGAATCAGATGCCCCCTCGACCCCAAGCGAGCGAGCGTGCCCGGATCCGCGGGGCCCTCGTCGATCTCTCTTTCGAGCAGGGCTTCCGCAACACGAGCCTCGAGCAGATCCTCGCCCGCGCCGAAGTCGAGCGCGCCGCCTTCGAGGGCCATTACGCCGACCTCGAAGACCTCTTCTATGAGTTCTGGGATGAGGAGTGCGGACGCTTCGAAGCACGCGCCGAGCGCGCCCGCCAGGGCCTGAGCGACTGGCGCGATCGCGTGCGCGCCACCGCCTATGCCCTCTACCGCTACCTGGCCGAGGACGAGCGGCTGACCAAGGTCACGGTGGGGGAGATGAGGAGCGCCGGTGAGCGCACCCTCGTCCGCTTCGGCCAGGCCGCCGGCGCCCTCTTCGAGCTGATCGACGAAGGGCGCGAGGAGCCCGGCGCTCCGGGATCGCTCAGCGTCAACACCGCGCAGTCGCTCGGCGGCGGCGTCTTCAACCAGATCTACATGACGATGGCCAAGGGCGACCCGATGCCGCCCGAGGACGAGATCGTCCCGCAGCTGATGTACGCGGTGGTGTTGCCCTACCTCGGTCCCGAAGCCGCCCAAGAGGAGCTCTCGATCCCGCCGCCGCCGCTCTCGGCGGCCTGAGATCGGCTGCCCGGCGGCGGGATAGGCTTCGCCGGTGCCGCCACGTCGCGAGGAGGAGTCGATCGAACCCGGGTCCGAGCTCGGCCCCCTGCCTGCCGGCCACCATGGACTCAGCCGCGAGCAGGTCGCCGAGTCCCAGCGCGAGCGCCTGCTCGCGGCGATCGCCCACGTCGTCGCCGCCGACGGCTACAAGGGGGCGACGATCGCTGACATCGTCAAGGCGGCCTCGGTCTCCAGCAAGGCCTTCTACGAGAACTTCTCCTCCAAGGAGGAGTGCTTCCTCGGTGCCTTCGAGGCCGTCCTCGCCCACCTCGAGGAGCTGATCGCCGCCGCCGTCGCCCCGGTCCCCGACTGGCCCCACCAGGTGACCGCCGCCCTGCGCGCCGGCCTCGACTTCTTCGCTGCCGAGCACGACCTCGGCCGCATGTTCCTGGTCGAGCCGGTGACCGCGACCCCGGTGATCGCCGCCCGCTTCCGCGCGGCGGTGCTCGCGGCGATCCCTCATCTGCAGCGCGGCCGCGCCGAGGGAGGCGAGGCCGCCTCGTTGCCTGAGTCCACCGAGGACTCGCTGCTCGGCGGCCTCGTCGTCCTCGTCTCTCGTTCGATCCTCGCCGGGGAGGAGCCGTTGTCGGGCGTCCTGCCCGACCTGGTCGAGTTCGTCCTCGCGCCCTATCTCGGACCCGAGCGGGCGAAGGAGCTGGCCGAAGAATCCCGCGGTTAGTTGCGGTCGCCCGGCGTTGCGTCGTTCCGCGGGCCGTTCCGTGCAATTTCGCCGCGTGCCGTACCTCCTGCAGCTCCGCCCAAGCCGGCCCACTTCCCCGCCGATTTTTGGCTCTGGCGCTTGCCTTTCAGGCGACCTCACTCGACCACCGCTTTGAAACTTTCTGCCTATCTTCAGAAAATCAAGATGGCATTTCGAGTCTGGATGTGCTTCGATACTGCTGTCTTCGACGAGTTGCCGAAGACGGAAGTCCGGCGCAGGGCCGGACTCAGACGACTGATGAGCCTGAGACGGCTTGTAGATTGGAGCGTTTCGTGGGGGCAAGGGAGTTCGTTCGGACCATCTTCGATCGCCTCACCGGCCGCTCGATCGAGGAGCGAGTTTCTGATCATCCGCAGCCACGCGCGACGATCTCCGACGTCATCCGTCCGCGGTCGGCCCGGCGCCCGTCCCTGCTTCGCTTCGCCGTCCCGACCAGTTACGTCTCCCTGATCGCCGCGGCCGCCCTGCTCGGCGGCCTCCCTCTCTCCTCCGCTGCCGCGGAAGGCTGCCCGAATGAAACCGTTCGCGTCCAACAGGCCTATGGCAAACGACTCCCCGACTGCCGCGCCTACGAGCAGGTTACGCCCCTCGACAAGAACGGCGCGAACCCGACGGGCGATACCAATTTCGTTGAGGCGTCCGAAGACGGGGAGCGTCTCATCTACCTTGTGCCGGCCGGATTGCCCGGCGCGGCGGGCGAGGCGAGCTTTCCTTCCTTGCTCTCGGCGCGTTCGTCCGGCACCTGGGTTACTGAAGGCCTTCTGCCCGCCACCACGTCAGGTGCCTCGGCCAGAGTCCTCGGCTGGACGGAAGATCTCGCGCTATCGGCGCTCGAAGTCTCCTTCAACGACGCACCGAGCAGCGAAGGCCTCCAGCTGCGACAGACCGCCGGCGCGTCGTTCACGCAGGCCGTCCCAGCAGGGTACGGCTACCACCTTGCAGGCTTTAGCGCCGACAAGTTGCACGTAATCTTTGAGACCGAAGCGCCGTTACTTCCGGACGCGGCCCCGGGCGTGGACAATCTCTACGAATGGAACGCCAACAAGCCCGCAAGCGAACGCCTGAGCCTCGCCGGTGTGCTGCCCGACGGATCCACGCCGACGGGCGGATCCTTCGCCGGCGCCTACAACTGGTCCATTAGCGAACCGGGGGCCGGGGGCGCGATCGAACACCTCTATACGCAGAACACAATCTCCGCCGACGGGGCCAAGGTCGTGTTCACCACGGGCGGAACCGAAGGCCCCACGGCCAAGCAGATCTACGTGCGCGAGAACGGCGTTGCTACCGTTCAGGCCTCGGGGTCCCACCGCACGGAACCAGACCCGAATGGCGTCAAGCCCGCGGCGTTTATGGCCGCTACCCCAGATGGGTCCAAGGTCTTTTTCACCAGCTGTCAAAAGCTGACGAACGATTCGACCGCCGTTTCGACCACGGCGCCGGAATGTACGACAAGCGAACAGGGTCAGGACCTTTACGAGTACGACACTGCCACCAACAGCCTGACGGATCTGACGAATCAGGCCGTGAGCGACCCGGCAACAGCGGAAGCGACCCACGGGGCGGCAGTCCAAGGCGTGCTCGGCGTGAGCACCAACGGCTCCTACGTGTACTTCGCCGCAAACGGTGTACTCGCCTCGGGCGCGACGCCTGGAAGCTGCCTCGGGGTACACACCCCAGAAGTGGGCGCGTGCAACCTCTACGTTTGGCACGAAGGCCACATCACGTACATTGCCCGCCAGAACGCGGCCGCAGAAGGAGAAGCTGCCTCGGACACCGGAAACTGGCGTCCCAGCCCCGTAGTTAACGGAACCATCCGCGTCGGGGAGAAGACCTCCAGAGTGACTCCTGATGGTCTAACTCTACTTTTCCGCTCGAGAGAACAGCTTACCTCCTACGACAACCGCAGGGCGGACGGACGGGGGTGCAACAACGGCGCCAAACCCGGAGGCGAAGCGTGCGGCGAGCTCTACCGCTACACCGCCCAGAACGGCGGCCTCGCGTGCGTATCGTGCAACCCGATGGGAGCGCCACCCACGGGACCAGCGAACCTGCAAAGCATTAGCGTCCTGACGACGGAGCCCGAAACTCCCGCAGCAATATTGACGCGCAACCTTTCCTCTGGAGGAACTCGCGTGTTCTTCGAGAGTCCAGACCCCCTCGTGCCTCAGGACACCAACGGCCGGCAGGACGTGTACGAGTGGGAGGCGGACGGCACTGGCAGCTGTCAACAGAGCGCGGGCTGTGTCTTCCTGCTCTCGAGCGGACAGGGTGCCGAGCCGACCTTCCTCGCCGATGCAAGCGCGAATGGAAGCGACGTCTTCCTCTTCACCTCTCAACAGCTCGTCGGCCAAGACCAAGACCAGCTCGTCGACATCTACGACGCCCGCGAAGCAGGCGGCATCGCCTCCCAGAATTTGCCGGCTCAGGCGCCGTGCTCGGGCGAAGGCTGCCGCGGTCCCTCCAGGCAGGCGCCTTCGGCTCAGACTCCCGCCAGCGCCGCCGTCTCCGGTCCTGGCAATCCGCGGTCGTCCAGGTGCAAGACGGGTTTCGTCAAGAAGCACGGCAAGTGCAAGAGGAGGCGCCGGGGGCACTCACACCATAAGCATCGGCGTCGGTCACACCATAAGAAGTTACCCAGCCGTGCTCGACACGCCAAGACCAGCGGAAGGGCAAGCCGATGATTACCCTCAACCCCCTCTCGATCGCGCGAGCTGCGCAGCCGCCGCTCACCCGCAGCGGACGGAGGCCCGTCAAGCCCGGCGAGCAAGCGTCACTGAGCTCTAATACTTTTCCGGGCCGGCTTGGTGCCCTGCCCACCACGCCGAACCGCCGCGCCGTGCGCATCCTGATCGTTTCAGCCCTGCTCCTGATCCCCGTGGCAGCTCTGCCTGCCGCGGCTCAAGCCGCGCCCGCGGTGCCCGCCTGGACGATAACCTCCTACTCCGGCCCGACTAACTTTTCCCCGGGCGATCTTAGCGGAACGGATGTTTATTCGATCAGGGTCACGAACAGCGGTGGCGCTCCGACGACACCCGGGCCAATCGTTATCACAGACAACATCCCCGCGCCGCTCGCGTTCCACCCCGAAGGCGCGTTTTTCGGCTACGACCAGTCCAACGAAACTCAAGGCGGCGGAAGCAACACCGTGAACTGCGAACCCGGGCCCCCGGTGACCTGCACCGACCTACAGGACGTCCAGCCGCTGCAGCCCGGCGAGTCCATATTTATGTTCGTACCAGTCGACACACCGACCGGAGCCCCCGCGGCGGTGATAAACCAAGCCACGGTGACCGGCGGCGCAGCAGCCTCGGCGACAGCAACCGAGACCACCGTGATCAGCCCCTCTCCCGCGCTGTTCGGCTTTCATGAATTCAACGCCGCGATCACAGAAGCCGACGGCACGGCCGCAAGCCAAGCCGGCGCGCACCCATACCAGATGACGGTTAACTTCAACCTCAACAACATCGCCACCGCGTCCGGATCCGTTCCGCCCGCAGCCAACGCCAAGGACATTACCGCGAATCTGCCGCGCGGGGTCGTCGTCAACCCCCAGGTCACCGCGAAGTGCACCGAGCATCAGCTCGAGCAGAACCCTGTGGCGTGCCCGGACGCCTCCGCGGTCGGCACCGTCCAAGTCACGGTCGGCCTCAACACCTTCCCCTCCGGCCAGACTGCCGCCCTGTACAACATGGTGCCCTCGCCAGGAGTGCCGGCCGAATTCGGTTTTGACGCGGCCGCACTTGGCATATTCGTACACCTGCGCGGCCAGGTGCGAACAGGGCAGGACTACGGGCTGAGCGCGAGCGCCCACGAAATCCTCCAGTTCGGCAACGTCCTCGGAGCGTCAGTGACGCTGTGGGGCAACCCCAGCGACCCCAGCCACGACGCCCAGCGCGGACACTGCGTCCTCCCGGGCGGCACCTGCGCCGTCGAACGGGAAAACAAGGCGCTCCTCACAATGCCTAGCGCCTGCTCGGGACCCCTGACCACGACGATCAGCGGCGACTCATGGCAGAACCCAGGTACGTTCATCGGCGCGGAATCGCAAAGCCGCGACTCGCTCGGGAACCTCACCGGCGTCGGTGGCTGCCAAGCCCTTGACTTCAGCCCATCGCTCCGCGTGCAGCCGGACACCACCGCGGCAGACTCACCCTCGGGGTTGAGCGTCGATCTGCATCTTCCCCAGGAAGGACTGACCAACCCCAGCGGTCTCGCTGAGGCAAATCTCAAGGCGGCCACCGTGACCCTGCCGGAAGGTCTGGTCGTCGACCCCTCCGCTGCCAACGGCCTTGCCGCCTGCTCCTCTGCCCAGATCGACCTCAAAGGCGCCGCTGCTGCCAACTGTCCCGAGGCCAGCAAGATCGGCACCGTCGAAGTCGACACTCCTCTACTCGATCATCCCTTGCCAGGTGCCGTCTATCTCGCCGCTCAAGGGGACAACCCCTTCCACTCCCTGCTCGCCCTCTACATCGCCGTCAACGATCCCCAGACCGGCGTCGTAATAAAGCTCGCCGGTAAGGTCGAACCCAACCCGGTCACTGGCCAGTTGACCGCCACCTTCAATGAAAATCCTCAGCTGCCCTTCGAAGACCTAAAGCTCAACTTCTTCGGCGGTCCGCGGGCGGCCCTGACCACCCCGCCCACCTGTGGCGCCAAGGCGACCACAACCGTTCTCAGCCCCTGGAGTGCCCCCCAGGGCGAAGACGCTCACCCGACAGACTCCTTACAGATCACCTCCGGCGCCGGCGGCTCGCCCTGCGCTACAACCGAAGCCGGGCTCGCCAATAGGCCGGCCTTCGAAGCCGGCACCGCCATCCCGATCGCCGGTTCCTACTCGCCTTTTGTCCTCAAAGTGAACCGCGAAAACGGCTCCCAGCGGATCTCCTCGATCGACACCACCCTGCCCGAGGGCCTGCTCGGCCGGCTCGCCGGAATCCCCTACTGCTCCGACGCGGCGATCGCCGCCGCCGCGGGCACGAGCGGCGTCGCCGAGCAGGCGAGCCCGAGCTGCCCACCGGCCTCCGAAGTCGGCACCGTCAACGTCGGTGCTGGCTCGGGCACCCCCTACTACGTACAGGGCCACGCCTACCTCGCCGGCCCCTACAAGGGCGCCCCGCTCAGCCTGGCGATCATCACCCCGGCGGTAGCGGGGCCGTTCGACCTCGGCACCGTGGCCGTGCGCACTGCCCTCTACGTCAACGAGACCACGGCCCAGATCCACGCCGTCTCGGACGCGATCCCGAGCATTCTCCAGGGCATCCCACTCGACGTCCGCTCGATCGCCCTGAACCTGAACAGGCCCAACTTCACCCTCAACCCGACCAACTGCAGCGCGATGGCGGTCCTCGGGTCGACCACCTCGACCCTCGGCCAGGTCGCTCCCCTTTCCAACCGCTTCCAGGTCGGCGGCTGCAACGGCCTCGAATTCGCTCCGAAGCTGAAGCTGCAGCTCAAGGGCTCGACCCAGCGCGGCAAGAACCCCGCCCTCAAGGCGGTCCTGACCCAGTCCCCGGGCCAGGCCAACATCTCCCGGGTCGCCGTCACCCTGCCGAAGTCGGAGTTCATCGACAACCGCCACATCAACAACCCCTGCACCCGGGTGGAATTCAACGCAGGTTCCGGCAACGGCGCCGAGTGTCCGGCGAAGTCGATCCTCGGCTACGCCAAGGCCTACACGCCGATCCTCGGCCAGCCCCTGCAGGGCCCGGTCTACTTCCGCTCCAACGGTGGCGAAAGGGAACTCCCCGATCTCGTGGCCTCGCTGAGCGGCCAAGTCCACCTCAACGTGGTCGGCTTCATCGACTCCGTCCACCACAAGGGCTCGGAAGTCTCGCGGACCCGCAACACCTTCGCGATGGTCCCCGACGCCCCGGTATCGAGGTTCGTCCTGAACCTCAAGGGCGGCAAGAAGGGGCTGCTGCAGAACAGCGCCAACCTCTGCAAGGTCTCAAACGTCGCCCACGTCAGTCTCCGCGGCCAGAATGGCAAGGTTCATGACCTCAACCCGAAGATCGCCAACCAATGCGGGAAGAAGAAGCACCACGCCAAGAAGGGCAAGGGCAAGAAGCACAAGTAGCCGCGACTTTCGAAGCCTTCTGGACCGTCTCCCTGCCGGTCAGAAGAACGGCGCCGGCCCCGCCCCTGCGGTGCCAGCGTCCCACGATCGCCGGCTCTCCCTGGCCCGGCGATCCGAGAAGAGAGAGGAAACCCCGGGCGCCGGACACCCTCCGGCGCCCGGGCCTCTCCGCGCGGTCCATACCAGCGATGCCGAGTCCTGAGCTCACTTGAGGCCACCGGCCAAGGAGCCTGGCCTCGACCGGAGCAGTTGGGAGCGGGCGATCGCGATCGCGATGCCGTGGGGCTGACGAGTGCATCGATCGAAGAAGACCGATGTCATACCGAGTCCAGAATTATGCCGAGTAGGGCGTTTGTGGCCGAGGCTGTGGCGCTCCTCTCCTGAGACGGGCCGGCAGGGATTGCTGCTCGGGATAATCAAAGAGAGTCCACGAACGCGAGGAGGGCATCGGGCGGCCGGTATCTCCCCGGGGGTGCGCCGACTGGCGCGGTGAGTGCCAGGGCCTTTTCCTTGAGCGCGAGGTCGGCGTGCAGGTAGATCTGGGTCGACTCGATGCCGGCCGGGGCGGGGCGGCCCTGCTTCGTCGAGCGCGGCTTTTCGTCCAAGGAGTCGCGGCTCGCGGCGGCTGTACCCACGAGGCTGATCAAGGTCGGGCAGTTGCTTGGGCACTGCGGCCGCCCCACCATCCTTACGCGCTGCCCTGCGTTGCAGTTCATGATAGCGAGTGCTTTTCTTAAGAAAGCGTTTGCGGTTTTCAGAAGGTAAAAATTGGGTACGTCGTAAGGGATTCGGAATTTGATCGTAGGGGGTTCGTCAGTTGAAAGACGGAGGGAAAGCAAGCAAGGGGTCGACGGCCTTCTCCTCTGAATGCGCAGTCGGCGCAGCGGACCTCGACGGCTCCTCGAGGGCCGGGCCGGCCGGCGCCGGAGCGCCACCGCAGCTGTCGATCAGCAGGCGAAGGGGGGCCAAAACCTCGCCTTCGTGCCCTGTAGGGGTGATGAGTGTCGATCGCACCGACTCCACCAGCTCGCGAGGCGAACCCGACCTGCTCGATGACTACGGGCGCTACGGCGGCCGCGGAAGGGCACTACGCGCCCAACTCGCCGAGCACTTTCCCGACCGCCCGGCCGAGGAGATCGAGGACGCCGTGCAGAGCGCCTGCGCCAGCTTCCTCGCCGAAGCGGGTGCCATCTCCGATCCCGCCCGGGTCTACGCCTGGCTTCGCACCGCGGCCCACCACGCGCTGCTGCGGGAGCTGAAGGTCAGGCGGCGGACGGCGACGGTTGATCCCCGTGAGAGCGTCCTCGGCTCGGTCCCGGCCAGTGGTCCGGGCCCGGCCGAGGAGCTGATCGCCCTCGAGGACGACGCCGAGCTCGAGGTCTTGGTGGCGGAGGTCGCGGCCTCGCTGTCGGGTCGCCGGCGCGAGGTGCTCGCCCTCTGGGCCGCCGGAGCGAGCCGAACGGATACCGCCGCGCAGCTGGGGATGAGCGAACGGGCGGTGAAGCGCTCGCTGGAGGAGATCATGGGGGAGGCCCGCGGCGCCGTCGCCCAGCGGGCTGGCGGGGGCTGCGCGGAGGGCGAATCGCTCGTCCTGCGCCATGCCTGCGGGCTCACCGACGTCGCCGAGGCCGCGCGGGCGCGAGCCCATCTGGGGGCCTGCGGGCGCTGCTCCTCCTTCGCGCAGGGGC
>JACDGU010000093.1 GCA_013821475.1 Solirubrobacterales bacterium
GCGCACGACGTCGGCGACGGTGGCCTCGCCTGCGCCCTGGCCGAGTCGGCGATCGGCGGCAGCGTCGGCTGCGCCGTCGATCTGCAGCCGCTGCGCGACCGCGGTTGCTCGCCGGAGGAGGCGCTGTTCGGCGAGGGCAGCGGCGGCTTCCTGCTCAGCGGCGAGCGCGCCGCCCTGGAGGCACTCGGCGCGGTCGTGATCGGCGCGGTCGGCGGCTCCAAGGTCGAGATCGCCGCCGGCGATCGCAGCCTCGGTCTCGGCCTCGACGCGGTCGAGGAGGCCTGGCGCTCGCTGCCGGCACAGATCGAACCGGGCAGCAGCGAGGCCGTCAAAGCCGCCGTCTGAGCGCTCGCCTTGCTCCCTCCTAGTGCTTGGCGGGCTTGTGCTTCCGGTGATGGTGCTTGAGCTTGGGCTTCGGCAGGTGGAACTTCTGCGTCGCCGGGACCGCGTCGGCACCGAGGCTGTCAAGCGCACGCACCGCGAAGCTGTAGGAGCCGGGCAGCAGGTGCTTGTAGGTCTGACCCGCCACGCAGGCTGAGAAGCTCGGCTTGGGGGCCTTCTTCTTGGCCTTGCCCGCCTTGGCTTTGCCGTGGTGTTTCTTGTGGTGTTTCACCTTCACCTTCACCTTCGGCTTGATCAGCTCGCATTCGAAGCCGGTGATCGCGCCGGGGGCGGTGAAGGAGAAGGAGGCGGTGCGCTTCTTGCGGTTGATCGTCGCCGCGGTGATCGCCGTTCCCGTGGGCGGGCCGAAAGTCGCGGTGACCATCTGGTCGGCGTTCATCCTCACCTGGCAGGGGGCGGTGCCGGTGCAGGGACCGGAGAAGCCGGCGAAGCCCGAGCCGGCGGCTGGTTCGGGTCGGCCTCGGTACCGCCGGGGGCGCCTGGCGCTCGCTGCCGGCGCAAGCCGAGCACGGCGGCGCCTGATGCCAGCGAGGCGAGGACGGCGAACATGTAGCCGTTGTTGGAGGCGTCGAGCGCCGCCCGTAAGGTCGCCGGTTCGCCAACGATCGCGACCAGGATCGCGGTGCCGAGAACGGCGCCGACCTGGCGGAAGGCGGCGTTGACGGCGCTGGCGGTGGCGAAGCGATCGTCGCCGATGTCGCGGACCGAGGCCGAGCCGAGGGTCGGGAAGGCGAGGCCGATGCCGATCCCGGTCAGGCAGGCGCCGGGGAGCCAGAGGCCGAGGTAGTCGGGCTCGGCGCCGGCCGAGCGCAGGACCATCACCCCGGCGGCGAGGCAGAGCGTGCCGGGGATGATCACGGCGCGGTGCCCGAAGCGGTCGGCGAGCTTGCCCGCCGGTCCGGCGACGACGGTCGAAAGAGCCGGGCCCGGCAGCGTCGCCAGGCCGGCGTGGAGGACGGTGTAGCCCCAGATCGAGGTGAGGAAGAGGACGTTGCCGAGGATCAGCGAGAAGAAGGCGGCAGCGAAGAGCAGGGTGCCGAGGTTGCCGATGCTGAAGGCGCGGTCGGCGAAGAGCGCCGGCTCGACGATCGGGCGCGGGTGACGGCGGCTGCGAAAGACGACGGCGCCGAGCAGCAGCGCGGCGGCGGCAAAGGAGCCGAGCGTCGCCGCGGAGGTCCAGCCCCAGGCGTTGCCCTCGACGATCCCCAGCGTGACCGCCGCCGCCCTGGCCCGTCCCGAGGATCCCGCCCTCGCCGCCGCCGCGACCGCCGCCTTCCAGAGCTGGGAGGCGGCGATCGCCGCCGCGCTCGAGAAGGAAGGCGTCGAGCCGGGCCCGGCGGCGACCTTTGCGGGGCTGGTCATCTCGACGATCGAGGGGGCCTTGGTCCGCACCCGCGCCGCCGCAGATCACGCCCCGCTGGACGCAGCGATCGAAGGGCTGGAGCTCGCCCTCGACGGTCTGCTCGCCGCCGCCGCTCCCGGCTAGCCGCAAACAACCGCTATTTGCATAGAACCAGCCCAGTGGCCGGGTCGTCGGCCGTTGCTAACCTGCGGGAGTAGGCAGTCCGCCTGCGCGTCCCGTCTCTCTAGCCAGTGAGGAACACGCGCCTTTGACTACCCAGCAGCGGCCCGTCACCGACCGCGATGGACCACGTGACGAGTGCGGTGTGTTCGGCGTCTACGCGCCCGGCCACGACGTAGCCCGACTCGCCTACTTCAGCCTCTACGCCCTGCAGCACCGCGGCCAGGAGTCGGCCGGAATCGCCACCTGCGAGGGCGGCCACATCACCACCCTGCGCGACTCGGGCCTCGTCTCCCAGGTCTTCGACGAGGAGAAGCTGCGGGCGCTCGAGGGCGACATGGCGATCGGCCACGTCCGCTACTCGACCACCGGCGGCGGCTCCTGGGAGAACGCGCAGCCGGTCTGGCGCGACGACGGCCGCGAGGTCGCGCTCGCCCACAACGGCAACCTGACCAACGCGGTCGAGCTCTGGGCCGGGCTGAAGGAGCGCGGGATCGACTTCCGCGGCACCTCCGACTCGGAGATCATCGCCGCCCTCCTCTCCTCGCACGGCGGCAAGCTGATCGAGGACGCGGTGAGCGAGGTGATGCCGCGGATGCAGGGCGCCTACTCGACGGTGGTGATGACCAAGCACGCGATCGTCGCCTTCCGCGACCCGCACGGGATCCGGCCACTCAGCCTCGGCCGCCTCGACGACCGCTTCGTCGTCGCCTCCGAGAGCTGCGCCTTCGACATCATCGGCGCCGAACTGATGCGCGAGGTTCACCCGGGCGAGATGGTCTCGCTGACCGAGCGTGGCCTCGAGACCCGCCAGGTGGTCAAGGCCGAGCGCAAGGCGACCTGCGTCTTCGAGCACATCTACTTCTCCCGCCCCGACAGCCACCTCGAGGGCAAGGTCCTGCAGCAGGTGCGCGGCCGGATGGGCGAGTTGCTCTGTGAGGAGGCGCCGGTCGAAGCCGACCTGGTGATCTCCGTCCCCGACTCCGGCAACCCCGCCGCCGCCGGCTTCGCCCGCGCCTCCGGCCTGCCGCGCGACGATGGCCTGATCAAGAACCGCTACGTCAACCGCACCTTCATCCAGCCCGGCCAGGAGCTGCGCAAGCACGGCCTGCGGTTGAAGTTCAACCCGCTCCCGGAGATCGTCGCCGGCCAACGGATCGTCGTCGTCGACGACTCGATCGTGCGCGGCAACACCACCCGCCAGATCGTCGGCATGCTGCGCGACGCCGGCGCCACTGAGGTCCACCTGCGGATCTCGGCGCCGCCGATCCGCAACCCCTGCCACTACGGCGTCGACATGTCGACCCGCGAGGAGATGATCGCCCACAACCGCAGCGTCGAGGAGATCGCCGACGAGCTCGACGCCGACTCGCTCGCCTACCTCTCGATGAACGGGATCTACGAGGCGATCGGCGGCAGCCCCGACGACCACTGCGACGCCTGCTTCAGCGGCTTCTACCCTCTGGGAGACCCCGACGACGCCAACGGCAAGTTCGCGCTGGAGGACATCGCAGTCTGAGCGTGGCGCCGCGCATTTCGGCGTCCTCGGTCGCTCGCGTGCAGAGCACGCGTCGCTCCCTGCGTCCTCGACCTGCTTGGCCACGCTCAGCCTGAATGGCGGCGGGGCTTCCTCTTCTTCTTGACGCACTTCGCCTTGCCGTGAACCTGGGACTTCTTGAAGCCGGGCTTGCACCTCAGCGGCTTCGGGCCCGGCTTTGGCGTCGCCGGCGGATTGGGAGTCGGCGCCGGCGCGGCGCCACCTCCGCCACCGTTCCCGCCGGACGGGGCCGGCGCGAAGTTGGCGACAACCGAGGTGTCCGCGTTCAGGGTCACCTGACAGGCGCCCGTGCCCGAGCAGCCTGCTCCCGACCAGCCCGAGAAGGTCGAGCCCGGGGTGGGCTGCGCGTCGAGGGTGACCGTTTCGCCCACTTCGAGGCGGTAGCTGCAGCTGGAGTCGCAGGCGATCGGGGCCGAGAATGAGACGACCGACCCGGCGCCACCACCGGCGCTGGCGATGCTGAGCGAGCGTGGGTGTTCGACGGCCGCGCGCAGGTGGAGTTCGAAGTAACCGCTGTCGCCGCCCGCGCCATCAACGGCGATCAGGTAAGTCGTGCCGGCAACGGCGTCGAAGGCGGTGCTCGCGCCTTCGTCGCACTGACCGAGTCCGGAGTCGGTGGTTGCGACCGCGGTCAGAGCGTTGACGGCGGTTCCGGTGTAGATGCCGAGCAGTGGTTCGAAGCTGCTGGTGCAGGCATCGAGCTCGACCGCGGCGCTCTTGCCGGGGGTCCACGAGTACCAGACCGAGTGCCCTCCAGGGTCGCCGGCGTGGTTCGGCTCGCCCGCCTGCTTGGACGCGAGGCTGGTGGTCCCCGACCAGTACCAGCCGATCGGGGCCGGGGTGGTTTCGGCCGCTTCGAAGGCGTCGTTTGCCGGGCGCGCATCGACGTTCAATTTGATCGCCCCCTGGGCGCCGTTCTTGCCATCGACCGCGATCCGGTAGGTGGTGTTGGCGACCGCCGCGAAGCCGACCTTACTCCGTGGCGAGCACTTGCCACCGGCATCGTCGTTGCCGGCGATCGGCGTCAGCGCGTTGACGGCGGAGCCGGTGTAGACGGCGAGCAGGGTGTCGAAGCCGCTGCCGCAGGTGTCGATGCTGACTTCGGTCGAGACCGGCGCCGTCCACTTGAACCAGACCGAGGCGCCCCCGGCGTTGCCGGCATGATCCGGCTCGCCTGCCTGCTTGGTGGCAAAGCGGTTCGAGGCGAAGAAATTACGCGACGGCAGGCCACCCCCCAGCGACATCGGCCGACCGAAGTCGTCGTTCGGGGCGACACCTTCGAGGATCAGCTGGAATCCGCCGCTGCTGCCTCCCTTGCCGTCGACGGCGATCCGGTAGGTGGTGCCGGCGACGGCGTCGAACTGCGCTTCGCTGCCGTTTGAGCGGCAGTACCCGGGGGGATCGTCCTCGGCGCTGACGACGGGGGTCAGGCTGTTGACGGCCGAGCCGGTGTAGACGGCGAAGAGGGGATCGAGATCGCCGTAGTAAGCACAGGTCGAGATCGTTACCTGGCCGCTGCTCGAAGGCATCCAGGTAAACCAAACGGAGTGGCCGCCCGGGTCGCTGGCGTGGCTGGGCTCGCCGGCCTGCTTGGTGGCGAGCTTGGTCACGGCGTTGCCGTAGGAGGGCAGACCGGCGCTGAGCGACTGGGCAGCGGAGAAGTCGTCGTTGGCCGGCGCCCGTTCGAAGGCGAGGCCGAAGCGGCCGACGCTGCCTCCCTTGCCGTCGACGGCGATCCGGTAGGTGGTGCCGGCGACGGCGTTGAACACGACCTCGCTGTTGCCGCGGCTGAATTGGCAGAGTTGGTTCGGCGGCGGACCGGAGGCGTCGTCGTTGCTCGCGACCGGAGTCAGGGCGTTGACGGCGGAGCCGGTGTAGACGGCGAGCAGGGTGTCGATCTCACGCGTGTAACCGCAGGCGCTGATCTCAACAGGGCCCGAGCTCGACGGCGTCCAGGAGAACCAGAGCGAGTGGCCACCCGGGTCGCCGGCGTGATTTGGCTCGCCGGCCTGCTTGGTGGCAAGCCGGTCAATGCCGCCGGCGGTCATCGGGGTGGGGCTGAGAACTTCCGGCGTCGCGAACTCGTCGTTCGTGGGCCGGCCCTGGATTTCGAGCGAGAAGAGGCCGAGGCTGCCCGCTTCGCCATCGACCGCGATCCGGTAGGTCGTGCCCGCGACCGCGTCGAATTCGAACCCAGCCGCGGTCGAACGGCAGCTCGCCCCGCGAATCGAGTCGCCGGCCACGGGCGTAAGGGCGTTGACGGCGGAGCCGGTGTAGACGCCGAGCACCGGCACGATGCTTTCGGTGTAGGGGCAGGCGGTGACGATGACCGGACCGCTGCTGGCCGGCGTCCAGGCGAACCAGACGCTGTGACCGCCGGGTTCGCCGCCATGGGCGGGCTCGCCGGCCTCCCTGGTGGTGAACTTGGTCGAGCCGGTGGCGGAACTGGGCAGCGCGGCGGCGAGGGTCTGGGAGTCGCCGAAGTCGTCGTTGGCCGACGCCCCTTCCAGCTTCAGATCGAAGCGGCCGTGGCTCGGGCTCTTCGAGTCGACGGCGATCCGATAGGTGGTGCCGGCGCTGGCGATGAAGCTGGCTTCGCTGTCGGAAGCGCGGCAGTTGGGGCCGGTGGCGTCGTCGTTGCTCACGACCGGAGTCAGGGCGTTGACGGCAGAGCCGGTGTAGGCGGCGAGCAGGGTGTCGGGGCCTTCCGGGCCTTCGTGGGTGCAGGTCGAAACAAGGACGCGACCGCTGGCGGAGGGAGTCCACGAGAACCAGACCGACTGACCGCCGGGGGCGCCGGCGTGGTCGGGCTCGCCGGACTGTTCGGTCGCCATGTCCGTGGTCGCCCCTGACACCCCGATCGGGAAGGTGGGATTGAGGGCCGCCGGCAGCACCTGCGCGTTGGCGAAATCGTCGTTGGCCGGGCGCCCGCGCAGCCGCAGGGTGAACCTGCCGCTGGTTCCGCCGGTGCTGTCGACGGCGATCTTGTAAGTAGTGCCGGCGTCAGCGTCGAAACGGACTTCGCTGTTGGCAGCCGCGCATCCGGGGAACCCTTCGACCGCGGGCGCGTCGTCGTTGGAGGCGACCGGCGTCAGCGAACCGACGGCGGAGCCGGTGTAGATCCCGAGCAGGGTGTCGAGGCTGTAGAAGCTGGAGCAGGTCGAGATCGAGATCGGGCCGCTGGTGGTCGGCGTCCACGAGTACCAGACCGAGTGACCGCCGGGATCGCCGGCGTGGTCGGGCTCGCCCGTCTGCTTGCCGGCGAACCTGGTCGACCCGGCGACCGTCTGAGGCGGTTCGGCGGAGACCACCTGGGCGTCGGCGAAGTCGTCGTTTTCCGGGGCCCCTTTGAGGGTGAATTCGTAGGAGCCCTGGGCACCGCTCCTGCCGTCGATGGCGATCCAGTAAGTGGTGCCGGCGCTGGCGGTGAATTCGACTTCGGCGCTTTCACCGAAGCAGACCGGCGTCGGCAGCCCCTGGTTGCCGGCGACGGGGGTGAGCGCGTTGACGGCAGAGCCGGTGTAGACGGCGACCAGCGCCGGGAAGCTGTTGAAGCAGCCCGGCGTGCTGATCCCGACCGGCCCACTCACGGTCGGCGTCCACGAGTGCCAGACCGAGTGTCCGCCGGGGTCGCCGGCGTGATCGGGCTCGCCGGCCTCCTTGGTCGCTTCCTGGTTGGAGCCGGACCCGGTCACCGGCAGGGTCGGCGAGAGAACCGAGGCGTTGGCGAAATCGTCGTTGGCCGGAGCGGCGGCGCTGGCGACCGGCGCCAGGGCAAGCAGCGCCGCGACCGAGACAAGAGCGAGCAGCAGAGCTCGACCACTTCGCACCATGCAGTTGGACCTCAATTCCCGCCCTCCCCCTGCTCGACTGAGTTTCGCTGCCGCACTCTACGCCGAAAACACTGAGTGACGGGTGAAAGTCGTGGTTATCAGGATTCCGTGCCACCGCTGCCCGGGTCCCTCTCCCCGCCGCCCGGCGCCACCGGGTGCGCGAAGATGCGCGGGTGAGCAACTTCCGCATCGTCGTCCTCGCCTCCGGCAGCGGCACCAACCTGCAGGCGATCATCGACCAACTGCATGGGCACCACGGGATCGAAGTCGTCGGCGTCGGCTCCGACAAGCTGAGGGCGGGAGCGCTGGCCCGGGCCGAGGCGGCCGGCATCCTCACCACCGTCTTCCCCCGCTCCGATTTCCCCAATCGCGCCAAGCGCGACGGGACGATGGGCGACTGGATCGAGTCGCGCGACGCCGACCTCGTCGTCCTCGCCGGCTACATGCAGCTGCTCGACGCAGGCTTCGTCGCCCGCTTCCGCGACTGCATCGTCAACGTCCACCCCGCCCTGCTGCCGAGCTTCCCCGGGCTCGACGCGATCGGCCAGGCGCTGGCGGCCGGGGTCGAGGTGACCGGGGTGACCGTGCACTTCGTCGACGAGGGGGTCGACAGCGGCCCGACCCTGGTCCAGCGCGAGGTCCCGGTTCCAACCGACGGCGATCGCGAGAAGCTCGAGGCGGCGATCCATGCGGTCGAGCACGAGCTGTATCCGGAGGCGATCCGCATGATCGCGGAGGGCCGGGTTAGGATCGACCCTGACGACTCCCGGGTCGTCACGATCGATGACTGAGACCGCCGCAGACAGCCACGAGGAGAGCACCAACGACGGTGCGCTGCGGGTGCGCCGGGCGCTGATCTCGGTCTCCGACAAGACCGGCGTCGCCGACTTCGCCCGCAGCCTCGCCGCGCTGGGGGTCGAGATCCTCTCCACCGGCGGCACCGCCGGCGCCCTGCGCGAGGCCGGCCTGACGGTGACCGACGTCTCCGAGTTCACCGGCCAGGAGGAGATCCTCGACGGCCGGGTGAAGACGCTGCACCCGCGACTGCACGCGGCACTGCTGGCGCGGCGCGACGACCCCGAGCACATTGCGACGCTGGCGCGCGAGGGGATCGAGCCGATCGACCTCGTCTGCGTCAACCTCTACCCCTTCGAGCAGACCGTCTCCGGGCGCGACGTCGTCCCCGAGGTCGCGATCGAGAACATCGACATCGGCGGCCCGACGATGATCCGCGCCGCGGCGAAGAACCACCAGGGCGTCGCCGTCGTCGTCAAGCCCGAGTCCTACGACGCGGTCTGCGCCGAGCTCGAGGAGTCCGGCGGCGCCGAGATCTCCGCCTCGACCCGGCACTGGCTCGCCAACGAGGCCTTCGCCCAGACCGCCCGCTACGACGCCGCGATCAGCCGCTGGTTCTCGATGTCCTACGAGGACTTCCCCGAACACCTGGCGGTCGCCTACGAGAAGGTGCTCGACCTCTCCTACGGCGAGAACCCGCACCAGCGGGCGGCGCTCTACTCCGAGGCCGGCGCCCGCAGCCACATCCTCTCGCGGGTCTCGAAGCTGCACGGACGGGCGCTCTCCTTCAACAACGTCCTCGACCTCGACTCCGCCCGCAGCCTGGTCGCCGACTTCGAGCAGCCGGCCTGCGTGATCGTCAAGCACAACAACCCCTGCGGGGCGGCGATCGGCGGAGACGGGCTCGAGGCCTACCTGAAGGCGCTGGCCTGCGACCCGCTCTCGGCCTACGGCGGCGTCATCGCCCTCAACCGGCCGATCGGGGTCGAGCTCGCCGAGGAGCTGCACAGGAACTTCGTCGAGGTGCTGATCGCGCCCGGCTTCGAGGACAGCGCGCTCGAGGTGCTGCAGCAGAAGGAGGCGATCCGGATCCTCTGCGAAGAGGAGCGCCGCCAGCCCGACCCCGACGAACGCGACCTCAAACGGGTCCAGGGCGGGCTGCTGATCCAGGACCGCGACGGCGATCCCGAGCCGCGGGAGATCATGGAGGTCGTCACCGAGACGCAGCCGAGCGAGGAGCAGTGGGAGGACATGCTCTTCGCCTGGACCGTCTGCCGCCGGGTGCGCTCCAACGCGATCGTGATCGCCAAGGGCGGCGCCACGCTGGGCATCGGCGCCGGACAGATGAGCCGGGTCGACTCGGTCCGGCTCGCGGTCGAGAAGTGCCGCGCCGCCCACGGCGACGGCGCCGCCGCGCTGCTGGCCGGCTCGGCCGTCGCCTCGGATGCCTTCTTCCCCTTCGCCGACGGCCCCGAGCTGGCGATCCAGGCCGGTTCCACCGCCGTGATCGAGCCCGGCGGCTCCAAACGCGACGGCGAGGTGATCGCCGCCTGCGACGCCGACGGGGTCGCGATGGTCTTCACCAAGCACCGCCACTTCCGGCACTAGCTCAAGGACTGGCGGACATCTGCTTCTGCCTGGCGCTGGCGCGCAGCACGTGCCGGCAGACCTCGTCAGGAGTGTCGGCGGTGACCAGCAGTTGCTTGTCCCCGGGGCCGATCAGGCCGTCGTCCTCGAGCTCGTTGTCGATCCACTCGAGCAGCGGCTTCCAGTGCTCGCTGTCGACCAGGATCGTCGGGAAGTGCTTGATCCGGTGGGTCTGGATCAGGGTCAGGCTCTCGAACATCTCGTCGAGGGTGCCGAAGCCTCCGGGCATGATCACGAAGGCGCGGGCGTAGCGGACGAACATCAGCTTGCGGGCGAAGAAGTAGTGGAAGTGGAGGCTGCGGTTGACGTAGGGGTTGGTGTGCTGCTCCATCGGCAGCTCGATGTTGAGACCGACCGAGAGGCCGCCGGCGTCGGCGGCGCCGCGGTTGGCCGCCTCCATCAGGCCGGGGCCGCCGCCGGTGATGACGGTGAAGCCGTGCTCGGAGAGGCAGCGGGCGGTCTCGCGGCAGAGGCCGTACCAGCGGTGGTCCTCCTTGACCCGCGCCGAGCCGAAGATCGAGACGCCGTCGTCGATGTCGCGCAGGGCATCGAAGCCGGCATCGACCTCGTCGTGGATGCGCTCGAGCCGGAGGTCGTCCTGCTCCTCGACGTCGCAGGGCGTGCGCAGCAACAGCTCGTCGCGCTTCCCCGCCCCGCTCGCCTGCAATCCGGACAAAGTGCCCCCGGCGGGATTCGAACCCGCGACGCGCGGCTTAAAAGGCCGCCGCTCTAACCGACTGAGCTACAGGGGCGAGGCGCTCATGGTAGAGGGACGCTGAGTGGCGTGGCGCGGCGGTCGCGTCAGGAGAGGTCGGGAAGTCCCTGGTAGGCCGTCGAGGCCTCGGCGTGGGTGCGGCGG
>JACDGU010000094.1 GCA_013821475.1 Solirubrobacterales bacterium
GCCCGGCGCAGGAGCTCGCGGCGAGCCGCGCGCAGGGCCTGCGGCTCCGGGAACGACTCGATCGCGAACAGGCCCTCCGCGGTCCAGAGCGAGTCGAGCCAGTGCGGCAGGGCCCTCGCCTCGGTGCCGCCGGTGACGCCGCTGTACTCGAGCCGGTAGGTGTAGAGCGGGCGGTCGACGAAGACGACCGAGCCGCGGGTCATCAGCCGCACCCAGAGGTCCATGTCGTTGTTCTGGCGCAGGCGCCGGTTGTAGCCGCCGACGGCGAGCAGGTCGGAGCGCCGCGCCATCACCCCGGCCGGCTCGGCGATCCAATTGCCCGGCAGCCGCGCCGCCAGGTACTCGCGCAGGAGGGCGCGGCCGTCGTTGACCGGCTCGATTCGGGAGAAGTTGCCGGGCAGGTCGCCGAGGACCTCGATCCAGCTGCGGATGCCGGGGTCGTCGGGATCCTCGGCGAGGATCTCCCGCCGGCAGAAGGCGAAGCTGGCGTCCGGCTGCTCGTCCAGGGCCCGGACCATGGTGCCGAGGCAGTCGGCGTGGAGAATGTCGTCGGCGTCGAGGAACTTGACGAGATCCCCGCGCGCCCTGGCCACCGCCTCGCCGACGGTCGCCGCCTGGCCTCGGTTCGGCTCGTGGCGAAAGGCGCGCAGTCGCGGGTCGGTCTGGGCGGCGATGATCTCGGACGTCGCGTCGCTGGAGCCGTCGTCGACGATCACCAGCTCGAGGTCCTCGAAGTCCTGGCCCCAGACGGAATCGAGCGTCTGCTGCAGGTTCGCCTCCGACTGGTAGGCGGGCACGCAGACGGAGACCCGGGGCGTCATGCCGTCCTCCCCCCCGGCCGCAGCGAGCGGAGCATCCCGGCGATCGGCTCGGAGACGTAGGCGGGAAGGGCCCGCAGCAGAACCAGCGCCGAGGCATAGGCGATCAGCCCGGCGACCACGGCCACCGCCATCCCCACGGTCGAGCCGGAGACGGCCACGCAGGCGACCGCGACGGCCACCAGCGCCGCCAGCGCCAGCAGCATCCGCACGGGCATGTGGACGCGCGGCAGGGGCGCGAACCGGTGGTAGACGCCGAGGGTCAACGCCAGCGAGAGCGCCTCGGTCAGCAGCAGGGCGCCGGCCGCTCCCCTGTCGCCGAAGCGCGGGATCGCCGCGAAGTTGACCAGGGCGTTGGCGATCAGGACCGAGACCGAGACCCGCAGCAGCGCCCCTTGGCGGCCCTGGGTGACCAGCGCATTGCCGAACACCCCCTGTATGCAGGCGATCGCGACGCTGCACATGATCAGCCCCAACACCAGCCCTCCGCCGGCGTACTTGGGCCCAGCCAGGGCGACCATCGCCGGCCGGCCCAAGAGCGAGAACCCGATCACCGGCAGGACGAGGATGTTCATCGCCGTGAAGGCTTTTTGGACCAGCTCCTGGAATCGAGCCTCGCTGAAGTGGAGCCTGGCCAGCACCGGGATCAGCGTGATCATCACGAACTCGGGAAAGACGAGCAGCGATTCGAACGCTTTGTAGGCGACGCCGTAGACGGCGAGGTCGCGATCGCTGCCGAGCACGGAGATCAGGAAGGCATCGAGGCGAAAGTAGAGGCCGTTGATCACCATCACCGCCCCGAGCGGGACGGCGGCAGCGACGAGGGACCAGATCCGGGCGCGGTGGAGGCCGACCGAGAATTCGATCTTCGGCCGCATGAAGAGAATCCCGAAGGCCTGCTCGAGCACGAAGCCGGAGGCGAAGGCGGCGGTGATGCCCATCGGGCCGAGGTCCAGGGCCGCGGCGAGGATGATCGCGATCAGGGCCAGGCCGCGGGCGATGATGCTCGCCACCGACATCACCCAGACCCGCTGGTCGGAGACGGCGCGGACGTTGGCGACGCCGGCGAACGGCGTCAGCGGGAAGGTCACCATCAGGATCAGCACCGCGTCGCGGGTCGTCGCGTTGCCGGGGCCGGGGTAGGCGATCTGGGAGATCAGCAGGATCGCCAGGGCGGTCGGGACCGTGAACGCGACCCAAACCCAGAAGGCGCTGCTCTGAATCGCGATCTCGTTCTCCGGCTCGCGCGCCATCGCCCGCGCCGTCATCGCCGAGATCCCGAAGTCGGTCGCGACCGAGACCAGCGAGAGCAGGATCAGGGCGGCGAGGATCGCGCCGTACTGGTCGACGCTGAGGTAGCGGGTGGCGACGCCCACGCTGACGATGCCGGCGATGGCCAGGAAGACCTGCCGCGCCGCCTGCACGGAGGAGTTGAGGGCGATCTTCTGGGTCAGCTTCATATGGAGAGGCGGCGGTCGGTCAAAGCAGCCGGGGGTCTGCGCGCGGATCCACCGCCTGTATCGGCGCCAGGCCCTTCAGCAATGACTCCTGGTACTCGGCCTCCGGATCGGACTGGGCGACGATGGCGCCGCCGATCCCCACGGTTGCCGACCGGCCCTCGAGGACGACCGTCCGGATCGCGATGCTGAGGTCGCAGGCGCCGCCGAGGCCGAGGTAGCCGATCGCGCCGGAGTAGACGCCTCGCGCCTCGCCCTCGAGCTCGTCGATGATCTCCATGGTCCGCTTCTTCGGCGCGCCCGTCATCGAGCCTCCTGGGAAGCAGGCGCGGATGCACTCGGCCGGCTCGACCTCGGCCCGGAGGCGGCCGCGCACGGTCGAGACCAGGTGATGAACCGCGCCGTGGCTCTCGACCTCCATCAGCTTCGGCACCTCGACGGTGCCGACCTCGCAGACGACGCCGAGGTCGTTGCGCAGCAGGTCGGTGACCATCAGGTTCTCGGCCCGGTCCTTGTCGCTGGCGGCCAGCTCCGCGGCCAGGCGAGCGTCCTCGGTGGGGTCGGGATCCCGTCGGGTTGTGCCCTTGATCGGCTTCGCCTCGACCCGGCGATCGCGGTCGATCCGCAGGAACCGCTCCGGCGAGGAGCTCAGCACGGCGGCGGCGCCAAGGCGCAGGAAGGCAGAGAATGGGCTCGGATTGCGGCGCCGCAGCGAGAGGTAGAGCGGCAGCGGATCGAGCTCGGCGTCGATGACGATCTTGTTGGTCAGGCAGACCTCGTACGTCTCGCCTTCGTGGAGGCGCTGCTTGCAGACTGCGATGTCCTCGAGGTAGCGGCGATGGCCTCGGCGCAGGTGGATGGCCGGACCCGGGCCGTCGGGCGCGGGTCGCTCCTCGGCCGACGCGAGGGGCGGCAGCGAGCGCAGCAGCCGCTCAGTCCGCTCGGTCCACGTGGCCGCCCCCTCCCCGCCGCCGGGCTCGACCAGGCAGAGCAGGTACGTGCGGCGCTCCAGGTGGTCGAGGACGACGAGGCGGTCGGCGAAAACGAGGGCGGCGTCCGCAAGGGGCGAGTCGTGGACGCGCTCGCCACCGCAGTCGGCCTTCAGCTCGTAGCCGAGGTAGCCGACGAAACCGCACTCGAAGTCGAAGGGGAGCCCACTTGCGGGAAGGCGCAGGCGCCGCATCTCGGCGGCGAGGTACTCGAAGATCGTTCCGGCCACCAGCTCTGCCCCGCCCCGGCCCTCGATCCGGACCTCACGATCGGCGACGCTGTAGGTGACCCTGGCGCCGAGCGGCCCGGCGCCGTCGCCCATGAACGAGAAGCGGGCGGCCTCGCCCGCCCTGCTGCTGTCGAGCCAGAAGGCCGGGTCGGAGTCGCCGTAGACGGCCGCGAAGGCGACCTCGGGATCGACCTCCAGATCGAGCCGGCGGACCGAGAGCTCGAGTTCCGCCTCGCCCTCTCCGCGAGCCCGGTCCGGGGGGCGGCGGGGCCGAAGCGGCGTGGCACGGGCGGCCGTCAGGTCGCGGAAGTTGGCGAGCAGGCGGCGACCGTGCTCGGTGCAGACCGACTCGGGGTGGAACTGCACCCCCCACTGGGGGCGATGGCGGTGAACCAGCGCCATCAGCACGCCATCGTCGCTCCAGGCGAGCGGCTCGAGCTCGGCGGGCAGCGGCTCCTCGAGGCAGAGCGAGTGGTAGCGGACGGCTTCGAACTCGGTCGGGATGCCGGCGAAGAGCGGCGAGCCACGGTGGCTGATCCGGCTCAGCCGGCCGTGGCGTGGCTCCGGCGCCGGCGCCAGTGCGGCGCCGTTCACCCAGCCCAGGCCCTGGTGGCCGAGGCAGACGCCGAGCAGCGGCGCCCGCGAGTGGCGGATGGCCTCGGCGCAGACGCCGAAATCGACGACTCGGTCGGGGCGTCCCGGACCTGGCGAGATGACGATGTTGTCGAACCCGGTTGCCGCCAGCTCCGGCCAGCCGACCTCGTCGTTGCGGACCACGACCGGGTCCTCCCCGTTGGCCTCCGCCAGCAGCTGGAAGAGGTTGTAGGTGAACGAGTCGTAGTTGTCGATCAGCAGTGTCCGCATGCGCCCGGGTCCCGACCAAGCAAACTACCTTTGCGATGGCCAGCGACAACCGACCCGACCCGGCGCTCGGCATCTTCGAGACGATGCTCGTCCTCGGCGGTCATCCGGTCGAGCTCGGGGCCCACCTGGCCCGCATCGCCGCGAGCCTCGACGCCGCCTACGGCGCCGAGCTTCCCGGCACCGCCGGGGACCTGGTCCGCGAACGGTCCCGGGGACTGGAGCTCGGTCGGCTGCGGCTCAACGTGATCCCCGCCGGCGCGGGCCTGCGCTGCGAGGCGGTGGCGAGCGCTGTCGATCCGGTGATCTTCTTTCCCGACCGCGAGCACGGCGCCGAGCTGCGGACGGTCGAGCTCGGCGGTGGGCTCGGCGGCGACAAGTGGGCCGACCGCTCGGCGCTGCCGGTGGACGAGGACGGCTCGACCCCACTGCTGCTCGACCGCGGCGGCGAGGTGCTCGAGGCCGGCTGGGCCAACGTCTTCGCCGCCCGCGACGGCCACCTCCTCACACCCCGGACCGACGGGCGGATCCTGCCCGGGATCGCCCGCGCGGCAACGATCGAGATCGCTGCCGCGGCCGGGATCGAGGTGCGCGAGGGCCGCCTCGACCGCGATGAGCTGCTCAGCGCCGACGAGGTCTTCCTCACCGGCTCGGTGCGGGGGATCGGCCCCGCCCGCTCGCTCGATGGCGTCGCGCTCGGCGACGACGACAGGCTCAGCCGGCTCCTCGCCGAGGAGCTCAGGCGACGCTGGAGCGGCGCCGGTTAGCGACGGCTCAGCCGGTACTCTGCGGCAGCCGCTCGATCGCCCGCAGTCGGGCCAGAACCCGATCGGCACGCTCGCTGAAGCGGTGCAGGAGGACGTCCTCCTCGATCTCCCGCTCCGCCGCGGCGCCGTCGAGGAGCTCGTCGCCGTCGCGGCCGGCGGTGCCGTTCGCGTCCTCCGGTCCGTTCCGAGTAGTCGCGACCTCGCCGCCACCGCCAGCCACCGCGGCGCTGGCGCGCTCAGCCAGCTCGGCGGCGCGATGCGCCTGCTGGGCCGCGTCCAGTGCCGCGGCGCCGATCTCGACCGCGGCCGCTTCCGAGGCCCGCGCCACCGCGAGGGCCACGTCGATGCGGCGCTCGAGTTCCACCACCGTCGCCGGGCGGTCCGCCTTGGGCAGGACCCAGTCCTGCGTGCTGTCGCGCTCGGGCTCGGCCATCGCGGTCAATTTAGGGGCAACGCAGGCGGGAAACCCACCGGTTTGGGGGAGGCGACTCCTTTTGGCTAGATTGCGCCGCGCACGGAAACGACCCGAGGGAGCAGCTTGAGACACCCGAGAGACTTCTTTCACCCGCAGGCGATCGGAGCGCCCGAGCCGCTGCGCGAGATCCCGGTTGCGCCTTCGCGGATGATCCACTTCCTCGACTTCTCGAACGAGAAGATGGTCGCCAAGGCCGGCGACATCGCCAAGCAGACCGACATCCTGCTCGGCAACCTCGAGGACGCCATCCCGGTCGACCGCAAGGAGTCCGCACGCAGCGGCCTGATCCGTGCCGCCAAGGAGTCGGACTTCGGCTCGACCTCGCTCTGGACCCGGGTCAACTCGCTTGAGAGCCCGTGGATCCTCGACGACCTCGAACAGCTCGTCGGCGAGATCGGCGACAAGCTCGACGTCGTCATGGTGCCGAAGGTCGAGGGCGCCTGGGACATCCACTACGTCGACCGCCTGCTCGCCCAGCTCGAGGCCAAGGCCGGGCTCGAGCGACCGATCCTCGTCCACGCCCTGCTGGAGACGCCGCAGGGGGTCGTCAACGTCGAGGAGATCGCCAACGCCAGCCCGCGGATGCAGGGGATGAGCTTCGGCCCCGCCGACCTCGCCGCGGCGCGGCGGATGAAGACGACGCGCGTCGGCGGTGGCCACCCCGGCTACCGGGTGATGGAGGACCCGGCCGACCCCGAGAACCCCGAGGCCGACCGCGTCAGCGCCCAGCAGGACCTCTGGCACTACTCGATCGCCCGCATGGTCGACGCCTGCGCCGCGGCCGGGATCCTGCCCTTCTACGGCCCCTTCGGCGACATCAAGGACACCGCCGGCTGCGAGACCCAGTTCCGCGCCGCCTTCCTGATGGGCTGCGTCGGCGCCTGGTCGCTGCACCCGGTTCAGATCGGAATCGCCAAGAAGGTCTTCAGCCCGCCGCCCGAGGAGGTCCTGTTCGCGAAGAAGGTGCTGGAGGCGATCCCCGACGGCCGCGGCGTGCACATGATCGACGGCAAGATGCAGGACGACGCCACCTGGAAGCAGTGCAAGGTGATGGTCGAGCTGGCGGAAATGCTCGCCGAGAAGGATCCTGATTTAAGGGAGGCATACGATCTGTAGGGCGCCCGCAGGCCGCGACGCCGCGCGGCCGAAAGCCTAGCGCGACCTGGGCACCGCGCCAGGCGCGAGCTCACGCGCCAGCTCGCCGTCGAGCAGCTCCCGCACGGCGACCTGCGCGGCGATCGGGCGCAGAGTGTGATCGCTGCCGGGAAGGTCGAGCAGGGCGGTCTCGGGCCATCTCGCGAGTTGCCCTGGGATCGCGCTCTGCATCACCTCGTGCCCCAGTGGCTCCTCGCCGGAAAAGGCGATCACGACCCGGGTGCCGGACTCCCGCAGGGCGTCGAGATCGGCTTCGATCCCCGCGCTGAGCGGATCTCCGCCGCGGCCGACCGCCCGCGATCCCAAGCGCCGCAGCGAGCGCGCCACCCTGACCAGCATCGAGCCGGCCAGGCGGCCAACTTTGCGCAGCCCGACATCGCCCCGGATCAGCTTGGCCCACCAGTGCCTCTGCAGCGCCCGCCCGGCTTTACGAGCCTCGCGCTCGGCCAGCAGGTCCGGGCTCCAGCGCAGCGCCCCGGCGTTGATCGCAAGGACCACCCCGACCCGCCTATCGGCGACGGCGGTCCGGAACGACCAGTAGCCGCCGGCGCAGAGGCCGACCAGGACGAACCGCCTTCCCACTCCGCGCTCGATCAGGGCGTCGAGCGCCGCCGTGATCTGGCCCTGGTATTTGGAGTCGTAGAAGTCGGCGACGCGCAGGCTGCCGGCGGCTGGGCCATCGGCCTCGCCGATCCCCTCGAGGTCGAGCCGCAGGCCTGGCACCCCCTGACCCGCCCAGGCCCGGGAGGTCTCGACCCAGATCCGGCTGGGGCCGATCTCGCGGACGGCGCCGGCGTTGAGAAAGACCGCGACGAGGTCGGGAACGCGGTCCGCCGTCGGGCTGACGAGCACCCCGAAGGCCTGCCCCCATGGCTGATCCAGGATCAGCGGCGACTCATGGATGTCGCTCCCTCCGGCGCTCAGCTCGATCCGCTCGGCCGCCACGGGAGCCTCGGCGCGGCCGGCTGGAGCATCCCCAGGCGGCGTCCGCCCAGCGTCCAGCCACGCCTCGAATCTCTCCGCCGCGTTCAGCGGCAAGCGCGAGCGCTCGGGGTGGGAGACCATCTCGCCCCAGCCGACGCCCGGAGCGAGGCTCACCTCCACTCCACCGCGCTCGAGACGTTCCCGCAGCCCCCGGTCGACGGCGATCCCGTCGCGATCCAGCAGCAGCGCCCGGCGCAGCGCCGGCGACCCGCCGGCTCGCGAGTCGAGCGCGGCAAGGGACTCCATCGTCTCGGCGCTGAGCGTAAACCCCCCGGCCTCGAGCCAGCCCTCCGGCAAGCCGGCGGCGAGTTCGGCGGAGTCGTCGTCGACCTGCCAGGCCTGCAGGCGCGAGAACGCCCTGGTTTCGCGGACGAAACCGCGACCCAGGGCCGGCATCGCCCAGAGCGCCATCTCATCGATCGGGGCGCCCGCCGTCAGCGACTCCAGCCCGAGCAGCCCGCCGAGGCCGAGGCCGAGGGCGACCAGGGGCGAGCCGCCGCCGGCGCTCTTCAGCCAGCTCGCCGCGGCCGCGATCGCACCGATCCAGGAGTCGACCAGGCCGGCGTCGGCGGGAGTGCCGCCGCTGTCGCCCGTCGCCGGCAGCTCCAGCCGCAGGGTCGGGTGCCCGCTCTCGGCCAGACGTTGCGCCCATTTGCGCCGGGTGCGGTAGGAGGCGACCTCATCCCAGCCCCAGGGGGGGCAGATCAGGACGGAGCTGCGGTTCGATCCTCCCTGCCCCGCGGCGTGGAAGAGCGCCAGACTCGTCTGGTCGTCGCTCTCGAGATAGATCGGCTGGACTCGATGCATGCTCAGGGAGAGGGTGGCGCCGGGACTGGGACCGTCACTCGGCCCCGCATGTTGAGGGCTGAGAGCCTGATCGCGTCGCCCGGCTCCCCCCGGCCCGACCGCCGCAGCGCAACCTCGCGAGTCCCACCGGGCTCGATCGAGAGGGCATCGTCGGCCGCGCTCAGCCCAGGCGCGTGGATCCGCAACCCGTAGACGAAGCGACGCGCCCGCAGCCGCAGGTGAATGGCGCCGCCGGCGTCGTGGGCGGCGCTCGCCTCGAGCCCGAGCCGCTCCGCCGCCTCGGTCGCGGTCGGCCTGCCGGCGGGGAAGTGGAAGGCCTGGGAGAGCAGCTCGGCAGAGCCCTCGGCCTCGATCGTGGCGACGACGAGGTCCTGCGCCGGGGGCCCGAACCGGTAGGCGTAGGAGAGGTCGGCGAAGCGGCCGAGCACCGCCTCCGCATCGAGGCTGAGGGCATCGTGGGGCTGGAGCCCCACCTCGCGCTCGCCCTCGCCGACGCGCTGCTCACCGTCGCGGTAGAGGCCGATCCGCAGCCGGGCCCGGAGCGGCTCCCGACCGTCGTTGGCGATGTGAACGGCCAGGCCGCCGAGGCCCTCGTCGGTGATCGAGACCGCGATCGGGGCCAGCACCCGGCGCAGGTGGTGGTAGGCGACCTTGGGGCTGCCGGCGCTGTCGACGATGCCCCAGCCCGCCCCCGGGGCCAGGTCGCGCAGCCAGAGGATCAGGCCGCCGCCGCAGGGCGAGCCGGAGCGGCGCCACTCGGAGAAGACAGCGGCCATCACCTCGCCGGAGACGGCGCGGGAGAGCTCCAGATAGCGCTCGTTGTCGCAGCTGCGCAGCTCGACCGGGTCGACCCCGAACAGCAGCCGGAGGTAGTGGTCGCGGACGTCCTCGAAGTCCCAGCCGGCGCCGGCGTCGCGGGGGACGCCGGCCTTCCAGCGCGGATGGTGCACGACAACGTCGGCCGCGGCCCCCGGCATCACCGCCTCCACCCCGGCCTCGTCTGGGACGTTGGAGATCGCCAGGCACTCGGAGGCGAAGCGGACCGCCGCCCGGCGGGCGTCCTCGAGCGGGCGGCGATAGCCGCCGACACCGAAATAGTTGGCGACGCCGCGGTCGGGGCGGAACGGCATGCTGCCCCCACACGGCGCCGAAGGCAGGTAGGGGGCGTCGACGGCGGACGCGGCGACCAGGTCCGGCAACAGCTCCCCGAACAGCTCGCCGCGGCCCAGCTCCGGCTCAAGCCCGAGCATCGCCACCTGCTGCTCGACCTCGCTGTTTCCGCAGAGCACCGCCAGGCTCGGGTGCTGGCCGAGCTCAGCCAGCACCGCCCTAGCCTCCCGCTCGACGCCGGCCCGGAAGCCCTCGTCAGCGACCGGATAGTCGAGGTTGGCGAACATGAAGTCTTGCCAGACGAGGATCCCCAGCTCGTCGCAGAGGTCGTGGAAGCAGGCGCTCTCGTAGGCGCCGGTGCCGGGGATGCGGACCATGTTCATCCCCGCCGCGCGGACTTGCTCGAGGGCGCCGCGCAGGGTCGCGGCGTCGGGCGCCAGGCCGACCGCGTCCGGCGGCGTCCAGAGGGCGCCGCGGGCGAAGACGCGCACCCCGTTGAGATGCAGGTCGAGACCATCCTCCTCGACGTCGTGCCCGGGCCCGGGCCCGGCCTCGAGCTCGCGGAAGCCGACCCGACCGGCGTCGGCGGTGACGGCTGCGCCGCCGGTGGCGATCTTCAGCTCGACCCCGTAGAGCGCCGGCTCGCCATGGGTGTGCGGCCACCAGCGATCGACCCGGGGTAGGCACAGCTCGCCACTGGCGCTGACCCCCCCGGCCGCCGGCTCGACGGACAGCTCGGCCCGCTCGGCCCCGGAGGGCCCGGAGACCTCCAAGGCGACCGCCTCCACCGCGGCGGCGATCCCGCGCAGGCGGACCCCGACCGAGAGCACGCCGTCCTCGCCGTCGAGTCGCGCCCGCAGCACCAGGCTCTCGATCGCGACCCGCTGGCGACGCAGCAGCGAGACCCCCTTCCAAGGGCCCACCG
>JACDGU010000245.1 GCA_013821475.1 Solirubrobacterales bacterium
GCGTCACGCCTTGCACACCACCCAGCCGAACCCCGACCGTCAGGAGGTCGCCGAGGCCGTTACGGTGTGATCATCAACCCGTGGGGATCGCCGCCGAAGTTCTACGGGGATTCGGACAACCTCTGCCTGAACGTATTTTCGGGCACGTCAACTAGCTCGCCTCGACCGCCGCCTTGATCCGGGCGGCGAAGGCATCCGCGTCCTTGCGGGCGGCGCGCAGGGCGAAGCCAACGATCAGCTTGCCGAACCCGTGGCCCTCCAATTCGTTGAAGAAGCTGAGCTTGGTCCCCTCGCCTTCCGCGATCAGGTCATAGCCGCCCTCGGGCACGACCACCGCGTTCTTGGAGAGCTCGCGCCAGCGGATCTTGGTCGGCCGCTCGAACTCGGTCAGTTCGAATTCGCGCTCGCTCTTCATCCCCGCATCCTTGACCGTGCTCGCATAGACCGTGCCCTTGCCGGGCGCGCCGTCGGTCTTATTGGTGATCTCGATCCGTTGCTCCGAAACGCTCAGCCATGTCGGCCTCTCTGTCGGTGGTGGATGGATGCCGCCCAGCGAGTATCGCCGACCACGTCGAGAGCGCTTGGATCGAAGGCCCCCGCGACCTGTGGCTGCGCCTCCGACCCGGACACCCCGCCGGGATTGCCGACGGGGTGTTCCGAGGCGGCTAGAGCGCCGCCTTCTTCAGCTCGGCGCCGGCGCTGAACTTGGGCACCGACTTCGCTGCGATCGCCATCGACTCGCCGGTCCGCGGGTTGCGCCCCTGGCGGGCGGGCCGGTGTGAGACCGAGAATTTGCCGAAGCCGGTCAGCCGCACCTCGTTGCCCTCGCCGATCTGCTCTTCGATCGCCGTCAGCGTCGCCTCCAGGGCGCGCTTTGCCTGCCCTACCTCGAGGCCGCTCTTGGCGGCGACGTCGCGAGCCAACTCGTCCTTGTTGACGATTCCCATTTCATCCTCCGAACCCGTTCGCTGATCCGCACGAGGCGGTTGAGGAAGAGACGCTAGCGGCGGCCGAGGTCGTCTTTGCTGCTCACCGAGCTCGGGGTGTCGCCTAAACCAGCCGCGCCCGGAAGCAGTGGGTCTCGTAGGGGAGCTCGAACCGCTCGCGACCGGCGAGCGCCGGCTCGCTCTCCATCCCCTCCGAGGGCTCGACCGCGACCACCCCGAGCCCACGCTCGACCAGCGCCCGCGTCAACTTGCCGGTCCCGGCACCGAGGTCGAGGACCGAGCCGGCCAACTCGCCTTTGCGCTCCGTATCTACAGCGTGCCGCCGGTGTCGTAGGGCTCGCCGGGGATCCCGCCCAGGGCGAGGAGGCGCAGGCCTTCGTCGCCGGCGACGATCTTGCGCTTCACCTCGGGGTCGAGGCGGGCGATGTGCTCGCCGTCGAGCGGATAGCTGACGCCGTCGGCCTCGATCGTGCCGGAGCCGCGGAGGGCGATGTAGACCTCCTCCTGGCCCAGCTGCTGGGGACGCTTGGCGAACATCTTGCCGCCGAGGCCCTGCTCGGAGTGATCGTGCTCGGGATAGGCGTCCGCGTTGGGCTCCATCTCGACGATCGAGATTCCGAAGGCCTTGACGCCGAGCCCGGCCGCAACCTGACGCATGGCGATCCCGTCGAGCATGCCTTCGAGGGCGTCGATGTCCTCGATCCTGGTGTGGGTGACCCCTGCCATCGGCGCGATTTTATCCGGTCGGGGCCAGCAGCTGGCGATAGAAGGGCCGGAAGCCGGCGCGCTCGTAAAGGCGGGTCGCGCCGGCGCTCGCCTCGACCACGCGGAGGGGCTCACGCCGGCGAGCTACCCGACGCCGCAGTGCCTGAAGCCCAGGTGCTGCGCCAGTTCGGTGTATTTCCCTTTGTTGACGATGCCGAGTTGGTTCAGCTTTTCGATCTTCGCCTGGTCTGCGATCAGCGGAACGGGATCGGGCGGCGCGGCCGCCGCAGTACCGTCTGGGTATGCCCAACGAAAGCAACACCGCCGCCCGCGGCGCAACGGCCGCCATCCTCTCGCTCCGCATCGCCTACGGGGTCGCGCTGATCGCGGCCCCAGCCAAGGTCGCGGGCAACCGCTGGCTCGGGGCCGGCGCCGGCGAGCCCGCCGCGCAGGTGCCGCTGCGCGGGGTGGGTGCGCGTGAGATCGCCGTCCACGGCATGGGTCTCCTCGCCCTGCTGCGGGGCGCCCCGGTTCGTCCCTGGC
>JACDGU010000095.1 GCA_013821475.1 Solirubrobacterales bacterium
GGCGGCGACCGGGCTGCTGCGTCGCCGGCTGCCTGCCTCGGCGCTGCGCGAGGGATTGGCGCAGGCGATCGGCGCGGTGCCGGCGATGGTGGCGCTGATGGACCGCGACCTTGCCGCCTACCACGGGGTCGAGCACAAGGCGATTGCCGCCTACGAGCAGGGCGTAGAAGACGTCGCCAGCGTGCCCAAAGAGCACGACCGCTGCGGCTCCAACCTGATCGTGCCGATGATGCTGCTCTCGGCCGGCGGCACCGTCCTGCTCGAGCGCCTGGTCGACGAGCCGGGCCCGGCGGTCCGTGCCGGCGTCGGCCTCGGCGGCGCCTCGATCGCGGTCGAGATGTTCGCCTGGAGCGACCGCCACCACGGCGATCCCCTGGCCGAGGCCTTCCATACCCCCGGGCGCGAGATCCAGCGCCACCTCGCGACCAAGGAACCGACCTCCGAGCAGCTCGAGGTCGGGCTGGCGGCGATGGCGGAGATCCTCCGGGTGGAGGCCGATTACACTGCCCCGCCCGCGGCGGACGCGGGAGAGAGTGAGCGAGATCTCCGGTGATAATGAGCGCGAACGAGCGAGAGCAGAGCACGCGGGCGGAATCGTGATGTTTGGACGCATCGATCACATTGGCGTCGCGGTCGAGGACATCGACGCGGCGATCGCTCTCTATGGGGGCAGCTTCGAGATGGCGCTCGCCCACCGCGAGACGGTGGACTCCCAGGGGGTCGAGGCGGTCCTGCTCGATGTCGGCGAGGGCCACGTCGAGTTGCTGGCGCCGCTCGGGCCCGACACCCCGGTCGGCAAGTTCATGGCGAAGAACGGCGCCGGGCTGCACCACGTCGCCTATGCCGTCGACGACATCGACGCGACCCTCGAGCAGCTCGCCGCCGCCGACGTCAAGCTGATCGACACCAAGCCGCGGATCGGCATCCGCGAGAGCCGCGTCGCATTCCTTCATCCCCGCTCGACCGGCGGGGTACTTACCGAGATCGTCGAACCCGCGGGAGGGCACTGATGGCTGATGCACAGCGAGTCGAGATCGGATTCGAAGGTGGCCAGGTGGTTTCCGCCCGGCTCGCCGAAGACGACCTCAAGGACCTTCGCAAGCAGCTCGAGAAGGGCGGCTGGCACGACCTGCACACGGAGGACGGCGTGATCGCCGTCTACCTCGGCAGGGTCGCCTTCCTGCGGATCGAGTCCGGCGCCAACCGGGTCGGCTTCGGCTCGGTCGATTAGGCCGGCCGCGGTCCGCGCCGCGCGGCGTTAGGAGATGCGCGGCGCGTAGCGGTGGTGGAACATCAGCGCGTTGCCGCTCGGGTCGCTGAAGTGGGCCATGTGGCAGACGCCGGAGTCCATCGTCTCGCCGTGGAACTCGACCCCGGCCGCCTCGAGCTTGGCGCGGGACGCTTCGACGTCCTCGACGTGGAGGGCGATCGGGTGGCCGCTGGCCGTGAACTCGCGGCCGATCGAGGCGGAGTCCATCACCTGCAGGGTGAGGCTGCCGGTCTCGAACTCGCCGGCCGGGATCCGTTCGTAGTCGACCGAGTGCTCGAGCCCGAGCAGCCCGCCGTAGAACTCGACCGCCGCCGGATAGTCGGCGACGAAGACGGTGAGGAAGTCGACGCCGGTGACCGCGGTCGGCTCACTCATCGGTGCCCTCCAGCGCCTTGGACAGCAGGCCGTGGAGTTGGGCGCGCTCGCCGGCGTCGAGGGTGCCGAGCACCTGCTCCTCGAGCGTCTCCAACTTGCGCTCGGCCTCGTCCAGCGCGGCACGTCCATCGGCGGTGATCTCGACGATGTGGCGGCGGCGGTCAGCGGGGTCGCGACGGCGCTCGACGTAGCCGCGCTCGTCGAGGTCGTTGAGCAGCAGCACGCAGTTGTTCGGATCGAGCATCAGCATCTGGCCCAGCCCCTGCTGCAGGCAGCTGGTGTTGTCGCGCAGATGGTCGAGCGCGATCAGCTGCTTGAGGGTCATCCCGATCACGTCCTGGGTGGCACGGCGGTAGACGACCCGCGAGAGCTGGGTCAGGAGGCTGATCGAGCCGGTGGCGGTAGCTGGGTTCATGGCAAATTCCTCGGTTCTCTAAGGACCATAACTCAATCACTGATTATCCCTGATACAGTGATCATCCCTTATGCAACTTACAAATAACAGCCTAAAGCAAGCGCAAACCTCCGACACCTCCCGCTGGGTCGCCCTCGTGATCCTCTGCGCGGGAATGCTGATGATCGTCCTCGACTCGACGATCGTCAACGTTACCCTGCCCTCGATCCAAGACGACCTCGGCTTCTCGCAGTCGAGCCTCGCCTGGGTTGTAAACGCCTATCTGATCACCTTCGGCGGCCTGCTCCTACTCGCCGGCCGCCTCGGCGACCTGATCGGTCGCCGTACGATTTTCCTCACCGGCCTCGCCCTCTTCACCGTCGCCTCGCTCGCCTGCGGGCTGGCCGACAGCGAGACCACCCTCGTCGCCGCCCGCTTCGGCCAGGGCATCGGCGGCGCGCTCACCTCGGCCGTCATCCTCGGGATGATCGTGACGATGTTCCCGGAGCCGAGCGAGCAGGCGAAGGCGATCGGCGTCTATGCCTTCGTCGCCTCCGCCGGCGGCTCGATCGGCCTCCTGGCCGGCGGTGCCATCACCCAGGTCATCAACTGGCACTGGATCTTCTTCGTCAACCTGCCGATCGCGGCGATCACCGCCGCCTTCGCCCTGCGCTATCTCGAGCGTGACCGCGGGCTCGGCTTCGACAAAGGCGCCGACCTCCCCGGTGCGGCCCTGATCGTCTCCTCGCTGATGATCGGCGTCTACACGATCGTCGAGGCCGGCAACTACGGCTGGGGCTCGCTCCACACGCTCGGCTTCGGTGCGATCTCGATCGCCCTCGGTGCCGGCTTCGTCGCCCGCCAGGCGACCGCGAAGACGCCGTTGATGCCGCTGGGCATGTTCCGCTCCCACAACCTCTCCGGGGCCAACGTGATCCAGTCGCTGATGGTCGCCGGGATGTTCGGGATGTTCTTCCTCGGCGCCCTCTACCTACAGCGGGTGCTCGGCTTCGACTCGCTGGAAATCGGCCTCGCCTTTTTGCCGCTGACCGTCCTGCTCGGGCTGTTCTCGGTCGGCCTCTCGGCCCGGCTCAACCTCAGGTTCGGCCCGCGGGCGACGATGATCCCGGGGCTGGTCCTGATCGGGGTGGGGCTGGCGGCTCTGTCGCAGCTGACCGTCGACTCCAGCTACCTCGCCAACGTCCTGCCCTCGATGGTCCTGATCGGGACCGGCGCCGGGCTCTGCTTCCCGTCGGTGATGACGCTGGCGATGTCCAGCGTCCCGCCGGAGGAAGCCGGTCTCGCCTCCGGGGTCGTCAACACGACCCTCCAGGTGGGCGGCGCCCTCGGCCTCGCCGTGCTCGCCACCCTGGCGAGCAGCCGCACCGGCAACGCGGTCGCGAGTGGCGACAGCGCCGCGGCGGCACTGACCAGCGGTTACCGCCTCGCCTTTTTGATCGCCGCCGGGTTGGTTGCGGGAGCGGTGGCAATCGCGGTGTTCGTGCTCGAGCCGCTCCCCCCCCGCGAGCACAACCCGGAGGAGGCCTACGGCCCGGGGGACGACGTCCCCGAGCCCGCCTTCTCCTCCGAGGCGCTCTAACTCGCGGATTTGGGGCCGCAGCCCTCGCGCCAGCCTCGACGGCGCTCCTGTATATGGTTACGGAGATCGCGGTCCCTATACACATGGGCGAGCGGCGCGGGGGGAAGTTCGGACCGCTGGATAACGACTGCGGGCTCCCCTCGGGCGACTATTAGGTAATGAAGACTGTCCCGCGACAGATCGTCGCCTTCGGTGGCGGCGGCTTCTCGATGGAGTCGGGAAACCCATTGCTGGACGACTACGTGCTCGGGCTGACCGGCGCCGAGCGGCCGCGGGTCTGCTTCCTGCCCTCGGCCAGCGGCGACGCCGACCACTACATCGTCCGTTTCTATCGCGCCTTCTCCGCCCACCGCTGCGAGGCCAGCCACATCTCGCTCTTCCGCCGCGAGCAGGGGCCGGAGGACCTGCGCCGCCACCTGCTCTCCCAGGACCTGATCTACGTCGGCGGCGGCAGCGTGATCAGCCTGCTCGGGGTCTGGCGCGCCCACGGCATCGACGCGATCCTGCGCGAAGCCTGGGAAGCCGGGGTGATCCTCTGTGGCCTCTCCGCCGGCTCGCTGTGCTGGTTCTCGGAGGCGGTGACGGGTTTCCACGGCGCCCCGCAGCGTCTCGACGGGCTGGGGCTGCTGCCGTTCAGCAACTGCGTCCACTACGAGCCGGGCTCCAAACGGCGCGAGTCCTACCACAGCTTCCTGCGGGAGGGGATGTGCGCCGGCTACGCGGCCGAAGACGGCGCCGCGCTGCACTTCACGGGCGACGAACTCAGCCGGGTGATCTCCTCCCGGCCCGAGGCCCGTGGTTATCGCCTCGACGTCTCCGGTCAACGGGTGGTGGAGATGCGAATCGCCACCACCTATCTCGGCGAGCGCGGGGTCGTCCCCGCGGCGCCGCTGCCGGAGGCGCTTTCCACCGCGGTCGCCGTCTGATGGGGCCACCGGGTCCCAGCGGTGAGAACGGCTCGACCCCGCCCGCACAGGCAACGCCCGTGCGGCGGATCCTCGCCCTCGGCGGCCACGACTTCACCTCCAAACCACCCGACCGCGCCGTCTGCGAGCTGCTGCTGAGGCTGGCCGGTGAGCGCGGCGCCGAGCGGCCGCGGATCTGCATCCTGCCGACCGCCAGCGGCGACACCTCCGAGCAGATCGGCCGCTTCTACGCCGCCTTCGGCGAGCGCTCCTGCGAACCGTCGGACCTCTCCCTCTTCCGGCTCGGCCGGCGGCCGATGGAGCTGCGCGACCACCTGCTCTCGCAGGACCTGATCTACGTCGGCGGCGGCAGCATGGTCAACCTGCTCGCCGTCTGGGAGGCGCACGACATCGCCTCGATCCTCGGCCTCGCCTGGCGCCGCGGCATCGTCCTCGCCGGTCAGAGCGCCGGCGCGATGTGCTGGTTCGAGGCCGGCGTCACCAAGTCGTCCGGCAAGCCGCTGGTGGCGGCCGGTCTCGGCCTCCTCTCCGGCAGCCTCTGCGTCCACTACAACAACGAGCCCGAGCGCCGCGCCGCCTATCTCGAGGCGGTCGGCGACGGGATGCCCGGCGGCTATGGCCTCGACGACTACGCCGGCCTGCTCTGGGAGGGAGAAGACTCCCCCTCCGCCGTCACCGCCCGCCGCGGCGCCCGCGCCTACCGCGTCTGCAACCGGGACGACGGCGTCTCCGAGTCGCCGCTGCCGGCCCGCTTCCTGCCGGCCCCCGCACCGGCCGCCCTGCGCGAGGACATCGCCGAGTTCCGGCGGATCAAAACGATGCGAAGAAGGGCCGGGTGGCTGGGCTGAGGTCGCGGGCGCGGGGCCGGGGGAATCGATCATCTAGTGGTGTGACCACCAACGTTTGCCGGTTTCCATAACCAGGCTCACGCGCCCCGCCGCCGAAGTCGTCCCCCGAGCGCAATCGACGATCGGAGGGCCAGATGGCGGCGAGGGTGGTGCTGCGAGAGATCAGCAACGAGGAGGGCAACCGGCTGCTGCGGATCGTGCGCCGCGATTCGGGGTCGGTGGTTACCTGGCGAAGGGCGCAGATCGTTCTGCTCTCCGCCCAGGCGATGAGCCCGGCCAAGATCAGTGAGGTCGTCTTCACCGACCCCGACACGGTCCGCGAGGTGATCCACAACTTCAACCACGACGGCTTCGACGCCCTCTACCCCGCTACGCGGGAGGCAGGCCGCCGACCTTCACCCTGCCCCAGCGGCGCGAGATCAAGAAGATCGCGCTCTCGATCCCGACCGACCTCGGCCGACCCTTTGCGACCTGGAGCCTGGCCACGCTGGCCGACCACCTGGTCGCCGAGGGGGTGGTCACGGACATCTCCCACGAGGGGCTGCGTCATCTCCTGCGCGCGGAAGGCGTCTCCTTTCAAGCGGTGAGGACGTGGAAGCGCTCCAACGGCCCCAACTTCGAGGCCAAGAAGAACCGCATCCTGGAGCTATATGAGGCAGCCGACGCCGGCAAAGCCACGGTCATCTGCCTCGATGAGTTCGGCCCCTTGAACCTCCAGCCCCAACCCGGCTGCAAGGCCTGGGCGCCCTTTGCGCAAGCCGCGGCGCATCCGCGCCACCTACAACCGCCCCCACGGCGTCCGCCACATGCTCGGCGCCTATGACGTCACCGCCGACCGCCTCTACGGCCACGTCAAGAAGCGCAAGACAAGGGTCGAGTTCCTCGCCTTCTGTCGCTACATCCGCTCGCTCCACCCCGAGGAGGTGCGGGCTTCACTTCATCCTCGACAACTTCAGCCCTCACCTTGGCGACGAGGTTCGCGGCTGGGCCGCCGAGAACAATGTCGAGCTCGCATACACACCGCACTACGGCTCCTGGCTGAACCGGATCGAGGCGCAGTTCAAAGCCCTTCGCTACTTCACCCTCGACGGCACCGACCACCCAGACCACGCGACCCAGGCCCGGTTGATCCGCCGCTACATCTCCTGGCGCAACCGCAACGCCGATGACGCCAAGCTACGAGCGCTCGTCAACACGGCAAACGTTGCTTGATGCACCACTAGGCTGATTCGCGATGGCCAGCTTCGACGCGATCGCCGACCTGCCGCTGGAGATCGAGTCCTGCGAGTTCGAGGGCCTGGAAATCGCCCTCGGCGAGTTCGAACGGCTGACCACGGTGATCAAGCTGCGCGGCGGCGGCCACGAGGGGATCGGCGAAGACGTCACCTACGACGCCGTCGACCACGTCGCCCAGCAGTCGGCCGGGGCGCCCGCCGGGCTCGACGGCAGCGGCACCTTCGCCAAGCTCTCCGCCAAGCTCGACTCGATCGACCTCTTCCCCGCCGCGGCCCCCGAGCGCGACGTCTCCCGCGAGTACCGCCGCTGGGCCTTCGAGTCGGCGGCGCTCGACCTGGCGCTGCGCCAGGCCGGCACCAACCTCGCCGTGATCCTCGGCCGCGAGCCGCGGCCGCTCAACTTCGTCAGCTCGATGCGGCTGGCGGGCTTCGACCCCGAGGCCCGTTCCTCGATCGAGCCGCTGCTCGCCCGGCTCGCCGTCTACCCGGACCTGCGCTTCAAGCTCGACCCCTTCAACGACTGGGACGACGAGCTGATCGCCGCCCTGGTCGCGACCGGGGCCGTCGACTCGCTCGACCTCAAGGGCTTCTACAAAGGCACGCCGGTCGACGTGATCACCGACCCGGTGCTCTACGCGAAGCTGATCGAGGCCTTCCCGGACGCCTGGCTCGAGGACCCAGACGTCACCGACGAGACCAGGCCGCTGCTCGACCCGGTCTCCGAGCGGGTCACCTGGGACGCGCCGATCCACTCGATCGCCGACATCGAAGCGATGCCCTGGTCACCGCCGAAGACGGTCAACATCAAGCCCTCTCGCTTCGGCCCGATCCGCGACCTCTTCGCCGCCTACGACTACTGCGCGGAGCGCGGCATCGGCGCCTACGGCGGCGGCCAGACCGAGCTCGGCCCCGGCCGCGGCCAGATCCAGTACCTGGCGTCGATCTTCCACCCCGACACCCCCAACGACGTCGCCCCGATCGGCTACAACGATCCGGCCCAGGCGACCGCGCCCGGGCTGCTCTCGAGCCCGCTCGAGCCGGCGATCGACGAGCTCGGTTTTCGCTGGGTCACCTAACTCCCGCTTCGGCCGACCGAACTCCGGGTTTCGGCTACGTTGAGCCTCCGTCCACCCCGCCGACCAGGAGCTGAGATGCCCGACAAAACCTTCGCCGACGCTCTCAACGAGCAGATCGCCAACGAGTTCGCCGCCTCGCAGCAGTACGTCGGAGCGGCCGTCTACTACGACGCCGAAACCCTCCCCCGGCTTGCCGCCTTCTTCTACCGCCAGGCACTCGAGGAGCGCGAGCACGCGATGATGATGATCAAGTACCTGCTGGACGTCGGCGAGTCGGTTCACATCCCAGACATCAAGGCCGTCGACACCACCTATGTCGACGGCAGCGAGCCGGTGAAGATGGCGCTTCAGCAAGAGAAGCGGGTCAGCGAGGAGATCTTCTCCCTGTTCGAGCTCGCCCGCGAGGTCAAGGACTATCGGGCCGAGCAGTTCCTCACCTGGTTCGTCAAGGAGCAGGTCGAGGAGGTCGCGCTGATGGGCGATCTGCTCAACGTGGTCGGGCGCTCGAAGGAGAACCTGCTGCTGGCCGAGGACTACATCGCCCGCGAGAACCTCGGCGCTGAGGGATCGGACCCGACCGCCCCGCCGGTCGCCGGCGAGGACTGAGCCCGCAGCTAGCGAGCGACCCGCAGCGTCTTCAGCTCGCGGTCTGAGCCGCCGCGCACGTAGCCGCCGTGGGCGACGCTCTCGCGGATGTAGTCGAGGGTCTCGGCGCTGAGGCGCTCGCCGGGGAGGACGTTGGGGATCCCCGGCGGGTAGGCGGCGAGGCCCTCGGCGGCGATCCGGCCGGCGGCGCTGTCGAAGGGGATCACCTCCTGGGGGCCGAGGAAGGCCTCGCGCGGGGTCAGCACCAACTCGCCCCAGGGCGGCGGCGGCGCCAGCTTCGCCTGCGGCGGGCCGGGCTCGGCGACGAGCTCGCCGACCGCCTCGCGCAGCGCTGAGACCAGCCGCTCGCCGGCGCGGACGGCGGGCTCGCCGAGGCCGAAGATCGCGACGACGACGTTCTCGGAGTAGAGCTCGAGGTCGATGCCGTGCGAGTAGAAGATCGTTTTCGCCAGGCGGTAGCCGGTCGAGCCGGTTTCGCGGACGTCGATCGAGAGCCGCAGCGGATCCCAGCCGGCGATCCCCGGCTGCCCGACCATCGCCTCGTCGAGGACGGCAAGGCCAGGGATCTGGGCGATCGCCTCGCGGGTGGCGGCGACCGCGGTCAGGGTCTCGGCGAGCAGCTCGGCGCCGTGCACCGCGGCCTGGCGGCGGGCGGCGTCGAGCGAGCCGGTCAGCAGCCCGCTGGGGCTGGTCGTTTCGACCAGGCTGACGCAGCGGTCGACCACCGCTGCGTCGATGCGGCCACCGGTGCCGAGGTGGAGCATCGCCGCCTGGGTCAGGCTGCCGACGATCTTGTGGGTCGAGGAGGTGACCAGGTCGGCGCCGCTGGCCAGGGCGTCGGTGGGCAGCTGCGGGCTGAAGTGGAGGTGGGCGCCCCAGGCCTCGTCGACGACCAGCGGCACGCCGCGCCCGTGCGCGACCTCGGCCAGGGCGGCGACGTCGGCGCAGGCGCCGAAGTAGGTGGGGGAGACGACCATCGCCGCGACCGCGTCCGGCGTCGCATCGATTCCGGCCGCCAGCGACTCGGGGGTGAGGCCGTGGGCGATCCCCAGCTCGGGGTCGAGCTCGGGGGCGACGAAGGTCGGCCGCATCCCGCTCAGCACCAGCCCGTCGATGATCGAGGAGTGGACGTTGCGCTGGACGACCACCCGGTTGCCGCCGTGGGCGAGGGCGAGGCAGGCGGTGTGGTTGCCCTGCGAGGCGCCGTTCATCAGGAACCAGGTCCGCGCCGCCCCCCAGGCCTGGGCGGCGAGCAGCTGCGCCTGCTGGAAGGGCGTCGGTTCGGGCCCGATGTCGACGCCCTCGGTGACCGAGGGGATGTCGTTGCGCAGTCCGGCCTCTCCGATCAGCTCGACCATCGCCGGGTCGGCGCCGGCGCCGCCCTTGTGGCCGGGGACCTGGAAGCGGCCGGGATCGAGCGCCGAGTAGGCCAGCAGGGCGTCGACGAAGGGCGTCGCGTCCTGTCCGGAATCGGGCATCGAGCGAGTCTACGCCGCGGGCCGCGCCGGACTTGGACAACGCGGAGGCCGATCTTTGGACAGTGCCGAGCGGCGCCGTGCAGGACAATCCCCCGGGTGCGCCACGATGCCTACGGCTACTGGATCGAGGAGGCCGGCCCCGTCGATCCGGCGCCTGCCCTGAGCGGCGAGCGCGAGGCCGACGTGCTGGTCGTCGGTGGCGGCTACACCGGACTCTGGACCGCCTGGTACCTGCGTCAGCTGGAGCCCGGGGCGAAGGTCGTCCTGCTCGAGGCCGAGGAGGTCTGCGGCCGCGGGCCGAGCGGGCGCAACGGCGGCTTCTGCAACGCGATGTGGCTCTCGCTGCCGTCGCTGCGCAGCCGCTGGGGTGACGAGGCGGCGCTGGCGATCGGCCACGCCGCCGAGCGGGCGGTGGGGCGGATCGCCGAGTTCTGCGAGAGCGAGGCGCTCGACGCCTGGTTCCGCCCGGCGGGCTACCTGCAGGTCTCGACCGCGACGGCGCACGACGGCGCCTGGGCGGCGGCACTGGAGGCGTGCCGCGAGCTCGGCGTGCCCGAGGCGATGACGGCGCTGAGCGAGGAGGAGGTCGCCGAGCGCTGCGCCTCGCCGGCCTTCCGTGCCGGAGCCGTCTGCCCGAGCTCGGCGACGGTCCAGCCGGCGCGCCTGGCGCTGGGGCTGCGCG
>JACDGU010000096.1 GCA_013821475.1 Solirubrobacterales bacterium
ATGTCGGCTCGTCGCATCCTGGGGCTGGAGTAGGTCCCAAGGGTTGGGCTGTTCGCCCATTAAAGCGGTACGCGAGCTGGGTTCAGAACGTCGTGAGACAGTTCGGTCCCTATCTGCTGTGGGCGTTGGAGAGTTGAGAGGAGTCATCCCTAGTACGAGAGGACCGGGATGAACGTGCCGCTGGTGTATCTGTTGTCCTGCCAAGGGCATCGCAGGTTAGCTACGCACGGAACGGATAACCGCTGAAAGCATCTAAGCGGGAAGCCGTCCTCGAGATGAGCTCTCCCATCCCCTTGAGGGAGTAAGACCCCTGGTAGACCACCAGGTTGATAGGCCAGCGGTGTAAGCGCAGTAATGTTCTCAGCCGACTGGTACTAATGGGTCGAGGGCTTGACGGATATTTCGATTTTTTACCCTAGGTCTTGTGCAGTTTTCAAGCTTCACCGAGGCGGTCGTCTCGCAAAATTCCGGTGGCAAATAGCGAGAGGGAGACACCTCTTCCCATTCCGAACAGAGCAGTTAAGCCTCTCTGCGCCGATGGTACTTGGGGGGCAACCCCCTGGGAGAGTAGGTCGCCGCCGGTTCTTTTTATTGCGGTCCGCGCCGGAATGGGGCGCGGGCTGCGGCGCCCGATCAGCGGCGCGCTATGCCGCCGCCGTCGTGCTCGCGTCTCGAACGCCTCGGCTCCGCCGGCGGCGGTTGCACTGGTTTGGGAAGAGGGCTTCTTTGAAGCTTTCTTGGCCGGTCGTAGTGACGGGGCGGACGCGACTGTCGACTTCGCACGCTCGGGGAGCTCTCCCGGCGGGCTCCATCCCGTACTCGCCGAGCGTGGCGAAGTCGATCATCAGGTCGGCGGCGTCCGCCAGCCGGTCCGTTAGCGTTTGCTTGTAATCGAACATGAGTTCGTAAGATAGGGAGGCCTTCGGACGGCTTACCCCGGCTGCAACTTAGTTTGCACGCTGCCTCGGTTTTTGGCTCTGCCATGCGGAGCATGCCGCAGCGCTACTGGTCGCCAGTAGCGCTGCGAACCCCAGAAGCGCGGTTGGGAGACGATCCTGCGGAGCTTCGCTGTGGCGCTGGTCCACGTTTCGCCTCGTCTCGACCGCTGGATCTTAAGTCCTTTAGGGCGGATTTGGCAAATCCGAGCACGAGACGGGCCGTCTGGGCTGGTTTCTCGACGTTGGGGGAGTGCCCTGAGCCGGGGATGAGGACGGTTCGCGCGCCGGGGACCTTGGCGTAGGCGGCGAGGGCCTTTCTGGAGTCGTAGATCTGGTCTTCGGCGCCGAAGATGGCCAGCAGTGGCACTCCGGCACGGGCAATGCGACGGTTCAGCGGAACCGCATCGCTGTAGTCCTTCTCTTCTTCGGGGGAGTCGCGATAGGAGGCGTAGTTGATGCGGCGGAAGTCGTCGACGAAGCGGTCGGGCACGTCGAAGCCGGGGGCGAAGGCGACGCCGAGGCCAGCCTTGATCTCGAAGTCCGGGGTGATTCGCCATAGGCCCTGGCCGATCACCGGGATGAAGGTCAGCTTTGCAGTCAACGGGAGCCCGCCAGAATCGAAGTCCTGGTCGGGTGCCTGGTCGACGATGACCAGCTGCCCGACCAGCCGGGGCGAGTCTTCTGCCAGTGCCGTTGCGACCGTGCCCCCAAGCGAGTGCCCGACCACCTCCGCCTGCTTGGCCCCGAGTCGCTGCAACGCCTCGGCGACAAGCTTGGCCTGGTCCGGGATCGAGTAGCCCGAGGCCGGCTTTTCGGAGCCGCCGAAACCGCGCAGGTCGATCGCGATCACCCGGTGGCGACGCTCCAGCGCCGGCAGCATCCCATCCCACCAGTCGATCGCGCAGGTGTAGCAGTGGATCAGCACGATCGGGCTGGCGTCGCGGGGCCCGCGTTCGAGTATCTGCAGGTCGCCGTCGGCCAGGTGGAGGATGCGCCCGCCGGGGACGGTCACCGCGGCCGGCATCGCTTCGTCATCGACCAGCAGGGCGTTGATCCCCAGTAGAACCAGCATGGCGGCGAGAACCGCGACGGCGATCTTCCACCTTCTTCCCATGCCGCTCGTTACCCTAGCCCAGGTCATGGAGAAATTCGTAATCGAAGGCGGCGCGCCGCTCTCAGGGGAGCTGACGGTTGCCGGCAACAAGAACGCGGCCCTGCCGATCCTCGCCGCCTGCCTGCTGACCGAGGAGGAGCTGCTGCTGCACCGGGTGCCGCGAATCCGCGACACCGAGGCGCAGATCGCCCTTCTCGTAGAGCTCGGCGTCGAGGTCGAGTGGATCTCGGACAACAGCGTCAGGCTCTGTGCCAAGGGGGTCACCGGGTCCTCGGTCGACGAGACGCTCTCCAGTCAGATCCGTGCCTCCTTCCTCCTCGCCGGGCCGCTGCTGGCGCGCTTCGGCGAGGCGAGCATGCCGCCCCCGGGCGGGGACTTCATCGGCCGGCGCCGGCTCGACGCCCACCTCGACGCCTTCAAGGACCTCGGTGCCCAGATCTCCGGCGACCGCTGGATCGAGCTGACCGCTCCCGGTGGCCTGCAGGCCTGCGAGATCTTCATGGACGAGCCCTCTGTGATGGGCACCGAGAACGCCCTGATGGCGGCCGCTCTGACGCCCGGCGCGACGAAGATCTCCAACGCCGCCTCCGAGCCGCACGTCCAGGACCTGGCGCGGCTACTGGCGAAGATGGGCGCGCGCGTCGACGGCATCGGCTCCAACGTGATGACCGTCAACGGTCGCGACAAGCTCGGTGGTGCCGAGTACCGGATCTCCGCCGACCACATCGAGGTCGGCAGCTTCATGGCCCTCGCCGCCGCGACCGGGGGTGAGGTGCGGATCCGCGACGTCGAGCCAACCGACCTGACCATGGTCCGCCGCCAGTTCCGGCGCCTGGGACTGCGCTCTGAGATCGAGGGCGAGGACGTGATCGTGCCGCCGGGGCAGAGCCTCGAGGTCGAATCCGACCTCGGCGACGCGATCCCGAAGATCGAGGACGGTCCCTGGCCCGCCTTCCCCGCCGATCTCACCTCGATCGCCCTGGCGCTCGCGACCCAGGCCAAAGGCGAGATCCTGATCTTCGAGAAGATGTTCGAGAACCGCCTCTTCTTCGTCGACAAGCTGGTCGCGATGGGAGCTCGGATCACGCTGTGCGATCCCCACCGGGCGATCATCAGCGGTCCGAGCCGGCTTCACGGCGAGCGCGTCGAGAGCCCGGACATCCGCGCCGGGATGGCGATGCTCATTGCCGCCCTGGCGGCCGACGGCAGCTCGGAGATCGGCAACATCCGCCAGATCGACCGTGGCTACGAGCAGATCGACGACCGCCTCCGCGCCCTCGGCGCCAGGATCCAGCGGGTTCCCGTCGAAGGCCCTGCTTAGGCCTCTTGGCAGGGCTTTTCCCCTCGTTCTCGTAAGGTCAGCCGGATGATTCACCCGATTCCACCCGGAACCCGTGACGTGCTCCCCGACGAGATGCGAGAGCTGCGTCGGCTCAACCGCGCCCTGATCGAAGTCTTCGAAGCCCGTGGCTACGGTGAGGTCGCGACCCCGGCGATCGAGTACGACGAGGTCCTGGCCCGCGGCGACGGGCCCGCGACCGCCGGCGCCTACCGCTTCTTCGACGAGAGCGGCGACCTGCTGGCCCTGCGCTCGGACATGACCGTGCCGATCGCGCGGCTGGTCTCGAGCCGCTACGCCGAGGCCGAGATGCCGCTGCGCCTCTGTTACCTGGCGAGCTCCTACCGCGCCGTGCGCCCGCAGCGCGGCCAGATGCGCGAGTTCGTCCAGGCCGGGGTCGAGCTGATCGGCGCACCCGCGCCGGGGGGAACCGTCGAGGTGATCGAGGTGCTCGAGGCGGCGCTCGACGCCGCCGGCCTCGACCGCGCCGTGATCGGCCTCGGCGACTCCGACCTCTACCGCCAGCTGCTGACCGAGTTCGGGGTCGAGGGCGAGGCCCGCGACTCGATTCTCGCCCGCCTCGCCTCCCACGACCTGGTCGGCCTCGAGCAGGAGCTGCGGGAAGTTGAGGGGATAAGCGACGAGCAGTGCGCAACCTGCGTTGCCCTCTCGCAGCTGCGCGGCGGCCGCGAGGTCCTCGAGCAGGCGCGCAGCATGCTCGGCGGCGCGGTCGCACGGGCGACGGCGCGGCTGCAGGCGACCTACGACGCGCTCGAGGAGCGCGGCGTCGTCGACCGGGTCCAGATCGACCTCGGCCTGCTGCTCGACCTCGGCTACTACAGCGGCGCGATCCTCGAGGTCTATGACCCCGCGTTGGGCCACATCCTCGGCGGCGGCGGTCGCTACGACGAGCTGATGAAGCGCTTCGGCATCGACCAGCCCGCGGCGGGTTTCGCCCTCTATCTGGAGCGCGTCCACGTCGCCCAGATGGAGGAGGAGTCGCGGCGGGAGAGGGCGCCCTCATGACCTTCGAGGTCGCCGGGATCCGCGCCAAGGCCGACGGCCCGCTGAAGCTGGCGGTGCCGCGCGGCGCCCTCTTCGGCGAGACGCTCGACATCCTCGACGCGGCCGGCGTCGACACCTCCGGCGCCCGCGGCGACTCGCGCTCGCTGATCTTCGAGACCGACGGGATGACGCTGGTGACGATGCGGCCCTCCGATGTTCCGACCTACGTCGAGGCCGGCGCCGCCGACGTCGGCATCACCGGCAAGGACGTGCTCCTCGAGCAGGCCGACCGGGCGGTGTACGAGCTGCTGGACCTCGGCTACGGCCGCTGCCGCATGGTTCTCGCCGGCCGCAAGGGCGACGCTCGCCTCGGCGAAGCGCAGCGGCGGCTGGGGATGATGCGGATCGCGACCAAGTACCCGCGGATCGCCGAACGCCACTTCGAGTCGACGGGCCGCCAGATCGAAATGATCGAGGTCAAGGGATCGGTCGAGCTGGCGCCGCTGATCGGGCTCGGGGACGGCATCGTCGACCTCGTCGCGACCGGCCGCACCCTGGAAGAGAACGACCTCGAGGTGCGCGAGGAGATCCTCGAGTGCACCGCCCGCTTCGTCGCCAACCGCGTCGCCCACAAGCTGCGCGCCACCGAGGTCGACGAGCTGACCGCGAAGCTGAGAGCGGCGAGCGGCGGATGAGGACCCGCCGCTTCGAGTGGGGAGGAGCGGCGGAGACCGCGACCGCGATCCGCGCCTGGGTGGCGGAGTCGGCGGTTCCCGTCGACGTGCTGCCGATCGAGCGCGAGGTACTCGAGGTCGGCGACGAGGCGGTACTGCGCCTGACCGCCCAGTTCGACGCCCCCGGGAACCCGCCAGAGGAGCTGCGGGTCGATCCGGCGCTGGCGACGAGGGCCCTGGTCGATCTCGACCCGACCCTGCGCACCGCGCTCGACGTCGCCGCCGCCAACATCCGCGCCGTCGCCGAGGCCCAGCTCGCCGAGCCGAGCCGCGAGGTCACGCTTCCCCAGGGCCAGACCGTGACCGTGCGCTGGGTCCCGGTCGGCGCCGCCGGCATCTACGCGCCCGGCGGCCGCGCCGCCTACCCGTCGAGCGTGCTGATGTGCGCGATCCCGGCCCAGGTCGCGGGGCTAGAGCGGATCGCCCTCGCCTCGCCGCCGGGTCCCGACGGCAACCTGCACCCGCTCGTCCTCGCCGCCGCGGCGCTCTGCGGGATCGACGAGATCTACGCGATGGGCGGCGCCCAGGCGATCTTCGCCCTTGCCCACGGCACCGAGACGGTCACGCCGGTCGATGTCATCGCCGGGCCCGGCAACACCTGGGTGCGCGAGGCGAAGCGGACCGTCTACGGCACCGTCGGCATCGACTCTCTCGCCGGTCCATCGGAGCTGATGCTGATCGCCGGTCACGACGCCGACCCCGAGTGGGCGGCGCTCGACCTCTGCGCCCAGGCCGAGCACGGCGCCGACAGTCCGCTTGTGCTCGTCGCCGTCGAGCAGCATGTCCTCGACGCGATCGCCGCCGCCACCGAGAGCGCCGCCGCGGCCCGGCCCGAAGTCGCCGACGCGGCCTTCGCCCTGATCCTCGTGCCCGACCTCAGCGACGCCGCCGACCTCGCCAACGCCTTCGCCCCCGAGCACCTGCAGCTGTTCGAGGAGGACGCGGCGCTGCTGGCGGAGCGGATCACCGCTGCCGGTTGCGTCTTCGCCGGCCGCTTCGCCGCGACCGCGTTCGGCGACTACGTCGCCGGCTCCAACCACGTCCTGCCGACCGGCGGCGCCGGCCGCTTCACCGGGCCGCTGGGCCCGGCAGCGTTCGGCCGCAGGATCTCCACCGTCGAGGTCTCTCCCGAAGCGGCGGCGGAGCTGGCGCCGCACGTCAACGCCCTCGCCCGCGCCGAGGGCTTCCCGGTCCACGGCGAGTCAGCGATGATTAGGCGATGAGCACGAGAACCTCATCCCGTGAGCGCCACACCGGCGAGACCCAGGTCCGCCTCTTCCTCGACCTCGACGGCGGCGCCGCCGGGGCCGAGACCGGGGTCGGCTTCCTCGACCACATGCTCGACCTGCTGGCGCGCCACGGTCGGCTGGGGCTGAAGGTCGAGGCCAGCGGCGACCTCGAGACCGGCGCCCATCACACGGTCGAGGACATCGGCATCGTCCTCGGGCAGGCGCTCGACGAGGCCCTCGGCGACCGCGCCGGGATCCGCCGCTACGGCTCCGCGGTGGTGCCGATGGACGAGTCGCTGGCCGAGTGCGCGCTCGACATCTCCGGACGCCCCTACTGCCATTTCGACGCCGACCTGCCGACGACCTCGATCGCCGGCTTCGACACCGAGCTCGCCGAGGAGTTCTTCCGCGCCGTCGCCAACAGCGCCAAGCTGACGCTGCACATCAGCGTGCCCTACGGCAGCAACGCCCACCACATGATTGAGGCCTGCTTCAAGGCCTTCGCCCGCGCCCTGCGGGTGGCGGTCTCGATCGACCCCGAGGAGAGCGGCGTGCCGTCGACCAAGGGGACGCTGAATGAGTAAACGCCACCTCCTCTGCTCTCGCGCGAGCGCGCTCATGATCACCGGGAGCCACGCGCTCGCGCTTCCGCGTCCGGGGGTGGCGCCGTGACCCGCATCTGCGTGATCGACTACGGGATGGGCAATCTGCGCTCGGTCGAGAAGGCGCTCGAGCACGTCGGCGTGACGGCGACGATCAGCGACGACCCGACCGAGGTCCGCGCCGCCGACGGCGTGATCCTGCCCGGCGTCGGCGCCTTTCCGCGGGCGATGGAGCGGATCCGCGCGATCGGGCTCGACGAGCTGATCGCCGAGCGCCGCGACGCCGGCGTTCCGATTCTCGGCATCTGTCTCGGCCTGCAGCTGCTCTTCGACTCGACCACCGAGCTCGGCGGCGGCGCCGGCCTCGGCCTGCTGGCGGGCGCGGTCGAATCGCTCGACGCCGCCGGCCTCAAGGTCCCGCACATCGGCTGGTCGCCGGTCCGCTGGGAGCGCGAGTCGCGCCTCGCCGAGGGGATCGAGAGCGAGACCCCGTTCTACTTCGTCCACTCCTTCGCGCCGCGGACGGAGCCGGGTGAGCTGCTGGGCAGCGCCGCATACGGCGCCCGCTTCACCTGCGCCGCCGAGCGCGACAACGTCTTCGGCGTCCAGTTCCACCCGGAGAAGTCGAGCGCCGCGGGGCTGCGGCTGCTCTCGAACTTCGCCGGCGTCTGCGCCTCGATCCCGGCCTAGGCCCGCCGCGGTGATCCTCTACCCGGCGATCGACATCCGCGGCGGCCAGGCGGTGCGGCTGTTACAGGGCGACTACGAGCGCGAGACCGCCTACGACGCCGACCCGGTCGACGCGGCGCGGCGCTGGGCCGGCGAAGGCGCCGAGTACCTGCATGTCGTCGACCTCGACGGCGCCAAGGCCGGGGAGCCGCGCAACCTCGACGCGGTGCGGCGGATCGCCGCCGCGGTCGAGTGCCCGATCCAGGTCGGCGGCGGCCTGCGCGATGCGGCGTCGGTCGATGCGCTGCTGGACGCTGGGGCCGAGCGGGCTGTGATCGGCACCGCGGCGCTGCGCGACCCCGCCTTCCTCGACGCCGCCCTGGCCGAGCATGGCGAGCGGATCGTCGTCTCTGTCGACGCCCGCGAGGGCAAGGTCTCGCTCTCGGGCTGGACCGAGGCCAGCGACGTCGACGTCGCTGCTGCCGTCGCCGAGCTCAGCAGACGCGGCGTCGCCCGCTTCCTCTGCACGGCGATCGAGGTCGACGGCACGATGGAGGGTCCGGCGCTGGGCGAGCTGGGACGAATAGCTGCCGGCACCGAGGCGCAGGTGCTCGCCTCCGGCGGCGTCGGCACCCTCGCCGATCTTGAAGCGCTCGCCCGCGACGCCGCGGCCAACGTCGAAGGCGCAATCGTCGGCCGCGCCCTCTACGAGCGCAGGTTCACCGTCGCCGACGGCATCGCAGCACTCGCCGGGTAACTGGCCCGTTCTGCCCGCTATCCGGCCATAAAGCGCCAACTAGGCTGTAGGGATGGTCCTCAAGCGAGTCATACCCTGTCTCGACGTCGACGCCGGGCGCGTGGTCAAGGGGACCAACTTCGTCGGGCTGCGCGATGCGGGGGACCCGGTCGAGCTGGCCGAGCGCTACGACGCCGAGGGAGCCGACGAGCTCGTCTTCCTCGACATCACCGCCTCGCACGAGAAGCGCGAGACGATCGTCGAGCTGGCGCGGCGCACCGCCGACAACGTCTTCATCCCCTTCACGATCGGCGGCGGCATCCGCTCGGTCGCCGACGCCCAGGCCGTCCTCGACGCCGGCGCCGACAAGGTCTCGGTCAACTCGGCGGCGCTGGCGCGGCCGGAGCTGCTGAGCGAGCTGGCCGACCACTTCGGCGCCCAGTGCGTGGTGATCGCGATCGACGCCAAGCGCGATGGCGAGGAGTGGGGGGTGTTCGTCAACGGCGGCCGCGTCCGGCTCGAGGGTCGCAACGCGGTTGGCTGGGCCGAAGAGGCGGTCGAGCGCGGTGCCGGCGAGGTGCTGCTGACCAGCATGGACCGCGACGGGACCAATGACGGCTACGACATCGCCCTGACCCGGGCGGTCGCCGATGCTGTCTCGGTTCCGGTGATCGCCTCCGGCGGCGCCGGTGAGCTCGGCCACCTCAGCGAGGCGATCTCCGCCGGGGGCGCCGACGCCGTCCTCTGCGCCTCGATCTTCCACTACGGCCAGTTCCGGGTGCGCGAGGCGAAGGAACGCCTCGCCGCCGACGGCATCCCGGTCCGGCTCTAGGGGCCGCTCGCCAGGTCACCTTCGAGGCCGGAGACGCCGCTGTCGCCGAGGATCTCGAAGCGGGCGAGTTCGTAGGGGGATTTGCTGGTCGCGTAGCCGGGGATCTCGGTGGTTGCACCGACGTAGCCGGCCGCTTCGACGGCGGCGATGACGGTCGAGTTGAACTGCCCCGCCGGGTAACAGAAGTTCTTCACCGGGACGCCGTATTCGCGCCGCAGGATTTCGCGCGAGCCGGCAACTTCTTCGCTCAGCCCTTCGCTGTCGAGTTCGGTCAGGTCGAGGTGGTGGATCGTGTGCGCGGCGAGCTCCCAGCCGGCATTGATCATCGCCTTGACGTTACTTTCGTAGAGGTCCGAGCCTTCCGCCTTGAGGTTGAGGACCCCGGCCCAGCCGTGCTTGCGCAGCTGCGGCAGGGCGAAGGTGAACTGCGGCCGGTAGCCGTCGTCGAAGGAGAGGACGACCGGCTTCTTCGGCAGCGTGCCGTTTTCGAACCACGCTTCCTCGACCTGTTCCAAGGTGACCGCCTGGTAGCCGTGCCCGTCGAGCCATTCCAGCTGGTGGCGGAAGTCGGGACGCGAGACGTAGAGTTCGGGGTAGGGAACTTTCCCCTCCGGGGCGCCGAGCACGTGGTACTCGAGGATTGGCACCGGGCCGGTGTGCGGTTCCCAGTCGGGCTGTGGGGTGGAGTTGCGAACCTTGCCGGATTCGCCAGCCGAGTCCTTGCTGGAGCCGCTCTTTTTCCCGGTTCCCTTGGGCTTCCCGACGGTCTTCGACGAGTTCGACGAGTTCGAGCCGGATCCCCCGCCGGCGAAGGCGACGACGGCGACGACGGCGATCACGGCAGCCATCAGAACCCCGGAGGCGACCAGCCGGCGGCGCTGGATCTGACGCCGGCGCTCCGCCCGACGCGCGTCCCGCGCCTCGCGTCCTGCGTCTGGCCCTTCAGGCCCGTCTGTCTGTCGGCTGGCCATCCGCGGAGTCGATCATGGTAGGAGAAGAGACCGATGTCGAGCCGCGAAGCGCCGAAAGAGAGCCTGTCCGAGGCGCTGCGCGCCGTCTATCCCGAGCTGGAGGCGATCGGCGCGGCGACCGGCGAGGACGTCTACCTGGTCGGCGGGGCGGTGCGCGATTTGCTGCTCGGCCGCGGGCGGGCAGACCTCGACCTGGTGGTCGTCGGCGACCCGGCGGCGCTGGCCGGCTCGCTCGACGCCGAGCTGCTCGCCGCGCACGAC
>JACDGU010000097.1 GCA_013821475.1 Solirubrobacterales bacterium
GGCCTCGCCGGCAGCGCCCGCCGGGCGCTCGGCAAGGGCGCCCGCGCCTACCGCTCGACCGCGGCGGCAAACGCGAGCGCCAACGCTGTCCGCAACGTCTGGTCCTACGCGATCATCTTCTGCGGCCACTTCCCCGATCAGACCTACACCTTCAGCGAGGCGGAGGTCGAGGACGAGAGCCAGGGCGCCTGGTACGTGCGCCAGCTGCTCGGCGCCGCCAACATCGAGGGCAGCCCGATGTTCCACGTCGCCAGCGGCAACCTCGGCTACCAGGTCGAGCACCATCTCTTCCCCGACCTGCCGAGCACCCGCTACGCCGAGGTGGCGCCGCAGGTCAAGGACATCTGCGAGCGCTACGACCTGCCCTACAACAGCGGCCCCTTCTCCCAGCAGCTGGGGATGGTGCAGCGGACGATCCTGCGCCTCGCCTTTCCCGGCGGCGAGGCCCGCCCCAAGCCCGGCCCCTACCGGGCGGAGGAGAGCGCCGCTCTGTGACATGACTCACAGGAGCAACTATTACGGGTGAGAAACGGTTGCTTGTGTGCAACTATTGTTGACATGCAAGCGAGCGATGTAAAGGCAGTTGCCGAAAAGGCGGCTTTGGAGGTCGGGCCGGAGGCCCAGGAGACGGCGGCGCGGGTCACGGCGCTGTTCCGCCACCTCTTCCTCTACGACCGCGGCAACCAGTTGCGGGTGCTCGAGGACTCCGGCCTCTCGATGACGCAGTGCAAGGCCCTGCTGGAGCTGGGAGGGCTGGGACAGTCCGCCGAGACCTGGCAGGTCGGCGACCTCGCCGAGCACTTCGGCGTCTCCGTCCCCTCGATGAGCCGGGCGGTCGACGCGATGGTCAAGAAGGGGCTGGCGACGCGAGTCGAGGACCCCGACGACCGGCGCGTGCGCCAGGTAAAGATCACCGCCGCCGGCAAGGACCTGGTCGAGACCCTGGTCGCCGTCCGCCAGAGCGGGATCCAGGCCTTCGCCGCGACCCTCAGCGCCGACCAGCGCCGCAAGCTCGATGCCGCCGTCGACTCCTTGATGGACCGCGAGGACATCGCCCAGACCTATGAACATCTGAAGGGAAGTGAGTTCGCTTGACCACCCGTTACAGCCACCTGATCACCGACGAAAACCGCAAGTGGTGGACGCTCGGAGCGATGTGCTTCGCGCTGTTCATGATCATGCTCGACAACACGGTCGTGAACGTCGCGCTGCCATCGATCCAGCAGGACCTCGGCGCCTCGATCTCCGGCCTCGAGTGGACGGTCAGCGGCTACACCCTCTCCTTCGCCGTGCTGCTGGCGACCGGCGGCCGCCTCGGCGATATCTTCGGCCGTCGCCGCATCTTCCTGATCGGCGTCGTCGTCTTCGCGATCTCCTCGGCGACCGCAGGGCTTGCACCCGACGCGACCTCGCTGGTCGTCAGCCGCGTGATCCAGGGCATCGGCGCGGCGCTGATGATGCCGGGCACGCTCTCGATCATCACCGACGCATTCCCCGCCCACGAGCGCGGCAAGGCGATGGGCACCTGGGCCGGCGTCTCCGCCCTGGCGCTGGCGATCGGGCCGGTCCTCGGCGGCTTCCTCACCGAGCACGTCACCTGGCGGGCGATCTTCTACATCAACGTCCCGGTCGCGATCGGCGCCGTGCTCGCCACCCTGTTCGCGGTCCGCGAGTCGCGCGACACCTCGGTCGGCCGCGACGTCGACTACCCCGGCGTGGCGGTCCTCACCGTCGGCCTCACGGCGCTCGTCCTCTCCCTGGTCGAGGGCAACAGCTGGGGCTGGGGCTCGAGCAAAATCGTCGGCCTGCTGGCGCTGGCTGTGATCGCGCTGCCGCTCTTCGTCTTCGTCGAGAACCGGGTCAAGGCGCCGATGGTCCAGTTCGACCTGCTCTCCGATCGCAACTTTCTCGGCGCCGTCGTGGTCGCGCTGGTGATCTCCTTCGCGATGCTCGGCGTCTTCTTCTTCCTCGCTCTCTACATGCAGGACATCCTCGGCTACACGCCGCTGGAAGCCGGGATCCGGTTCCTGCCCTCGACCCTGATGATCGTCGCGATCGCGCCTATCGCCGGTCGGCTCTCCGACCGCTACGGGCCGCGCTGGCTGATCGGCGGCGGCCTGCTGATCGTCTCCGCCTCGCTGTTCACCTTCAGCCGGATCGCGGTCGACTCCAGCTACCTCGACCTGTTGCCCGGCTTCGTGCTGCTCGGCGTCGGCATTGCGATGACGATGTCGCCGATGACCAGCGCCGCGATGAACGCGGTGCCGGTGCAGAAAGCCGGGATCGCCTCCGGCGTGCTCTCGATGTTCCGGATGGTCGGCGGCAGCCTCGGCGTCGCCGTCACCGGCGCGATCTTCCAGGGCTTGGTCAGCTCCCACCTCGACTCGCTGCTGACCGGCTCCGGGATCTCCGCCGCCGATCGCTCCGACATATCCGAACAGCTCGGCAGCGGCTCGGTCTCCGGCGCCCTCAAGGGGCTCGACCCGGTCCAGGCCAAGCAGGCCGCGGCCGCGGGTGCCGACTCCTTCGTCTACGCGCTCGGGCACGCGATGACGGTCTCCGCCATCGTCGCCCTGCTCGGCGCCGTCGTCGGCGTCACCGCGATTCGCGCCAAGGCCAAGGGCAAGAGCACGCTCGAGGAGACCGAGGCGGCGGTCAATCCCGGCGGCTCGGCGGTGACGGCGATCGAGGAGACGCCCGCGCGCGAGGCCGTCGCGGCCGGCGAGCCGGTCGCGTAATGTCGCCGCGCCGGCTACCTCGACGTCATCGTCACCAGCTGAGCTGGGGCCAGGTCTCCGGCGCGCCGAGGTCGAGGGTGGGCAGGGTCCGAACCTCGACCTTGCCGACCGCGGCGATCGTCTCCCGATTGGACTCCTTGATCTCGCTCGGATGCTCGGGCCAGGGGGTGAGGACGACGAGCGCGACCTCGAGCCCGGCGGCGCGGGCGGCCGCGATCGTCAGCAGGGTGTGGTTGATCGTGCCGAGACCCGGCGAGGCGACGATCGCCAGCGGGTAGCCGAGGTCGACCGCGAGGTCGCGGACAAGGTAGTCGGGGGCGAGCGGGACAAGCAGTCCGCCGACCCCCTCGCAGACGATCGCGTCAGCGCCGTCGGCCGCGTCCCGGGCGGCCGCGCGCAGGCGCTCCGGGTCGATCTCCTCCCCCGCCAGCGCCGCCGCGAGGTGCGGTGAGGCGGGTGGCCCATATCTGTATGGCGCGATCTGCTCGTCGCTCTGGTCGGAGCCCGCGGCGCGGCGCAGCAACTCGTGGTCGGCCTCCGGCGGGTTCTCGTCGAGGCCGGTGACGCAGGGCTTGAAGACGGCGACGCCGCGGCCCTCGGCGGCGAGGGTGTGGGCGAGGACGGCGGCGACAACGGTCTTGCCGACCTCGGTTCCCGTTCCGGTGACGAAGATCCCGCCGCCGCCGCTCCGATCGCTCATCCCGGCCCCGGTCAGGCCGGGATCGGGATCACGCCGACCTCGCGGGCGGCGGTGCCGACCAGCTTCGCCGCCCGCTCGAGCTCCTCGGCGCCGTGGGTCGACATCACCGTGAACCGCAGTCGCGAGGATCCCTCCGGCACCGTCGGCGGGCGGATGCCCTGGGCGAAGACGCCGCGCTCGAGGGCGAGCTCGCAGAGGTCCATCGTCCGCTCGGCCGGGCCGATCTCGATCGGCACGATCTGGGTCGAGGAGCGATTGGTCGCCAGGCCCTCGGAGGCGAGGGCGGAGCGCAGGGTCGCGGCGTTGGCCCGCAGGCACTCGACGCGCTCGGGCTCGGATTCGAGCAGCTCGAGCGCGGCGGCCGCGGCGCCGACGGCCGGGGGGGAGAGGGCGGTCGAGAAGATGAAGGGGCGGGCGCTGTTGACCAGCAGGTCGATGGTTTCCGCGCCGGCGCAGACGTAGGCGCCATAGGAGCCGAGCGCCTTGCCGAGGGTGCCGACGACGAGGTCGACCTCACCGGCGAGCCCGGCGGCGGAGACCGAGCCGCGGCCGCCGGGACCGATCGCGCCGGTCGCGTGGGCCTCGTCGATCATCAGCCGGGCGCCGTGGCTCTGGGCGAGGTCGAAGAGGCCCTCGACCGGAGCGACGTCGCCGTCCATCGAGAAGACGCCGTCGCTGACGACGAGCGCCGCCCTGGTTCCCGCTTGACGCAGTCCCCAGGCGAGGTGATCGAGGTCGCCGTGGCGGTAGACGAAGGTCTCGGCTCGCGAGAGCCGGCAGCCGTCGATGATGCTGGCGTGGTTGAGCTCGTCGGAGAAGACGACCTCGCCCTGGCCGGCCAGGGCCGCGATCGTGCCGGTGTTGGCCAGGTAGCCGGAGCCGAACAGCAGCGCCGAGTCGTAGCCCTTGAATCGCGCCAGCTGGGACTCGAGCGCGAGGTGGGGCTCCATGTTGCCCGAGATCAGGCGCGAGGCCCCGGCCCCGGCACCCCACTCGATCGCCGCCTCGGCTGCCGCCTGGCGCACCTTGGGATGGTCGGCCAGCCCGAGGTAGTTGTTGGAGCAGAGCAGCAGCACCTCGCGGCCGCCAAGGGTGACGCTCGGGCCCTGCGGCCCGTCGACGAGCCGCAGGCGGCGGTAGAGGCCCTGGTTGCGGAGCTCCTGCAGTCGCGCCGCGACGTCGGTCACGCAGCGGTCGGGTAGGACGGCGTCCGCATGCCCTTCTTGACGACCCGCAGCTGGGTCGAGGGATCCCACATCGGCGCCTCGTCCTGGTGGTCGATCAGCGCGTCCATCGGCGTCCCCGGCGCCTCGCCCTCGAGCCAGCCGGAGCGGTTGTCGGGGCGCGGGTTGGCACCGTTGTCGGGCTGGCGGGCGACGTTCAGCCCGAGCTCCTCGAACATCGCCCGGTCCTCGGCCGGCTCGGCGCCGAGGGTGGTGAGGAAGTTGCCCATCATCACCCCGTTGAGCCCGGCCTTGACCGCCAGCTTGTGCATCGAGCCGAGGTTCTCGACCCGGCCCCCGCAGAGGCGGAAGAGGGCGCCGGGGATGACCAGGCGGAAGATCGCGATCCACTTGACGACCTCCCAGGGATCCATCACCTCGCGGTCGCCGAACTTGGTCCCCTGCTTCGGGATCAGGAGGTTGATCGGCACCGAGGTGGGGTCGATCTCAGAGAGCTCGAACGCCATCTCGACCCGCTGCTCGGGGGTCTCGCCGAGGTTGAGGATGCCGCCGACGCAGGTCTCGAGGCCGGCCTCCTTGACCGCCTGGATCGTCCGCAGGCGGCCCTCGTAGCGGACCGTCGAGGAGACCTCGGGGTAGTAGGACTTGGCTGACTCGACGTTGTGGTGGACGCGCTGAATGCCGGCGTCCTTGAGCGACTGGGCGCGGTCGACCGACATGTGGCCGACCGAGGCGCAGCGCTTGAGGTTCGTCTGCTCGGCAACCAGTTCGGCGCCTTCGAGAATCTTCTGGAAGTCTTTTTTGGAGAGCCCCTGGCCCTGGGTCACCATGCAGAAGCGATGAGCGCCGGCCGCCTCGGCGGCTCTCGCGTGTTCGAGGATCTGCTCCGGCTCCATCATCGCGTGCATCACCGTGTCTGCGTCGGCGTAGCGCGACTGGGCGCAGAAGCCGCAGTCCTCGGCGCAGCCGCCGGACTTGGCGTTGACCAGCGAGCACATGTCGGTCGAGTTGCCGAAGTTCTCGCGGCGGACCTCCCAGGCGCGTTCGACCAGGGCTTCGATGTCCTCGTGCTCGGTGAGGTTCCCGTAGTCGAGAGCTTCTTTGGTCGTGATCAGCGGGGGCATGGAGTCTCTTTCCGGGAGTGTATTTACCGGCAAGGCTAGGCACCCACCCGGACAGGGGGCGCCCTGTGGCCATCGCCAACCGGGGCGTAGCATCGCCGCGTGGAGCGAGCGAGAGTGCGCCGCAGAAGGCTGGCCCTCGGCACCCTGGCCGCCGCCGTGATCGGCGCCTTCGGCCTGGGCGCGGTGCTCGGCGAGGAGCCGGCGCCGGCGCAACTCGACGTCGCCGAAATGCTGCCGCTGCGGCAGCTGGCCGGTGAGCGGGTCCTCGCCGGCCTCAGCGGCACCGAGGTCTCGCCGAAGCTGCACGCGGCGATCCACCGGGGTGCCCTCGCGGGCATCGTCCTCTTCTCCGAGAACTTCCCGAGCCGGGCTGCCGGCCGCCGGCTGATCGCCCGGCTACAGGCGATTCGCCGGCCGCCGGCGCTGCGCGATCCGCTGCTGATCATGGTCGACCAGGAGGGGGGTCAGGTGGTGCGGGTGGGCAGTGCTCCGAGTGCCGCTGAGATGGGAGCCCGGGGTGCGGCCTTCAGCCGCGAACGGGGCCGGCTGACCGCGCGCAACCTGCGCGACCTCGGCGTCAACGTCGACCTCGCGCCGGTGCTCGACGTCGCCCGTCCGGGCGGGACGATCGCCGAAACCGAACGCGGCTTCGGCGCCACTGCGGCGAAGGTCAACGAGACCGCGATTCCCTTCGCCCGGGCCCTCCAGCGGGGCGGCATCGCCGCCACCGCCAAGCACTTCCCCGGGCTCGGCGCGGCGGCCGAGAACACCGACGTCGCGGTGGAGCAGATCGACGTCTCGAAGCCCAAGCTCCGCGCCCTCGACGAGGCGCCCTTCCGCGCCTTCGCCGGGATCGGCGGCAAGATCGTGATGCTGAGCACGGCGATCTACCCGGCGCTGTCGCCGAACCCCGCGGCCTTCTCCCGGGCGATCGCGAGCGGCGAGCTGCGCTCGCGGCTCGGCTTCGGGGGCGTCTCGATCACCGACGCGCTGGAAACGGTCGCGGTCCAGGCCTACGGCGGCCCGGCGAAGGCGGGAGTGGCAGCGGCGCGGGCCGGCACCGACCTGTTGCTCTTCACCGATCTCACCGGCGCCGAAGCCGCCGGCCGGGCCCTGGTCGCAGAGCTCCGCGCCGGCGCCCTGCGGCGCAGGGAGTTCGAGGACTCCGCTCAGCGGGTGCTTGACCTTCGCGCCTCTCTGGCCGGTTCCTGAGCGCGCGGCAACTCAGTTCGAGGGGGGCGCATCCTCGCGGATCGCCAGCGGGTCGAAGACGCGGATTGCGTCACGGCCGCTGTCCTTGGCCGCGTACATCGCGCTGTCGGCCTCGGAGACGACCGAGGCGATGCTGCTGCGGGCGTGGTCGCCGAACATCGCGACGCCGATGCAGGCGGTGACCGGCTCGATCTCCTCGCCGGGGGGCTGGTGCTCGCGGATCGCGTCGGCGATCCCTTCCGCTGCCAGCAGCGCCTCGACCGGGGTGCACCGGGGGAGGACGACGGCGAACTCGTCGCCTCCGAGCCGGGCCAGGGAGTCGCTGGCGCGCCCGCGGCGGCGCAGGACGTCGGCGACTTCGACGATCAGGCGGTCCCCGGCTGGGTGACCGTAGGTGTCGTTGACCTGCTTGAAGTGGTCGAGGTCGAGCATCAGCAGCGCCCCGGTCGTCCGCTCGCGCCGCGCCCGCGCCATCGCCAGCTGCAGGTCCTCCTCGAAGCGACGGCGGTTCTTGAGACCGGTCAGCGGATCCTCGCTGGCCTCGCGCTGCAGCTCCTCCATCCGCTCGTTGCGGCTCCAGACGAGGATCAGCGCCCCGAGCAGGGCGGCCATGGCGATGCCGATCACCGCCAGCGCCAGCGGCAGGCTGACGCTGGGACGGTTGGGGTCGCGGACGACGAGGAGCCAGGTCCGGTCGGCGATGTGGACCGGGGCCGAATCGGGGTCTTCCAACTGACCCTGGGCCCCGACCACCGAGCCGCCGCCGAGGCGCAGTTGCACGGAGACCGCGTGGGGCACGGCCGAGAGCGCCGCGTGGGCCAGGTCCTTGATCCGGAAGGCGCCGGCGACGAAGCCGACCAGCGCCCGGCGGCGCTGCGCGACCGTGGCGGTCTGGGCGCCGTCCCGATAGACCGGCCGGTAGACGTTGATGCCGAGGCCGCCGATCAGCAGCTGCACCGATGGCGTCGCGACTGCCTGGCCCTCGTCGCGCGCCCGCCGCAGGAACGGCGCCCGCCCGGGATCGGCGGTGAAGTCATAGCCGACGGGAGCGGCGGAGCCGTGCTGACTGACGGCATAGGCGATCGGGAAGTAGACCGAGCGCCTGGGCGCCCGCCGGGGGCCTTTCGGCCCTTTTTCGAAGATCGGCGCCCCGTAGCGGCGTTCGAAGGCGGCTCGCTGGGAGGCCGCGACCCGGGGGATGTAGGCGGCGCCGCTCAGCACCCCTTCTTCGAGCAGCGGCTTGGCGACGACGTCGAACTCGTGCTCGCTGAAGGTCCCCTCCGCCTGGACGAAGGCGGAGGCGGAGGCGAGCTGTCCGACCGAGAGCGAGGCGACGGCCTCCGCCTGGCGGGCTGAGCGCGTCGCCTCGTCCTGCTGCATTTCGTGGAAGTTGGACTCGTCGTTGGCGTGCACCACCAGCGCGGCGGTGACGGAGCCGGCCGCAATCAGCAGCACGGCGACGAGACCTATCCAGAAACGGAGCCGCATACTTCCCTTTTCGGCCGACTGCCCACCAGTATTGACCCTGGGCCGTCGCGTGCGGGCGTTTTTCCCCGTCTCAGACGTCGGGAACCGCGGCCAGCGACTCCCACAGGTACAGCGCGGCGAGGCTGCGGTGGGGCCGCCAGGGCGCGCCGATCCGCTCGACCTCGGTCGGGGTCGGCATCGCCGCCAGTCCGTACTCGATCTGGATCGCCTTGCGGATGCCGAGGTCGCCGCCGGAGAGGACGTCCGGCCGCTGGAGGTGGAACATCAGGAACATCTCCGCGGTCCAGCGACCGAGGCCGCGGACGGCGGAGATCTCGGCGATCGCCTCCTCGTCACCGAGCTCGCCGAGGCGCTCGAGCTCGAGTTCGCCGCTGATCACGTGGCCCGCCAGGTCGCTGACGTACTCGACCTTGCGGCCGGAGAGCCCGGCGCCGCGGAGGTCGGCCTCGCTGACCTCGAGCAGCTGCTCGGGCGAGGGCGTCTGGCCGCCGAAGAGGTCGAGCACGCGCAGGTAGATGGTCCGCGCCGCTTTGGTCGAGAGCTGCTGGCCGACGATTCCCCGCAGCAGCGCTCCGTAGGCGTCGGCCGGTTTCTCTTCGCTGCGGCGGGCGAGCCGGGTCGGGAGGTCGATCTCGCCGAGCCGCTCGATCAGCGTCGCCATCGTCGGGTCGGATGCGGCGAGGGCTTTGCGGGCTTTGGTCGCATTGGCGCTCACCGACCCGACCACTCGGGCCGGCGCTTCTCGGCGAAGGCCTTGATTCCCTCACGCAGGTCCTCGGAGGAGAAGCAGGACTCGCGCAGCGCGATCAGTGCCGCCTCCTGCTGGTCGCTGAGGACCGGCGAGGAGTTGAGCAGGTCGATCGCGTGTTTGTTGCCGCGCATCGAGAGCGGCGCGTTGGCGGCGATCGCGGCGGCGAGCTGGACCGATTCGTGCCCGAGCCGGTCGTCGTCGACGACGTAGTTGACCAGGCCGATCCGCTCGGCCCGCTCGGCCTCGAGGTTGCGACCGGTGAGGAACAGCTCCTTGGTCCGGGCGAGGCCGATCGTGTCGAGGAACTTGCGCAGGCCGGTGTGGCCGTAGATCAGCCCGAGCTTGGCCGGCGGCATCCCGAGCTTGGCGCCGGCGGCGCAGATCCGCAGGTCGCAGGTGATCGCCAGCTCGAGGCCGCCGCCGAGGCAGTGGCCGTTGATCGCGGCGACGGTCGGCCAGGGATGATGGGAGATCGCCTCCATCGCCGCGTGGAAGGGATGGCCGACGAGCGACTCGGCGTCGCGCTCGAAGTTCTCGTCGGCGATCGTCGCGATGTCGTAGCCGGCGGAGAAGACAGGCGGCGCGCCGGTGATCAGCAGGCAGCGGGTGTCGATCCCGCGGTCGAGCTGGGGGATCACCGCGGCGAGCGCGTCGAGGATCTCGTGGTCGAGCGCGTTGCGGCGCTCGGGATTGGAGATCCGCAGGCGGGCGACCGCCTCGGCGGGACGGTCGAGGTGCAGCTTGCCCCCCGCGAGCAGCTCGTCCACGGGCGCTACTCCAGCACTACGAGGACGTCGCCTTCGCTCACGGACTGGCCCTCCTCGCAGCGAATCTCCTTCACGACCCCGTCGTCTTCGGACTCGACCGGGATCTCCATCTTCATCGACTCGAGGATGGCGACGGTGTCGCCGTCGGAGATCTTGTCGCCGACCGCCACCTCGATTTTCCAGACGTTGCCGGTGATGTGAGCCTCGATATCTGGCATGGCCGGGGACAATAGCCGCCGTGAAGGACTCGCTCGCCGTGATAGTCGCCGCCCGCAACGAGGTCGATCGTGTCGGGGAGACCGTCGCGGCGCTGCGCGATGCCTTCCCGGCGGCGGCGATCTGGGTCGCCGACGACGCCTCCGAGGACGGCACCGCCGAGCGGGCGATGGCCGCCGGCGCCCAGGTGGTCAGCCGCGGC
>JACDGU010000246.1 GCA_013821475.1 Solirubrobacterales bacterium
GCGGCTGCTGGTCGGGGCGGGGGTGGCGGCGCTGGCGATCTGCACCGGCGCCTACCTCGGCTTCGGCTGGCACTGGCTGCACGCCTTCGGGCTCGCGGGCGAAAACCAGAGCCGCACCAGCCACCTCAGCATCCCGATCAGCTTCGCCCGTCTCACCGGCGTCGAACCGGGTCCGGTCCGGATCACGGCGCTGGCAATCTACGCCGCCACCCTCGCCTACCTGCTCGCCTGGACCTGGCGCGGCGGCGACTGGGTCCGCGCCGGCGCCTGGGCCGCCCTCGGCCTGCTCCTCGCCACCTCCTGGCTGCTCCCCTGGTACCTGGTCTGGCCGCTCCCCCTGGCCGCGATCTCCCGCGACCGCCCGCTCCAGCTCCTCGTCCTCCTCCTCACCGCCTACCAACTGGGAGCCCGCATCCCCCTTTGAGAAGGGGCGACCGGGCCGGCGAGCCCTCGCCGCCCCACCTGAAGCGCCGCGCCTACAGGATTTCCGGCGTGTGCTCCCCCGCCTCGACCCCAGCCGCCTGCTCCTCCTCAGACGGGTGCAGGATCCCGGTGGCGACGCTCCACCCTTCGCGACGGCCGAGCGCCGTCACCGCCCCGACGTAGAGCAGTTCGGCCACGGTCATCACCCCGCGGACGGCGATCGCGATCAATGAGCCGACGGCGAAGCTGCCGCCGACCGCCGCCTTGACCGCCCAGGCGAAGGCCGCGTCGCGGACGCCGAGGCCGGCCGGCGCGACGATGGTCACGAGCGCGGCGAAGTAGCCGATCGCCTGCGCCGAGCCGACCAGGAGGACGTCGCTGAAGGGAATCGCGTGCACGGAGCGGGCGACGCAGTAGATGCCGAACGCGATCACCACCCAGTTCAGTGAGTAGAAGACGATCAGTGCCAGGATCCCGCGCAGGGGAATCACCGCCGGCAGCGGGTCCCGGCCGAATGCCTTCAGTGCCTTGTTTGCCAAGGGACCGAAGACGCGGGGATGCAGGATCGTGATCGCCGCCGGGATCAGCAGCAGCACCGCCCAGCGGATCGGATCCCCCTGGAGATCGGGGTGGTTGATGATGAAGTAGGCGGCGACGACGATCGCCGAGGTTGCCGAGATCGCCTGTTCGTAGACGATGCTGGCGATCGTCAGCCGCCGCGGCACCCCGGCCCGCTCCGAGAGCAGCACCCGGCCGAGCACGTAGAGGACGCTGCCCGGGACGTAGCGCGCCAGCAGCGGCTGCCCCCAGGCCACCTGGGCGCGGCCGAAGCCGAGCGGGTGGCCGAGGAAGCGCAGCGTGATGTCCCAGCCGAGGGCGCCGAGCACGTAGAACAGCGGCAGGATGATGATCGCCGGGATCAGCCAGGCGGCGTGAAAGTGGACGCCCTTGCTCTGGATCTCGGACCACTGGTCGATGACGGTGAGGACCAGGAAGCCGAAGATGAGAACGGCGAGACCGATCTGAAGGGCGAGGCGGACGCCACGGCTGCGCGGCGGTCGCGAGCCGATGCGTGCCCCGACCTCGCCGATCCGGTGCAGGATTGGTTGGCGGCGCTCCACGTCCGTGGCACCTTAGAGCCCGTCCCAGAACCCAGTCGGTTTGGGATAGTCACCCGATGGGTGAGTTCGAGTTGCTGGCGAAGCTGCGTGAGCGCCTGCCTGAGCCGGGCCCGAGGGTGCGGCTGGGCAGTGGCGACGACGCTGCGGTGACCGTTCCCGGCGGCGCCACCGCGACCTCCGTCGACGCGATCGTCGACGGCGTTCATTTCCGCCGTGGAGAGGCGACCCTGGCCCAGATCGGCCGCAAGGCGCTCGCCACCGCCCTCTCCGACCTCGCCGCGATGGGAGCCGAGGCGGGCGAGGCCTACGTCGTCCTCGGCGCGCCCGCGGACCTCGGCGAGGAGGACTGCCTGAAGCTGATCGACGGGATCCTCGCCCTCGCGGTCGAGACCGGAACCACCCTGGCCGGCGGCGACGTGACCCGGGCGCCGGAGCTGACCCTGGCGCTCACGGTGGTCGGCCACGCGGCGACACCCGAGCTGCTGGTCGGCCGCGGCGGTGCCCGGCCCGGCGACCTGTTGGTGGTGACCGGCGAGCTGGGCGGGGCGGCGGCGGGGCTGCTGCTGCTCGACAGGCCTGAGCTGGCGGACGCGGTGCCGGAGGCGATCGCCGGGCGAC
>JACDGU010000247.1 GCA_013821475.1 Solirubrobacterales bacterium
TCGCCAAGGGCCTGGTCGCCGACCTCGTCGCCGCGAACCTGCGCGAGCACCGGGCCTTCGCCGTCGACTGCTGCGGCGACCTCCGCATCGGCGGTGCGGCGGGACAGGAGCGCACCGTTCGGGTCGACGACCCCTTCGGCGGCGAGCCCGTGCAGGAGCTGGCGCTGCGCGAGGGCGCGGTCGCGACCAGCGGCATCGGCCGCCGTTGCTGGATCGGCGCCGACGGCCGGGTCGCCCACCACATCCTCGATCCGGCCAGCGGCGAGCCGGCCTTCACCGGCGTCGTCCAGGCGACCGCCATGGCGCCGACCGCGCTGCTCGCCGAGGTCTACGCCAAGACCGCCCTGCTCGCCGGGCCCGATCGGGCCGCCTCGCGCCTTCCCCATGGCGGGGTGATCGTCCGCGACGACGGCGGGGTCGAGGTCTTTGCCGCCGAGCGCCCGCTGCAGCTGCTGGGAGTCCCGGCGTGAACGCCGCCCCCCACCTCTTCTGGATCACCAGCCGCGCCGCCGGCGGCGCCGCCCTGCTGCTGGCGAGCGCCAGCGTTGCGCTCGGCCTGATGATGAGCTCGAAACGCAAAAGCGCCAACGTGCGCGACCTGCGCGCGATCCACGAGGCCCTCTCGCTGACCACCCTGGCGATGGTCGCGCTGCACGGCCTCTCGCTGCTCGGCGACTCCTTCCTCAATCCCGGCCTGGCCGGAATCGCGATCCCCTTCGTCGGCGCCTACCGCCCGATCTGGACCGGGATCGGGATCATCGCCGGCTACGGCCTCGCCGTTCTCGGCCTCACCTATTACATGCGCGACCGGATCGGCGCCGCCCGCTGGCGCCGGCTGCACCGGCTGACCGCGGTCTTCTGGCTGGCGGCGATCGGCCACACGATCGGCGCCGGCAGCGACTCGGCGCAAGTCTGGTTCCTCGCCATCAGCGGCGCGATGGTGATCCCCGCCGCCCTGCTCCTGGCCCTCCGCTGGCTCGGCCGCGCCGGCGCCGCCGCAGGCACCCCGCACGGCGAGGCCGTCGAGCCGCTGCCAAACGGCTAGCCAACGCCTGACCGACCCGGGGAGAACTCGCCCCTCCGTCGCTTTTACACCCTATGGGGTGTACTCCCGACGCATCGCTGAACGCCCGCGCCTGGGCGCTCGCCAATCGGCAGCGGGGGACGATTGCGCGGCGGCAGTTGATGGCGCTGGGCTTTACGCGCCGCGCCATCGAGCACCGCATCGCAAGGGGGAAGCTCCATCCGGTCGGCCACGGCGTCTATGTGGTCGGTCGTCGCGAACTCACCCGCGAGGGGGGCTGGATGGCTGCGATCCTCGCTTGTGGCGAAGGCGCGCTGCTCAGCCATCGCAGCGCAGGCGCTCTCTACGGGATCACCGAGGAGCGCCGAGGCGTCACCGAGGTCTCCGTCCCCCGCCGCGGCAAGCGCACCCGCCCAGGGATCAAGGTCCACAATCGCCCCGGTCTGCGGGTCGTTGACATCGGGACGCTCCACGGCATCCCGGTCACCTCCCCGGTCCAGACGATGCTCGACCTGGCGACCGTACTCGGGCCATACGGGTTGGAGCGCACCGTCAACGAGGCCGACAAGCGCGAGGTGATCGATCCCGAAACACTGCGGATGGCGCTGGATGCCAGGGTTGGCGAGCCGGGTGTCCGCCGCCTCCGCTCCCTGCTCGACCGCGACACCTTCCTCCTCTCCGACAGCGATCTCGAACTCCTCTTCCGGCCGATTGCCGCGGCCGCGGGCCTGCCCCGGCCGCTGACCAAAGACTGGGTCAACGGGTTCGAGGTCGACTTCCACTGGCCAGGGCTCGGACTGGTGGTCGAGACCGACGGCTGGCGCTATCACCGCACCCCAGCCGTCCAGCGCCGCGATGCGATTCGTGATCAGACCCACACCGCCGCCGGCCTCACCACCCTGCGCTTCTCTCACTGGCAGGTCAAATACGACCCGGGCCACGTCCAAGCGATCCTCGCCGCCACGGCCACGCACCTCCCCAGGCCCTCCCGATAGCCCCTCCCACCCCCAACCCGATGCTCTCCCGCGCCTCCGCCCACGCTCCCTCAGTCCCGCCCCGACGCTCCCCCCGCGTCCCGCCGCCGCTGCGCCAGCC
>JACDGU010000248.1 GCA_013821475.1 Solirubrobacterales bacterium
GAGTGTCTGGGAGACCCCACCCCGGGCCCCTTATACGTAAGGTCGGCTCGGCGCGAGCTGGGCTTTGCGTCGGAGCTGGGTTGAGTCAGCCGGCGGGGTAGTACTGACGCCCGTCCTTTTTGACCCGACCCTCTTTCTCGAGGTCGCCGAGCACGCGATACAGGTAGTTCGGCTTGATTTTCATCTGCTTGGCGACGTCCGAGGCGCTGATCCCGGGCTCGCCGACGATCAGGTTCACCGCCTGGTCGGCACGGGTGCCGCCGCGGCGTTTACGGCGGCGCGGGGTGCTGGTGGAGGCGGACGCTTTTTTGTTCGAGCTGCCGCGGGGGCGGCCGGGGGCGCGGCGAGTCGCTTTGCCACCGAGCTCGGCGAGAGCCCGCTCGAGGCGCTTGCGCTCATCGTCGAGCTCGGCGAGGCGGTTCTGAACGAGCTGCCGGGCCTCGTCGAGGACATTCGTAGTGCTGGGCATCGATTTCCTTTCCATCCAAAAGTTGTTCTACCGCAGCGGAGTGTGGCAGAGCTACTAGTCACTGTGACTATCTATTTACTCAAGGATTACTCTTCCCGCCGGCAATTTGTATAAACGGCAACTGGTAAGAGTGAGTGAACGCGCTACCGGGCGCGTTCGGCCTGGCGCTCAGGTGAGATTCGAATCACGTTCCGGGCCAGCCCCACCTTCTCCAGAGCGGAGATGATCAGTGCGGATGGGTCGGGCTCCCACCGTTTGAGACCGTGCACGGCGGAGCGTGGGAAGGCGTGATGGTTGTGGTGCCACGACTCTCCCAACGAGGGCAGGGCCAGCCAGAAGACGTTGGTGGACCGGTCATCGGTGTCAAAGCGCCGGCTGCCGAGGAAGTGGCAGACGGAGTTGACGCTCCAGGTGATGTGGTGGACGAAGAAGACCCGCACCAAGCCGCCCCAGAGCAGGCCCGTGAGGGCACCGAGCAGGGTGCCGGTGAGGAGGAAGCCGGCCAGCGCCGGGATCGCCAGGCTGAAGTAGACGAGGGCGACGAAGTGGCGGCTGATGAATCTCATCCCGCGGTCCTCGTACAGGTCGGGTGCGTAGCGCTTCCAGTCGGCGCGGCCCTGAGTCGACATCAGCCAACCGGTGTGGGCGTGCCAGAGGCCGGCGAAGACACCGCGCGTACCGCCGTCGACGCCGACGTGTGGACTGTGGGGATCGCCCTCTTCGTCGGTGTGGGCGTGGTGCTTGCGGTGGTCGGCGACCCAGGAGATCGCCGGCCCCTGAACCGCCATCGAGCCGAGGATCGCGAACACGTACTCGGTCGGCTTCGCGGTCTGGAACGAACGGTGGGTGAGCAGGCGGTGAAACCCGACCGTGATCCCGACCGCGGTCAGCAGGTACATGACCGCGGCGATCGCCAGGTCGGTCGGGGTGACCAGGCTGTTCCAGAGCAACACGATCGCGGCCAGAGTGGCGATGAAGGGAACCACCACGGCACCGAGGTTGGCGCCCTTCTCAATCCGAGTCATTTCGCCCATACGAGCAAGATAGGCGGAGTTCAGCGATATGTATTAGCGTCTATGCCACGTTCTTAGGCTAGAAATTATGATGCAGATGACAAGAACCTTGGATTCCGAGCCCTGGCGGGGCCTGCCACGCCATGTCGCCGGCCTGATCGAGCCCGAGCTACCGCAGATCACCGGCGAGATCCTGGCGACGGTCGCCCGCGAGGTGCCCGAGTACGCGCGTCCGCTGGAGGGCGCCTTCGGTCGCGGCCTGCGCACCGGCGTCGACCAGGCGCTACTCCAGTTCGTCGCCCTGATCCGCGACCCCGACGCCGGCCGCGGACCGGGTCGGGAGGTCTACGTGCAGCTGGGAAGGGGCGAGCAACGCCAGGGCCGGACCCTCGACTCGCTGCAGGCTGCCTACCGGATCGGCGCCCGGGTCGCCTGGCGGCGGATCGCGGCCGCCGGCCGCGAGGCAAACCTCGCCGCCGAGCCGCTGACCCTGCTGGCCGAGGCGATCTTCGCCTACATCGACGAGCTCTCCGCCGACTCGGTCGACGGCTACGCGGAGGCGCAGGCCGAAGTCGAGGACATTCGCCGGCGCCGGCGCGGCGAGCTGGCGTCGCTGCTCGTCCGCGAGCCCCCGCC
>JACDGU010000098.1 GCA_013821475.1 Solirubrobacterales bacterium
GACCTCGCCTGCACGAACTGCGGGGAGGTTTGGCGAGGTCCACCCGACCCCTGCCCACGAGAGCTCGCCCAAGCCTCCCGGGGTCGGAAGCTTCCATGGACCCGGGTCCCGAATCAGATCTTCGAGGTTGAGCTTGTCTGCGGTATGCGTGGAAAAGCTCTACCGCGAGCCGGCATCTCTCTGTCCAGGGAATCTGGATCGGCGGGAGGGGCACCCGACCCTCCCGCCGGCCTAGCATCCCGCCGGTGGAGCCGCCATCAGCTCGACCTGATGCCCCCCAGGCGCCACCGCGTGGGCCCGCGGTGCGCCCCAGTGTTCGCGGCCCGGCAAGGTTTCGAAGCCGTGCTCGGCGAGGCGGGCGAGGGCGGCGTCGAAATCCGGCACGACCACCGCCAGGTGGGCGCGCGGTGGCACCGTCGGGCTCGGCTCGTGCATCAGGTGGATCTGGGTCCCCTCGCGCTCGACCCAGGTGAAGCCGTCGGCCAGGGCCGGCGGCGGCTCGACCCGCTCGAAGCCGAGCAGGGTGAAGAACTCGACGGCGCGCTCGACGTCTGCGGGTGCGACCTCGATCCCGACATGCTGGAGCATCAAAACGCCAGTGAGACTATGGCAGCGACGACGACGATCGCGGTCGACCAGGTGATCGCCTCGGCGACGATCTTGTTGTCGAGTCCGTAGGCGTGGGAGACGACCATCGCGTTGATCCCGGTCGGCATCGCCGACATCAGCCGGTAGGCGGAGGGGAGGTCGATCAGCGGCGCCGCCAGCAGCATCAGCAACGCCGGCGCCAGGATCAGGCGGCCGCCGAGGGCCAGCGCCACCGGGCGGGTGATCGGCGGCGGGAAGGGGAGGTCGCCCTGCCCGGCTCCCTCGGCAAGGGTGGCGCCGACGGCGAAGAACCCGATCGGGAGGATCGCCACCGCCAGCACCTGTGAGGCGTCGACCAGGGAGGTGGGCGCCAGCGCGTTGGGGACGAGGAGGCCGAGGACGGCGGCGTATAGCGGCGGGTTGCGGGTGAAGAAGGCGCGCCCGCGCTGGCGCAGCCCTTCGCCGGCTTTGTCGCCGAAGGCGGCGGCGACGCCGAAGGCGCCGAGCATCAGCGCCGGGCCGCTGACCAGGACGTCGAAGAGCACCCCGGTGGAGAGATGGCTGTGGCCGAGCAAGGCGACGGTCAGCGGGTAGCCGAGGTAGGCGGTGTTGGCGACAAGCACCGCGCAGATGACGGCGCCGGTCTGCGGGCGCGAGAGGTGGAGGACGCGGGTCGCGAAGAACCAGGTGATCGTCGAGACCAGCGCCAGGTTGACGAGACCGAGACCGATTCCGATCCCGTTGTCGAGGCTGATCGAGGCCGAGGCGAGGTTGAAGAAGATCACGATCGGGACCAGCACGTAGAGGATCACCAGCAGGAACTTGCGCGCCAGGCCGACGGCGGCGCGCGGGTAGCGCTGCTCGGACCAGACGCCGATCCCGGCGCCGGCGACGATCAGCACGGCGGTCAGCAGGACGCCCATCGAGCGCCGTCTCCCTCGCTAGAAGAGCGACGCGCCGGCGTGGGCGGCGAAATCGACCAGCGGCTGTGGAATGATCCCGAAGAAGACGGTCGCCGCGGCGGCAAGCACGGCCGGCGCCAGCAGGTAGATCCGGCCGCCGGCCTCGGTGTCGATCGGGTCGGCCTCGGACGAGGCGCCGGCGATCGCCGGAGTGGCGCCGGCCGCAGTCTCGCCGGCGGGACGCATCCACATCGCCGCCACCACCCGCAGGTAGTAGGCGAGCGAGATCATCGTGCCGACGGCGATGAAGACCGCCAGCCAGGTGTAGTCGCCTTCGACGAGGGCCTCGATCAGGTAGAGCTTGCCGATGAAGCCGGCGGTCGCGGGAAGGCCGGCGAGGGCCAGCATCGAGATCGTCAGCGGCCAGGCCAGCCACGGCTTCTCGGCGCCGAGGCCCTGGATCGCGCGGTAGCTGTCGCCGTAGGGCGTTTCGCGCTCGCGGGCGATGATCACGGCGAAGGCGGCGAGGTTCATGAAGGCGTAGGCGGCGAGGTAGAAGATCAGCGAGCTGGTGCCCTTTTCGGTGGCGACGACGACGCCACCCATCATGTAGCCGGCCTGGGCGACGCCGGAGTAGCCGAGCATCCGCTTCAGCGAGTCCTGGCCGAGGGCGCCGACGTTGCCGACGACGATCGAGAGCGCCGCCAGGACCGCCAGCGCCGGCGCCCACTGGTCGACCTGGGGGCCGAGGGCGACGTCGAAGAAGCGCAGGAAGACGGCGAAGGCCGCGGCCTTGGTCGCCACCGCCATGAAGCTGGTGATCGGGGTCGGCGCGCCCTGGTAGACGTCGGGCGTCCACTGGTGGAAGGGGGCGATCGAGGTCTTGAAGGCGAGCCCGACCGCGCACATCGCGATCCCGACCAGGATCAGCGGGTCGCCGAGCATGCCGTTGTGGGCGATCCCGGTGGCGATCCCGGCAAAGTCGGTCGAGCCGGTGCCGCCGTAGAGGAAGGCCATCCCGTAGAGCAGCGTCGCCGAGCCGAGCGAGCCGACGATCAGGTACTTCAGCCCGGACTCGAGCGAGCCCTCGCGGCGGAGGTCGGTGGCGCAGAGGATGTAGAGCGGGATCGAGAGCGTCTCCAGGGCGACGAAGAAGGTGACCAGGTTGCTGGCCTGGGTCAGCAGCACCATGCCCAGCACGGAGCCGATCAGCAGCGCGTGGTACTCGCCGGAGCCGGCTTCCTCGCTCGCCGTCTCGCGGACCGAGAGCAGGACGCAGGCGGCGGCGGTGAGGATCGCGATCAGCGAGATCGAGATCGCCAGGTCGTCGAGCTGCAGGGCGCCGGTGATCAGTTCCTTCGATTCGCCCCACTGCCAGATCAGCAGGCCGGCGGTCGTCGCCAGGGTGAGGAAGGTCAGCGCCGGCGCGGTCCGCCGCACGGGCTTGAAGACCGCGGTCAGCAGGACGACGACGAAGCCGACCGTGAGGGCGATGATCGGCGAGATGCCGGCGTACTCGATGTGGGGTTCGTGGAAGTTCATTTCTGTGCCAGCTGCGCTTCCGGCGCCTGGCCACCGGTCACCTTGGCGATCGTCTGCTGGACGGTCGGCGCGGTGCGGTGGAGGATCAGCTGCGGGTAGAGCGCGAGGCCGAGGATGCAGAGCACCAGCGGCGCCAGAACGAGGCCGTCCCGGAGGCCGATCTCACGCGAGGCGATCCCGTCGGGCTTGCGGTTGTGCATCGTCCGCTGGTACATGCGCAGCGCGTAGTAGGCCGACATCGCGACGCCGCTGATCGCGACGAAGGCGAAGACGATCTTCGACTCGAAGAGCCCGTTGAGGATGTAGAACTCGCCGATGAAGTTGGCCGAGCCGGGCATCGCCAGGGTGGCAAGGCTGACGATCAGGAAGAGCGCCGCCAGGACCGGGGCGCGCAGCGCCATCCCGCCCATCTCGCGGATGTCCTCGGTGCCGGTCCGCTCGTAGAGGATCGCGACGATGATGAAGATCGGGGCGACGACGAGGCCGTGGTTGACCATCTGCAGGATCGCCCCGTCGGAGCCGTCGGCCCGGAGGGCGAAGATTCCGGCGGTGATGAAGCCGAGCTGGGCGACCGAGGAGTAACCGGCGATCAACCTGACGTTGGTCTGGGTGAACGCCATCACCGAGCCGTAGAGGATCGAGGCCAGGGCGATGACCAGGATCACGGTCTGGAATTCGACCGTCGCCGCCGGGAACAGCGGCAGCACGATCCGCAGGAAGCCGTAGGCGCCGACCTTCGCCAGCACCCCGGAGAAGACGACCAGGACCGGGAGCGGCGCCGCCCGGTAGGCGTCGGGCATCCAGCCGTGGAGCAGGAAGGCGGGCATCTTGACCAGGAAGGCGGCGGCGAAGAACCAGAAGATCCAGCGCTGACTGTCGACGCCGAGGCCCTGCTGCTGGATCGCCGCGATCGAGAAGGTGAGGTGGCCGCCGTCGGCGGAGATGATCGCGGTGGCGATCGCCCCGACCAGCATCAGCAGCGAGCCGATCAGGGTGTAGACGATCATCTTCATCGTCGCCGCGGCCGCCGTCGGGCCGCCCACCCGGTCGCTGCCCCAGGCGCCGAAGAGGAAGTAGAACGGGACCAGCATGAAGTCGAAGAAGAGGACGAACAGCAGCAGGTCCTGAGCCAGGAACGAGCCCAGCGTCGCCGTCTCGGCGACCAGCATCAGGAAGAAGAAGAGCTGCGGTTTCTCCTGCGGGCGGAAGGCGGCGAAGGCGGTGCCGCCGAGCCAGAGCAGCGAGGTCAGGACGATCAGGAAGAGGTTGAGGCCGTCGATCCCGAGGCTGTAGTCGACGCCGAGCCCGGAGATCCAGGAGATGTCGACCGTGTCCTGCAGGCCCGAGGAGCCCGAGTCGAAACCGGTAACCATCGAGATCGCGATTCCCAGGGTGACGAGCGTGCCGAGCACGGCCCACCAACCGGTTGCCCGCTTCGGCAGGAAGAGGCCGACGATCCCGAACGCCAGCGGAGCCCAGAGCAGAGCGTTGATCATGACTGCACGATCAGGAAGTAGAGGGTGAGGCCGGCGACGCCGGCGATCAGAAGCAGGGCGTAGCTGCGGACGAGACCGTTCTGGACGGCGCGGACGATGCCGCCGCCGCCGCGCACGGTCTCCTCGGTGCCGGTGACGAGGCCGTCGACGACGAGGCGCTCGAAGACGTTGTTGGCGAAGCGGCCGACGGCCAGCGCCGGGCGGACGACGAGGATGTCGATCAGCTCGTCGAAGTACCACTTGTTGGCGAGGAAGGTGTGAATCGGCTTCAGGCGCCGTTCGAGCAGGCCCGGCATGTCCGGCTTGACGATGTAGAGCAGGTAGGCGATGCCGGTCCCGGCCAGCGAGATCGCGGCGCCGATCGCGAGGCCGACCCAGGAGGCGCTGGTCGAGGGGTGGATCGCCGCCAGCGGCGAGTCGGCGAAGACCGGGTCGAGGAAGTTGGTGATCGTGTCGTCGACGCCGGGGATCTGGACCAGACCGGCGAACAGCGCCAGGAAGGCGAGCACGCCCATCGCGATCCGCATCGTCAGCGACTGCTCAGCGATGTGGTGGTCCGCGCCCGGGAAGCCGACGTCGGTGTCCTCCTCTTCGCCGCTCCCCGGGTTGAAGGGGTGGGCGTGGTGGACGTGGCCGCTGTCGATCAGCTCCTGGGCCTCGGCGCAGGGCTTGCCGGGGAGGACGCGGAAGATCAGCCGGAAGGTGTAGATCGCGGTCAGCAGGGCGCCGACGTAGCCGAGCACGGTGAAGATCTCGTACATCCCCCCGCGGGCGGTCGCGTAGGCGAGGATCTCGTCCTTGGAGAAGAAGCCCGAGGTGCCGGGGAAGGCGGCCAGGGCCAAGCCGCCGCAGACCATCGTGATCGAGGTGAAGCGCATCGCCCTGCCGAAGCCGCGCATGTTGTCGATGTTCTGGTTGTTGGCCATCGCCGCGATGATCGAGCCGGCGGCCATGAACAGCAGCGCCTTGAAGAAGGCGTGGGTCATCAGGTGGAACATCCCGGCGCTGTAGGCGCCGATCGAGACGCCCATGATCATGTAGCCGATCTGGCTCATCGTCGAGTAGGCGATCGCCCGCTTGAGGTCGGTCATCGCCAGGGCGATCGTGCCGGCGACCAGCAGCGTCGCCAGGCCGACGAAGGCGGAGATGTCGGCCGCCGTCGGGGCGAGGACGAAGAGCGAGTGGGTGCGGGCGATCAGGTAGACGCCGGCGGTGACCATCGTCGCCGCGTGGATCAGCGAGGAGACCGGGGTCGGGCCCTCCATCGCATCGGGCAGCCAGGTGTGGAAGGGCAGCTGCGCCGACTTGGCGAAGGCGCCGACCAGCAGCAGCAGGCAGATCGCGGTCACCGTCCACTCGTTGGTGTGGAAGACCTGCGGCGCCTTGGCGAAGACTTCGGTGTATTCGAAGGTCCCGAGTTCGCGGAAGATCAGGAAGGCGGCGAGGGTCAGGCCGATGTCGCCGACGACGTTGATCACGAAGGCCTTCATCCCCGCCCGGGTCGCGGTCGTGCGCCGGTACCAGAAGCTGACCAGGGCGTAGGAGGCGAAGCCGACGAAGGCCCAGCCGACGATCAGCAGGACGAAGTTGCCGGCCAGTACCAGCAGCAGCATCGAGAAGACGAAGAAGTTGAGATAGCTGAAGAAGCGGTGGTAGCCCTCGTCGGACTGCATGTAGCCGTAGGAGTAGAGGTGGATCAGGGTCGATACGCCGGTGACAACCAAAACCATGAAGGTCGAGAGCGGGTCGACGTAGATCCCCAATTTGATGTGCAGGCCGGCGACACTGGCGTACTCCCAGAGCGAGGAGGCGTGGTGGCGGGCGTCGGCGCCTTCGCCGAGCAGGCAGAGCAGGGCGCCGATCCCGCAGAGGAAGGCGAGGCCGATCGCGACCGTGCCGATGATCCCGGCGAGCTTCGCCGGCAGCACCTTGAAGCCGAGCCCGATCGCGATCGAGCCGAGCAGCGGCAGCAGGAGGACGAGCCAGGCCCAGCCGGTGGCGCTCATCCGCGCAGCCTCGAGAGATCGTCGACGTCGAGCGAGAGCTTGCGGCGGAAGATCGCGACGATCAGGCCGAGGCCGACGACGACCTCGCAGGCGGCGATCACCATCACGACCAGGGCGAAGACCTGGCCCTGCTGGTTGCCGACCTCACGGCTGAAGGCGACGAGGGCGAGGTTGCCGGCGTTGAGCATCAGCTCGAGGCAGAGCAGGATCACCATCGGGCTGCGGCGGATGACGATTCCGACGGCGCCCGTTGCGAAGAGCAGGGATGAAAGAACGATGTACCACTCGATGTTCACGCGGTCTCCCGTTTCCGCCCCGCAAGGACGATCGCTCCGACGGCCGCGATCAGCAAGACCAGTGAGGAGGCCTCAAAAGGCAGCAAGAACTTTTCCAGGAGCAGGCGGCCGATCGCGGCGGGGTCGCCGAAGCCGGGCTTGACGTCGGGGCCGTGGGTGCCGAGGGCGAGGAGGGCGGAGGAGAGGACGGCGGCGGAGAGCTCGACGAAGAGGATGCCGGCGACGAGGATCGCGAGGAAGCGCTGATTGGGCAGGTCCCTGCCGACCGGCTCGCCACCGCCGCCGACGTAGGCGACGACGAAGACGTAGAGGACCATCACCGCGCCGGCGTAGACGACGACCTGGGCGGCGGCGACGAAGGCCGAGGTCAGCATCAGGAAGAGGACGGCGAGCGAGAACAGGTGGGCGATCAGCGCCAGCACGCTGTAGAAGGGGTTCTGCAGGGCGACGACACCGATCGCGCCGCCGAGCGCGCCGATCGCGGCGAGGAAGAACAGCACCGCTTCCATCTACTCGCCCTCGCTTTTCAGCGGCGTGCGCTCGATCGGCTCGGCCAGCAGCATCTCTTTGGTGAAGATCAGGTCGCTGCGGTCGTAGTCGGCCATCTCGTAGTCGTGGCCCATCGTGATCGCGTCGAAGGGGCAGGCGATCTCGCAGTAGCCGCAGAAGATGCAGCGCGAGAGGTTGATCTCGTAGACGGCGGCGTAGCGCTCGCCGGCGGAGACGCGTTCGCCGGGGATGTTCTCGGCGGCGACGACGCGGATGCAGTCGGCCGGGCAGGCGGCGGCGCAGAGCGAGCAGCCGACGCATTTCTCGAGCCCGGTGTCCTCGAACTTGTGCAGCTTGTGGCGGCCGCGGAAGCGCGGGTAGACCGGCGTCTTCTCCTCCGGGTACTCGATCGTCAGCGGGCCCTCGATCAGCCGCGCCATCGTCGTCTTCAGGCCGCGCAGGGTCTCGCCGAAGGCGCGGTAGGCGCCGCCGACGCCGCCGACATCGGGCCCGCGCTGGACCTGGACGACGTCGATCGAGTCGAGGTAGGCAGCGGTCTTCGGATCGAAGGGAGCCGCGCCGTTGCCCTGGCCGTTGTCGGCGCTCACGTGACCACCACCAGGACCGCGGTGACGAGGACGTTGAGCGTCGCCAGGGGCAGCAGCACTTTCCAGCCGAGGCTCATCAGCTGGTCATATCGCAGACGCGGCAGCGTCGCCCTGACCCAGATGAAGATGAAGACGAGGGCGAACATCTTCGCCAGCATCCAGACCGGGTCGAGGAAGCCCGGGCCGGGGCCCATCCAGCCGCCGAGGAACATCGCCGCTGCGATCCCGGAGACGACCAGGATCTCCATGTATTCGACCAGCAGGAAGGAGCCGAAGCGCATGCCGCCGTACTCGGTCATGAATCCCTGGACCAGCTCGGCGTCGGCCTCGGGCATGTCGAACGGGGTGCGGTTGGTCTCGGCGAAGCCGGCCAGCATGAAGATCAGGAAGCCGACGAACTGGGGGATGAAGAACCAGATCTTGTTCTGCGCCTCGACGATGTCGACCAGCGAGAGCGAGCCGCTCATCATGATCACGCCGAGCAGCGCCAGGCCCATCGAGACCTCGTAGGAGATCAGCTGGGCGGCCGAGCGCATCGCCCCGAGCAGGCTGTATTTGGAGCCCGAGGACCAGCCGCCGAGGAGCAGTCCGTAGAAGGCGATCGAGCCGACGGCGAAGAAGTAGAGGATCCCGATCGGGACGTCGATCCCGTAGAGGCCGACGCCGTCCTGGACGTTGCCCCAGGGCAGGATTGCCAGCGCCAGGACGCCGGAGAGGACCGGCAAGAGCGGCCCGAGGATGAACAGGGTCGAGACCGCGTTTTCGGGCCGGAAGGACTCCTTGGAGATCAGCTTGCCGACGTCGGCAAGCGGCTGCATCAGGCCGTAGGGGCCGACCCGGTTGGGGCCGTAGCGATGCTGGAAGCGGCCGATCAGTTTGCGCTCGACCACGGTCAGGATCGGCAGGATCCCGAAGATGATCGCGAAGATCACCAGCGACTTGGCGATCATGATCCAGGTCGCTTCGACGAAGGTCGTATCGGCTATGGAAAGCACTTAGGCCTCGACCTTGGTGATCTCGACGCTGACCGGGCCGCCGTTGAGCAGGGCGTTGGCGTTGTTGGCCGCGGTGCCCTCGCTGAGGAAGCAGACGCCGTCGCTCATCCGTTCCCTGATCAGGACGCGGGCGTTGACGCTGGAGCCGTTTTGGGCGACCTTGACCGTGTCGCCGGAGCTGAGGTTGAGGCGGTCGGCGTCGGCCAGCGACACCTCGACGCGCTGCTCGGGGGCCAAGAATTTCAGCGGGGGGTTGAGCTCGGTGATCGGGCCGGCCCAGAGGTCGCGGTAGGTGCCTAGCGCGAGGGAGAGCGCCGGTGGGGCCTCCTCGCTCGCAACTCGTCGCTGGGGAGCGGTGCTGCTGTCGCCGATTGCACCGTTCTCCTCCCGCGCAAAACGCTCGGAGGCCCCGCCGGCGCTCTCCGAGGCGCTCGGCACATTCGCGGAAGCCTGGGTGTCCTGCCAGCGGATGCCGCGGCCACCGATGCTCTCCTCGGTGATCGCGGAGTAGAAGGGGACTGCCTGGGTCAGAGCTGCGAAGGCGGTGGGCTGGGAGGTGATCCCGGTGTCGTGGCCGAGGGCCGTGGAGAGCTCAGCGAGGACTTGGAAGTTGGGGCGGATGTCGCCGGGACGAGAGGCTGAGGGACGGACCCTCTGCAGGCGACCGTCTGGGTGCGTGACCGTTCCGTCTTTCTCCGCGTGCGACTCCAGAGGGAAGACCACATTCGCCTTGCCGCTGGTTTGCGTCTCGAACATCGAGAAGGAGACGACGAACTCGGCGGCGGTCAGCGCGGCCTCCCAGGCGGGGGTGTCGGGGAAGTCCCGCAGGGGGTCGACGCCGAAGAGGACGAGTGCGCCGAGCTCGCCGGACTCGAGGGCGGCGCGGATCTCCTCGGAGCTCATGCCGGGGTCGGCGGCGGAGAGGCCGGGGCCGGCGTCAGGGAGGCAGCCGGCCTCGCGCAGGCCGCGGGCGTTGGCGAAGTCGGGGACTTCGAGCAGGCCGGCGCCATCGGCGCCGGCCACGTTCAGCGCCGCGGCGAGCTCGAGCAGCGCGCCGGCGGCTGCGTCGCCCTCGCGAACGATGCGCTCACCCCAGACGACGACAACGCTGCCGGCGTCCCTGAGACTCTCGGCCAGCGGCGAGGCGACGTTCTCGGCGCCGCCCAGCGCGGCGG
>JACDGU010000249.1 GCA_013821475.1 Solirubrobacterales bacterium
ACCTCGAGGTGGCGCGGGCGGTCGCCGCCGGATTGCGCGAGGCCGGCGGCGGCCCGCGCGGGGTACGGGCGATCGGCCTGCTCCTTGCCAGCGGCCGGACCCAGGTCTCGACCAACGTCCACGACCCGCTGGCGGTGCCGCTTTGCGAGGTCGTCGAGGCGGTCCGCGCGCTCGCGGCGCCGCTCGGCGCCCGGCCGCTGGAGGCCGAGCTGGTCGGGCTGGTGCCGGCGGCGGCGCTGGTCGAGTATCCCGCCGACTTACCGATGCGCGGCTTCGACCCCGCCGCGCACGTGATCGAGCGACGGCTCGCGGCCCTCGCCGATTAGTCCGCGGCGCCCCAAATACGCGATCTCTCCCAGATGATCGCGACCCAAATCATCTAGATTCACCCCATGGCCCAGACCAAAAAAAAGCGCCGCCGCAAGCGCCGTGGCACCCAGGGCGGCCGGATCGACACCAAAGCCCGCGCCTCGCGCCCGCGCAGTCGCGAGGAGGCCAAAGCCAGGGCGCGCTCGGGACGCAAAACGAGCGGTCCCAAGGCCGACCTGCCGCCGACCTGGCGCAACTCCTTCATGCGCGGCATCTTCGCCGCCGTCGTCTTCGCCCTGCTGCTGATCGTGCTCTTCCAAAAACCGCTGGGGCCGTCGCTCGCCTTCGGCGGCTTCATGCTCGCCTTCTACATCCCCGCCGGCTACTACATCGACATGGCGCTGTGGCGTAGACGCGAGCGGGCCCGGATCCGCGAGCGCGAAGACCGTTGAGCCTCGAGGTCGAGATGCTGACGGTCGGCCCGGTGGCAGAGAACTGCTTCCTGTTCCGGCCCCAGGGCTCCGACAGGCTACTGATCGTCGATCCCGGTGAGGAGACCGAGCGGATCATCGCCGCGGTGGCGGCGACGGGTGCCGAGGTCGAGGCGATCCTCATCACCCACTGCCACTTCGACCACATCGGCGCCGTCGCCCCGGTTGCGGCGGCGACGGGGGCGCCGGTCTATTGCCCGGTGATCGAGGTGCCGGTGCTGGCCGACATCATGAGCTTCGTCCCCTACGAGGGCTTCGGTCCGTTCGAGAGCTACGAGGCCGACGAGACCGTCGCCGGCGGCGAGACGCTGCAACTCGCCGGGCTCGAGATCGACGTCATCTTCACCCCCGGGCACAGTCCCGGCCACGTCACCTACGCCGTCCGCGGCGAGGACGCGATCTTCTCCGGCGACGTCCTCTTCCAGAGCTCGGTCGGCCGCGTCGACCTTCCCGGCGGCGACTGGCCCACCCTGCTGGCCTCGATCACGACGCTGGTCGAGGGGCAGTCCGAGGAGACGGTCGTCCACCCCGGTCACATGGGACTGACGACGCTTGGAGCCGAGCGGGCGACCAACCCGTTTCTGGCCGAGCTGGCGTGCTAGTGGCCTCCGGGCTAGCCGCCTCCGTCCTCTAAGGTCGCCCGACCATGGCAAGCAAGTACCAGGCGCCCCGCGGGACCTTCGACGTCCTGCCCGTGCAGGCCCGTTCGCGGGCCCGGGTCGAAGGCGTCGCCGCGGCGATCCTGGGCCGCGCCGGCTACGGCTCGATCCAGACCCCGACCTTCGAGGACACCGAGCTGTTCGAACGCGGCGTCGGCAAATCGACCGACATCGTCCGCAAGGAGATGTTCACCTTCGAGGACAAGGGCGAGCGCAGCCTGACCCTGCGGCCGGAGGGCACGGCGCCGATCTGCCGCGCCTACCTCGAGCACGGGATGCACAAACTGGCGCAGCCGGTGAAGCTCTCCTACGTCGGTCCGTTCTTCCGCCACGAGCGCCCGCAGGCCGGCCGCTACCGCCAGTTCCACCAGATCGGCGCCGAGGCGATCGGGACCGACTCGCCGCTGGCCGACGCCGAGGCGATCATGCTGCTCGCCGACGTGCTCGGCGAGCTCGGTGTGCCCGGAGTCGAGCTGCGGCTCGGCAGCCTCGGCTCGCTCGACGCCCGGGTCGCCTACCTGGAGGAGCTGAAGGCGCACCTGCACGCGCACGAGGGCGAGCTCTCCGAGGACGTCCGCGAGCGAATCGACATCAACCCGCTGCGCGCCTTCGACTCCGACCACGCGGGGACGCGGGGCGTGATGGCGAGC
>JACDGU010000250.1 GCA_013821475.1 Solirubrobacterales bacterium
GGTGTTGGCAGCGCGCAGCGGCGCGGTGCCCTCCCGCCAGGGCGGCGAGTCGGCGGCGATCGGCGCCCTGCAGGCCTTCGGCCTCGGCCTCGGCTTCCTCTTTGTCAGCCTCTACAGCGGCCAGCTCGCCGGGCTCGAGTCGCTGCTCTTCGGCACCTTCCTCGGGATCACCGTCGGGCAGGTGCAGACCCTGCTCTGGGTAGCCGTCGCCGCGCTGCTCGTCCTCGGGGCGATCGCCCGGCCGCTGCTCTTCGCCTCGGTCGACGGCGAGGTAGCCCGCGCCGCCGGGGTGCCGACCCGCTTCCTGGGCGTGGCCTTCTTGCTGCTGCTCGGGCTCGCTGTCGCCGCCACCGCGCAGATCACCGGCGCCCTGCTCGTCTTCGCCCTGCTGGTGACGCCGGCGGCCACCGCGCAGCAGCTCACCGCCCGCCCGCTGCCGGGCCTGGCGTTCGCGGTGGCGCTGGCCCTCGCCGTCACCTGGCTCGGCCTCGGGATCGCCTACTTCTCGCCCTATCCGGTCGGCTTCTGGGTGACGAGCCTCTCCTTCGGGACCTACGTGGCGACCCGGTTGGCGCTCGGCGCGCTCGCCTGGCGGCGCTCGCCCGCCGGCAACCTCGCGGCGGAGCCGGCCTGATGCTGGCGCACGAGTTCATGCGCAACGCCTTCCTCGCCGGCACTTTCGTCGCCGCGGCCTGCGGCCTGGTCGGCTACTTCGTCGTCCTCCGCAGCCAGGTCTTCGCCGGCGACGCGCTCAGCCACGTCGCCTTCGCCGGCGCGCTCGCCGCGGCCGCGGCCGGGATCGACATCAGGCTCGGGCTCTTCGCGGCGACGATCCTGGTCGCCGTCGGGATGGGAGCCCTCGGCGAGCGCGCCCGCCCCGACGACGTCGTGATCGGCTCCGTCTTCGCCTGGATCCTCGGGCTTGGCGCGCTCTTCCTCTCGATCTTCGTCCGCGGCTCCAGCGGCTCCAACGGCACCGCCGCCGTCCGCGTTCTCTTCGGCTCGATCCTCGGCCTCTCGGCCGCCGACGCGCGCCTGGGGGCGGCGATCGCCATCGCCGCCTGCCTGGTCCTGCTGGCGATCGCCCGGCCGCTGCTGTTCAGCTCGGTCGACCCCGAGGTCGCCCGCGGTCTCGGGCTGCCGGTCGGGGCGCTGGGTCTGGGCTTCTTCGTCGTCCTCGCGGTGGTCACGGCGGAGGCGACCCAGGCCGTCGGCGCGCTGCTTCTGCTCGGCCTGCTCGCCGCCCCAGGTGGCGCCGCCCGGCTGCTGACCGACAACCCATGGCTCGGCCTCGGTTTTTCGGCCGCGATCGCGGTCGCCTCGATGTGGATCGGCCTCGCGCTCAGCTACCGGATCGCCTCGCTGCCGGCCAGCTCGGCGGTGATCGGCGTCGCCACCGCCGCCTTCCTTGCCGCGGTGGCGATCGCCCAGCTGCGCGATCGTCGTGCCGGGCCCGCGTCGGCAGAGCTCGGCCACGCCGGATTCTCGGAGGCGACGTGAGCGCGGTCTCTAGGATCGAGGGTGTGGAGACGGAGGTCACCAGCCGCTGGGCGGAGCACGCGCTCGCGACCCTCGCCGACGCCGGCCTGCGCCGCGGCGGGGCCAGGCGTGCCGTGGTCGAAGCGCTCTCCCGCCACGATTGCGCGGTCACTGCGCTCGATCTCGACGACGAGCTGCGCCGACGCCAGCCGCCGGTCGGCCGGGCCAGCGTCTACCGCGCGCTCGAGCAGCTCGAGCAGCTCGGCCTGGTCCAGCGGATGGAGGTCTGCCGCGGCACCGCCGGCTACGAGCGGGTCGATCCCACCGGCCACCACCACCACCACGCGATATGTCGCGACTGCGGCCGCATGGTCCCCTTCGAGGATCCCTCGCTCGAGCAGGCGATCGGCAAGCTGTCGGAGAGCCTCGACTTCGAGATCACCGAGCACGACGTGGTGCTGCGGGGTCGCTGCGAGAACTGCTCGAATTGAGCTGGCAGGGCATGGGAGGGGCCGGTGGTGCCTCCTCACTTGCCTGACTGGCTGGATCGCTGAGGGCCGTCCGAGGGAGGCATCTCGGCCAGCGGCACAAAAC
>JACDGU010000099.1 GCA_013821475.1 Solirubrobacterales bacterium
GGGCAGGTCGGGACGCAACCGGCGCAGCGGCCGGGTGCGGGCGCCGATCGCCCGCGCGGTCGCGGCCGGGCTGGCGCGGCGGTGCGGGTTCTCGCCGCTCCAACACTCGTAGAGGACCAGGGCCAGCGAGTAGACGTCGGCCTCAGGCCCGGCCGGCCGACCCTCGGCCTGCTCGGGCGACATGTAGGCGAGCGTGCCGACGATGTCTCCCGGTGCGGTCAGCGCCGCGCCGTCGGCGAGATGGGCGATGCCGAAGTCCATCAGCTTCGCGTGCGGCTCGCCGTCGGTCTCGGTCACCTGCACGTTCTGGGGCTTGATGTCGCGGTGGACGACGCCGCGGGAGTGGGCGTGGTCGAGCGCCTCACAGAGGTCGGCACCGACCTCGCCGATTTCGCGATCGGAGAGCTCGCCGGCATGGGCGAGCCGTGCCAGAGTCGAGCCCTCGACCAGCTCGCTGACCAGCAGCGCGTTGCCGTCCTCCTCGCCGAGCTCGTAGAGGGTGACGATGCCCGGGTGGTTGAGCCTGGCGGCGGCCTGGGCCTCGCGCAGGACCCGGCGCCCCGCCTCGCCCTGCTGCTCGATCGCCTTGACCGCGACCGGGCGCTCGAGGCGGCCGTCCCAGGCCTCGTAGACGACGCCGAAGCCGCCGCTGCCGATGCGGCGCTCGATCAGGAAGCGATTTAGAACCAGGGAGCCGACCAAAGCTCCTTCAAGTTCGCCGGCCCGCGGACGGGTCCTGCGCCGCGAACTGGGAAAAAGGCACCGTTTGCCGGCGCTCTTGACGCGCCGACGCCGCCAGGCTTCATACTCTCCGCCCACCCCAACCAGCCTGGAGAGCGCTCCCTTGGAGGATTCAGCAGCCCGCGCCCCGCGTCGAAGCGGACGGCGCCCACCGCGACCCGAACGTCAGCAGATCATGCTGCGGCGCGGCCTCGCGCTCGGCGGCGGCCTGGTCCTCCTGATCCTGGTCGTGCTCGGCGTCAAGGGCTGCCTCGACGCCCGCGCCCGCAGCGCCCTCAGCGACTACTCGCGCAACGTCACCCAGATCGCCCAGGAGACCGAACAGACCAGCAAAGCCTTCTTCGGCAAACTCAACGACCCCGGCAACCTCTCGGTCACCGAGTTCACCAACGAGGTCAGCGCCGAAAGCAGCGCGATGAGCAGCTACGCCTCGCGGATCGACGGCCTCAGCGCTCCCGGCGACATGGGCAGCGCCCAGAACACGCTGAAGCTCGTCTACGAGCTGCGGGCCGACGCGATGGCGAAGATCGCCGACAAGATGAGCACCGCGCTCGGCGCCGAAGGCGCGGCCCAGGCCTCGACCGCGATCGCCAAGCAGATGCAGAGCCTGCTCGCCTCCGACGTCCTCTACGAACAGGTGGTGCGACCGGAAATCGACGGCGTCCTCGCCACCAACGGGATCGACGGCTCCGATGTGCCGAAGAGCACCTTCCTGCCGGAAGGGACCAAGTGGCTCGACGAAAGCACCGTGACCAGTGCGCTCGGCGCGGTCAGCGGCGGCAGCACCGGCGCCACGACCGGGGGGGTCCACGGGCTCGGCCTGGTCGGGACCAGCCTCAACGGGACCGAACTGGTCGAAGGCGCGCCGGCGACGGTTGCCGGCGAAGAAACGCCGGAAGTCGAAGTTCAAGTTGAAAACCAGGGCGAATCGACCGAGAACGGGGTCGAAGTCTCGGTCTCCGTCAACGGCGGCAACACCCTCAGCGGCACGATCGAAAGCATCGAAGTCGGTGAAAGCGCCTCGGTCTCGATCCCGCTGACGCCGGCGCCAAAAGGCCAGGTCGCGCTGGAAGTCGAAGTCCAGCCGGTCCCCGAAGAGCACGTCACCCAAAACAACGAAGCCACCTACACGGTCACGATCGAATAGGTCCCGGCGGATGCGGATCGCCTACCTCGGCCCGGCGGGAACCTTCACCGAGGACGCGCTCCTCGAAGCGGCACCGGCCGGCGGCTTCGAGCCGCTGCGGACGACGACGATTCCCGACGCGATCCTCGCCGTCCAGTCAGGCGAGGCGGACCGCGCCCTGGTCCCGATCGAGAACTCGATCGAGGGCTCGGTACGGCCGACCCTCGACACCCTCGCCTTCGAGGCCGAGCGGGTGACGATCTTCGGCGAGCACGACTACGCCGTCCGCGACCACCTGATCGCCCGCGAGGGGGTCGAGCTCGAGGAAGTCGAGGCGGTGCTCTCCCATCCCCAGCCGCTGGCCCAGTGCGCCCGCTTCCTGCGCGAGAACCTCGCCGGGGTCGAACTGCGCAGCGTCAGCAGCACCGCCGCCGCCGTGCGCATGGTCTCCGAGTCGGTGCGACCCTGGGCGGCGATCGGCGCCCGCGCCGCGGCGGGCCTCTACGACTGCACGATCCTGCGCGAGGGGATCCAGGACGAGGAGACCAACGTCACCCGCTTCCTCTGGATCGCGCCGGCCGGAACCGAGCCCGAGGGCGGCGGGCCCTGGAAGACCTCGCTGGTCTTCTCCGAGCTCGGCGACGACCACCCCGGTGCCCTGGTCGACGCGCTCGCCGAGTTCTCCTCGCGACAGATCAACCTCAGCCGGATCGAGTCGCGACCGCTGCGCCGGGAGCTCGGCCGCTACATGTTCTTCTGCGACCTCGAGGGAGCCGCCGAGGACCCCCCGGTGGCCGAGGCGATCGCCCAGCTGCGGACCAAGGCCGACTCGGTTCGGCTGCTCGGCACCTATCCGCTCGGGGCCTGATCGACCTCCGCCACGCTCGCCGGACCCCGGGCGCCCTACAATTCTCAGCACGATGGCACGGGTTCTGGTGCTCAATGCGACGTATGAGCCGATCAACGTTTGCACGCTGAGACGCGCCGCTGTGCTGCTGCTCAAGGAGAAGGCCGAGTTGCTCGAGCAACGCGAGGGCGCCCTCCACTCCGAGCACATGACGATGGAGCGCCCCGACGTGATCCGCCTCTTCAACTACGTCCGCATCCCCCGCGAGGCCCACCGCCGCAAGATCACCCGCCGCGCCGTCCTCGCCCGCGACTCCTGGACCTGCCAGTACTGCGGCTCGACCAAGTCCGGCCTCACCGTCGACCACGTCATCCCCCGCTCACGCGGCGGCAAGTCGGTCTGGGAGAACATCGTCGCCGCCTGCGCCACGTGCAACAGGAGAAAGGGCAACCGCCTGCCCCGGGAGATCCACATGCACCCCAAGAACGCCCCCAAGGCCCCCGAAGCAACCGTCTTCATCCAAGTCGCAAGCCCCAAGATCCCGCAGACCTGGCAGCAGTACTTACCGCAGGCTGCTTAGGGCCGCGGCAGTCCTATGGGGGAGGGGTAGGCCTTCCCGTCACGAACAGCGGGGAGGTTCCGGGAAGGCCTACCCCTCCCCCCGATACGAGTCCCGCAGATCTAAACGCCCAAGGGACGTACCGCCGCAAAAGGGGTTGCGGTTAGCTTCCCGCCCTCGGAAGCTTCGACGATCCAAGCGCGGTGTCGCCGACACTCTTGGCCGATACCCGGCGAGGATCGGCTCGGGTTCGGGTTGGAGCTTCCGTGAAGTGGGCGCTGTGCTGGAGGTGGGGACGAGTAGGTCCATCAAGCCTCCACATCTGTTGCGCAGATGGACCTACTCGTCCCCACCATCTGCGACTGCATCCTCCTGCACCGGAATCTCGTCCCCCGCCTCATCCCCGACCGGCACCTCCGGGGTATCGGACTCGACCACCAGCGCCACGGCGCTGACCCGGTCGTCGTCCTTGATGTTCATCACCTTCACCCCCTGCGTCGATCTCCCCATCTGGGAGATGCCGCTGACGGAGGTGCGCTGGACCATGCCGTTCTGGGAGATGAAGAGGAGCTCCTGGTGTTCGCCGACGATCAGGGCGCCGGCGAGGCCGCCCTTCTTCTCGGTCAGGCGGGCGGTGAGGACACCTTTGGTCCCGCGGCCCTTGATCGGGTAGTCGGAGACCGGGGTGCGCTTGCCGTAGCCGTTCTCGGTGACGACGAACAGTTCGGTGTCGTTGCGGGCGATGTCCATCGCCAGGACGCGGTTGTCCTTGCCGGCGACGTTCATGCCTTTGATGCCGCTGGTGTCGCGACCCATCGGCCGCACCAGTTCCTCCGAGAAGCGCGAGGCGTTACCGGAGTGGGAGACCATCAGGATGTCGTCCTCGCCGGAGGTGAGCCGGACCTGGACCAGCTCGTCGCCGTCGCGGACCTTGATCGCGATGATCCCGTCGGCGCGGATCGGCGTGTTGTAGGCGAGGAACTCGGTCTTCTTGATCAGGCCTTTGGCGGTGGCAAAGGCGAGGTAGCGATTCTCTTTGAAGTCCCGGGTCGGGATCACCGCCATCACCTTCTCGGCTTCGCGCAGCGGCAGCAGGTTGTTCAGCGAGCTGCCTTTGGCGTTGCGCGAGCCCTCCGGCAGCTCGTAGACCTTGAGCCGGTAGACCTTGCCGCGGTTGGTGAAGAACAGCAGGTAGTCGTGGGTCGAGGAGATGTGGAGGTGGGCGATGTAGTCGTCGTCTTTGAGGTTCATCCCCATCACCCCGACGCCGCCGCGGTGCTGCTGGCGGTAGGTCGCCAGCGGCAGTCGCTTGACGTAGCCGGAGGCGGTCAGCGAGATCACCATCTGCTGGTCGGCGATCATGTCCTCGATCCCGACGTCGCCCTCGAAGTGGGCCAGTTCGGTGCGCCGCTCGTCGCCGTAGGAGGCGACGATTTCGGCCAGCTCCTCCTTGACGATCGCCATCACCTTCGCCTCGTCGCCGAGGATTGCCCGCAGCTCGCCGATCCGCTCCATCAGGTCGGCGTGCTCGGCCCGGACTTTGTCGGCCTCGAGCGCGGTCAGGCGCTGCAGTCGCATGTCGAGGATCGCCTGCGCCTGCTCGCGGGAGAGCTCGAAGCTGTCGATCAGCCCGTCGCGGGCCTCGTCGGGATCGCTCGAGGCACGGATCAGTTTGATCACCGCGTCGAGGTTGTCGAGCGCGACCAGCAATCCCTCGAGGATGTGGGCGCGGGCCTCGGCACGCCGCAGTTCGTACTGGGTCCGGCGGGTGACGACCTCGCGCTGGTGGTCGACGTAGCACTTGATCAGCTCGAGCAGGCTCAGCGTCCTCGGCACGCCGTCGACCAGCGCCACCATGTTGGCGCCGAAGGTCGTCTGCATCGAGGTTTTCTTGTAGAGGTTGTTGAGCACGACCTTGGCCGGCGGCCCACCGCGCTTGAGCTCGATCACCAGCCGCATCCCCGAGCCGTCGGACTCGTCGCGCAGGTCGGAGATCCCCTCCAGCTTCTTGTCGCGGACGAGGTCGGCGATCTTGGTCACCAGGCCGCCGTCGCCGAGCTTCTTGACCGTGAACGGCAGCTCGGTGACGATGATCGCCTCCTTGCCCGCGCGCAGCGGCTCGACGTGGGCGCGGGCACGGACCTTGATGCTGCCGCGGCCCGTTTCGTAGGCGTCCCTGATCCCCTCGCGGCTCATGATCCCGCCGCCGGGGAAGTCGGGGCCTTTGATGTGCTCCATCAGCCCGGCCATCTCGATCTGGGGATCGTCGATGTAGGCGGCGACTGCGCCGCAGACCTCGCGCAGGTTGTGCGGCGGGATGTTGGTCGCCATCCCGACCGCGATCCCCGAGGTGCCGTTGACGAGCAGGTTCGGGAAGCGGGCCGGCAGGACCAGCGGCTCCTGCGTCGTTTCGTCGTAGTTGGGCCCGAAGTCGACGGTGTCGGCGTCGATGTCGCGCAGCAGCTCGGTCGCGAGGCGGGTGAGGCGCGCCTCGGTGTACCTCATTGCCGCAGCGGGGTCGTCGTCGATCGAGCCGAAGTTGCCCTGGCCGTCGACGAGCATGTAGCGCAGCGAGAAGTCCTGCGCCATCCGCACCAGCGTGTCGTAGATCGCCGAGTCGCCGTGCGGGTGGTACTTGCCCATCACCTCGCCGACGATGAAGGCGCACTTGCGGTAGGCGCGGGTCGGCTGCAGGCCGACGTCGTGCATCGCGTAGAGGACGCGGCGGTGGACCGGCTTGAGCCCGTCGCGGGCATCCGGCAGCGCCCGGCCGACGATCACGCTCATCGCGTAGTCGAGGTACGACGAACGCATCTCTTTCTCGAGACCGCGGTCTTCGATGTGGCCGGTCAGCGCCTCGAGCGCCATCAGCGGGTCCCTCCCTCGGCAGATCGGCGTGCGTCTGACCTATACGTCAAGGAAACGCACCTCTTTCGCGTGTTTCTCGATGAATTCGCGTCGTGGAGCTACCTGGTCGCCCATCAGCATCGAGAAGATCCGGTCGGCCGCGGTGGCGTCTTCAAGCGTGACCCGGGCCAGGGTGCGACTGGCGGGGTCCATCGTCGTCTCGCGCAGCTGGTCGGCGTTCATCTCGCCGAGCCCCTTGAACCGGGTCAGCGAGACGCCGTGGCGAGCGAGCTCAAGGACCGCCCCGCGCAGCGTCTGGAACGAGGTCGCGGCGTTGCGGCGCTCGCCGAAGTTGATCGTGAACGGCGGTCGGCCGACCTGTTTCAGCAGCGCCTCGTGGACCTCGACGAACTTGCGGTAGTCGTGGCTGGAGAAGAGCGTCGTCGGCAGCCGGTGGGTCCGGGCCAAGCCGCTCTTGCGTTCGATCGCCTTGACGACGAGCAGGTCCTCGGAGACCGAGAGCACCTCGGTGTCGAAGGGCGCGCCCTCGATCGCCCGGGTCGCCAGCAGTTTCGCCGCCTCGTCAATGCTGTGGACCGCTTCGTCGAGCAGGTTCGATTCCTCGAGGAAGCGGACGGTCTCGGCGCCGAAGGCGGCCTGTAGCGAGGAGCCCCAGCCCTCGTACTCTTTCGAGCGCCGCACGTAGGCCTGCCAGCGGCTGGAGGTCAGCTTCTTCGAGTCGCCGGCCGCATCGACCAGCTCGAAATCCTCGAGCTTGCCGCGCAGCAGCAGCTCCTCGAGTTCGGACTCGCGCTCCAGGTAGGTCTCCTGGTTGCCCTGCTTGACCCGGTAGAGCGGCGGTTTGGCGATGTAGACGTAGCCGGCGTCGATCAGCTCCGGCATCTGCCGGTAGAGGAAGGTCAGGACCAGGGTGCGGATGTGGGCACCATCGACGTCGGCGTCGGTCGCCATCACGATCTTGTGGTACCTGGCGCCCTCGATGTCGAACTCGTCGTGGACGCCGGTCCCGATCGCCGTGATCAGGGCCTGGATCTCGGTATTGGCGAGGACCTTGTCGATCCGGCTCTTCTCGACGTTGATGATCTTGCCGCGCAGCGGCAGCACCGCCTGGGTATTGCGGTCGCGCGCCTGCTTGGCGGAACCGCCGGCGGAATCGCCCTCGACCACGAAGATCTCGGCCAGGCTCGGGTCCTTGACCGAGCAGTCGGCGAGCTTGCCGGGCAGGGTCGAGTTCTCGAGCGCCGACTTGCGGGTCAGGTCGCGGGCCTTGCGGGCCGCGGCGCGGGCGCGGGAGGCGTCGATCGCCTTGCCGATCAGGCGTCGTGCGTCGGTCGGGTTCTCCTCCAGGTACTCGCCGAGCTTGCGATTGACGATCTCCTCGACCAGGCCGCGGATCGGCGGGTTGCCGAGTTTGGTCTTGGTCTGGCCCTCGAACTGAGGGTCGTGGAGCTTGACCGAGATCACAGCGGTGAGACCCTCGCGGACGTCCTCGCCGGCGAGGTTGTCGTCTTTCTCTTTGAGCAGCCCTTTGTTGCGGGCGTAGGCGTTGAGGGTCCGGGTCAGCGCCGAGCGGAAGCCGGAGAGGTGGGAGCCACCCTCGTGGGTGTTGATGTTGTTGGCGAAGCTGAAGATCGACTCCTGGTAGGAGGTGTTCCACTGCATCGCTATCTCGACCTGGCCCTCGTCTTTGCCGCCCTCGAAGTAGATGACCTTCTTGTGGACCTCGTCCTTGTTGTCGTTGAGGTGGCGGACGAAGTCCTCGATGCCGCCGTCGTACTGGAAGGTGACGGCCTCGCCCTCGCCGCGCTCGTCGACCAGCTCGATCTTCAGGCCGCGGGTGAGGAAGGCGGTCTCGCGCAGCCGCTCGACCAGGGTCTCGAATTCGAAGCCGATCTCTTCGAAGATCTCGAGGTCTGGGAGAAAGGTGATCTGGGTGCCGTGGGTGTCGCTGGCCTCGCCCTTGCTGAGGTCGTTCATCGGTTTGCCGCGCTCGTAGTCCTGGGACCAGACGAAGCCGTCGGTGGTGATCTGCAGATGGAGGCGCTCGGAGAGGGCGTTGACGACCGAGACGCCGACTCCGTGCAGGCCGCCGGAGACCTTGTAGCCGCCGCCGTCGCCGAACTTGCCGCCCGCGTGGAGGACCGTCAGCACGACCTCGGCCGCCGGCCGCTGCTCTTTCTCCATGATCCCGACCGGGATGCCGCGGCCGTCGTCCAAGACGGTGCAGCTGTTGTCCGGGTGCAGGGTGACCTTGACGCTGTCGCAGTGGCCGGCGAGGGCCTCGTCGACGGAGTTGTCGACAACCTCGTAGACGAGGTGATGGAGGCCGCGCGGGCCGGTCGAGCCGATGTACATGCCGGGACGCTTGCGGACGGCTTCCAGCCCCTCGAGGACGGTGATGTCGGCGGCGCCGTAGGCGGCGTCGGTCTTCGAGACACTGGCGTTGTTATCAGGCAATGAGTCCCTTCCGGTTGACGCAGAAAACCCCGCCGCGTGGAGACTGTCTCCACGCGAATCGGGGCGTGACGCGAGTTACCATAAGAATACCAGTTTGGACCCGCGGAACCTAGACCCTCAATTCGCGAATTACCTGCAAATCGTGAACAAAGAGGGTCAAGAGCGAGACGACTTGAGGCGGAACTTCAGCGCTTTCGGGGCCCGCTCCCCCAACTCGGCTGCCAAGCGCTCCAGCAACTGGGTCTGCATCAGGTCGAGCTCCTGGGCCCAGACGCTGTCGGAGCACTCGATCGTCAGCGTCCCGGCGCGCTCGGAGACCGGGGTGGCGACGGTCGCCAGCTGCTCGCCGACGGTCCCGGCCCAGGCCGCCTGGATCGCCGCCAGACCGGTCTGCGGGGCGACCATGTCGCGGGCGGCGCGGATCGCCGCCGAGGCCTGACGAGGGGCACGGCGGCGGCTCACGCGGCGGCCGCGCTATCGAGTGGGGGCAGCCGTACCACGGAGCGCAACGCCGGGGGCGGCAGGGACCCTTCGTCGGCGGCGGTGATCAGGACCTGGCCGCCATCGCCAAGGCGGCCGACGAGACGATCGCGGCGGCCGGGGTCGAGCTCGCTCATCACGTCGTCGAGCAGCAGCAGGGGGATGACCCGGCGGGCGTCGCGCAGCACCTCGCGCTCGGCGAACAGCAGCGCCAGCAGAGCCGCCCGCTGCTGGCCCTGGGAGCCGTAGCGCCGCAGCGAGCGGCCGGCGAGATCAAGCTTGAGGTCGTCGAGGTGGGGGCCCCAGGAGCTGCGGCCGAGGCGGATGTCCTGATCGCGCCGCTCCTCGAGCCCAGCCTGGATCTCCTCGGCCGAGCCGCTGGCCCGTGGCGCGTAGGCGATGCTGGCGCCACCCTCGAGCCCGAGCTCGGCGGCGGCGTCCACGAACGGGGCCGCCAGCTCGGCGATCGCCTCGTCACGGGCGGCGATCAAAGGTGCGGCGGCGGCGGCCATCCCCGCGTCCCAGACGTCGAGCTGAGCGGGCTGGCCAAACCCGGCGGCGAGGCGGGAGAGCAGGGCGTTGCGCTGGGCCAGCGCCTGGCCGTAGCCCTTGCGCAGCTCCGTCCGCGAAGGCCGGCGTGCCGCGGCGAAGCCGTCGAGGTGGGCGCGGCGCTCGGC
>JACDGU010000100.1 GCA_013821475.1 Solirubrobacterales bacterium
GAGAGGTACTGCATCACGATCGAGTGGAAGACGACGGTGGCGACCTCGACCGCGGCCGACGGCGGCGTCTCCCCGTCGAGACGAAAGGCGACCCGCAGCGGCGAGTCGCACGGCCCCCAGGCGAAGTCCCGAGCCGTGTAGCGGTACCGGTCCCAGCGCAGGTTGAGCCCGGCGCTCGCGCCCAGCTCGAGCAGCCGCAGTGGCAGCCCGGTGCGCTCGGCGACGGCGAGGAACCCCGGCAGCAGCGCCGCGCAGCGTCCGACCTCGTTGGTCTGGACCGGGAGCAGGACCAACCGGCGCAGCTCCTCGGTCCGCTCCGCCAGAGATGTGCGGAAGGCCGGCCGGCAGGTCGCCGGATCGGGTGGCGAATCGGCGTAGCGGGCCGCCGGCTCCGGCAGCTCGCCGCTGAGGACGAGGCGGTGAACCGCTCCCATCAGCCGCAGGGCCAGGGCCGAACCGGAAGGATCAGCCTCGCGTCCACGGAGCACCTCGCGGACCGGTCCTCCCGCCTCGGCGTCGGCGGCGGCCCGCGTCAGCAGCCCCGCGTAGAGCGGCGAGCCGAGCCGGGCGCACTCGCCCGCCTGGGCCTGCAGCCGCTTCCCTAGAGACGGCTGCCGCTGCATTCCGTGAAGCCCACGGCTTCGGCGAGCAGGCGCCGTTCTTCCTGGGTTTCGTTGCGCTGCGCACGCGCCGCCAGGTAGCCGGCTTCGTCCCCGGCCTGCGCCGCCTTTAGCGCCTCACGGTCCCATTTCGCGACTTCCTCCTGGGCGGCGACGTACTTGTCATAGGCGCCTTCGAGAGAAGCCGGCGGCAACTGCGCCTTGAACTGGCTCGTCGCCAGCGACGAGATCTCGACCAGAGCTTCGGAGTATTCGGGGTTCGGTTCGTTCTCGCCGTTGGCGAACCGTCCGCTGACTTCCTTGAAGCTGTCCTGGCTGTGCCGGCAGATCGCGTCGCCGCGGGCGACCACCTCCGCTTCGGTCAACGGGGTCGGCGCCTGCTTCGCCTTCTTCCCACTCCCCCCTGGGCTTTCCCCGCCCTTCACACCTTCCATGCTGGTGCTCGCAATCGGCGTCGTCCTCGCGGTCGTTGCCGCAGGTTCTTCTCCGCCGCCCCCGCCCGACGCGAGCACCACAGCCACGACGCCCGCCGCGACCAGCGCCGCCATCCCACCTGCAAGCACGAGGCGCCGGCGTCCCTCCACCGCTTTCGACCTGTTGGCCACCGGAGGGGCCACCACATCCCCAGCGGCGCGATCGGCTGCGGAGGTCGGGCTCGCGACCGTCGGCTCGGTCGGGGGCGGCGGCGCGGTTTGTGGTTCAACCCTCGCCGGCGGCGGCGCGACGGTCCTCGGTTCGACCGTGGCGGCGCCGGTGGCGACGGTGTGCTCGGGGATCGCGACCGCGGTCCCGCTCAGCGCCGCGACCGCCGCCCGGCCGAGGTCGCCGGTCGACGGGTAGCGGTCGTCCGGCGACTTCGAGAGCGCCCGGATGACGACGTCGTCGAGTGCCATCGGCACCACCGGCACGTACAGCGAGGGCGCCGGCGGCGGGTCGTTGAGGTGGGCGTAGAGGCGCGCCGCCTCGCCTTCGCGCGGGAACGGGACCTCGCCGGTCAGCAGCTTGTAGAGCAGGCAGCCGAGCGCGTAGACGTCGACCCGGGCGTCGACTGCGGCGCCGGAGATCTGCTCGGGGGCGACGTAGTCGAGGGTGCCGACGAAGCGCCCGGTCTGCGTCAGCCCCGACTGGGTGGCGAGGTTGCGGGCGACGCCGAAGTCGGTGATGTAGGCATGCTCGGCGCCGTCCTCGCCGCTGAGCAGGACGTTGGCGGGCTTGACGTCGCGGTGGACGAGGCCGGCGGCGTGGATCGCGTCGAGGCCGTTGCCGACCTGGGCGATCAGCGCCGCGGCATGCGCCGGCTCAAGCCTGTCATCGCGGGCGATCCGCTTGCCGAGGTCCGAGCCGGAGACGAAACGCATCGCGATGAAGGGCACGCCGTCCTGCTCGCCGGCGGCGTAGATCGGGACGACGTTGGGATGCTCGATCGAGGCGGCGATGCGCGACTCCTCGGCGAAGCGCCTGGCGAAGACCTCCTCGGCGGCGGCCTCGGGAAGGATCAGCTTCAGCGCCACCCGCCGCTCGAGCCCGGGCTCGAGCGCCAGGTAGAGGATCCCCATGCCGCCGCGGCCGAGACGGCGCTCGATCCGGTAGCCGGCGAACTCGTCGCCCTCGGAGAGCTCGGCCCAGGCATGTCCGTCGACCATCGCCGAACCCTAGCCGCGATCGCAGCGGCGCCTAGACTGCATGCGGGGAGGTTCCAACTTGCGTCGACGACTGCTCATATCCGCGCTACTCACGCTCGCCGTCCTGCTCGGCGCCGGTGTCGCGCGGGCGGAGCTGAGCCAGGTGGGCGACCTGCGGATCTCTTTCGACGGCGGCTTCACGCCGCGGGCGCTGCCACGTGAAAAGCCGGCCTCGGTGACCGTCAGCGTCGAAGGGGCGATCAGCACCACCGACGGCACCCAACCGCCTCCCCTGCGCGAGCTCGAATTCGCCCTCAATCGCGCCGGCCGAATCTCGACCGCCGGCCTGCCTGAGTGCACCAGCACCCTGCTGCAGTCGACGACCAGCGAAGCGGCGATGGAACGCTGCGGCCCGGCCCTGGTCGGCCACGGCAGCTACTCGGCCAGGTTGGCGTCTAGCCAGACGCCGGTCCCGGTCCAGGGCAAGATCCTCGCCTTCAACGGCACCCAGGGGGGCAAGCCAGCGCTGATCCTCCACCTCTACGGGAAGGTCCCGGTGCGGGCGACGTTCGTGGTGCCGCTGAAGATCTCCCACCGGGCCAAGGGCAGGTTCGGCACTGTGCTGTCGGCGAGGATCCCGATCCTCGCCGGCGGCGTCGGCTCGATCACCGCGATCAAGCTGAAGCTCGGCCGCGAATACAGCGACGAAGGACAGCGGGTCGGTTACATCAGCGCCAGCTGCGCCGCTCCCACCGGCTTCACGGGGGCGACCTTCACCTTCGCCCGGGGCAGCTTCCACTTCGCCGACGGACGGGTGCTACACACCCCTCTGGTCCGCAACTGTCGGGTGCGGTAGCCGAGCTCTCGGTGGGGGGTCAGAGGCCAAGCCCCGCGACCCCGCCCTCGTCCCAGCCGAGGTGATGCGCGAGCTCGTGGCGCAGGGTGCGCTCGACCTGACGGGCGAGCAGCTCGCGATCGTGGCCGAAGTCGCGTTCGAGGGTGTCGCGGTAGATCACGATCCGGTCCTCGTAGCGCTCGCGGGCGACCCCGTCGCCGAAGTAGTGGCCGTAGGCGCGGTGCTGGGCGCCGAGCTCCGAGACCACAACCGCGACCCCCTCCAGCACCTTCTGGAACTCCTCCGGGAGCGCATCGATCGCGTCCGCGACGAGCGACTCGAACTGCTCGGGCTGCCCCGCCTCGGCCATGACTGAACGGTAGAGACTCGTCACCATCGCTCGCGAACGTCGCCGTCTGGACAGTGTCCACGACATGCAATACGTTCGCCTCCGCCGGCCCGTGGCCGGATTCACCTCAAACGAGCGGGAGAGCGAATACATGAGAGACGGTCAAGTGACCATCACCACCAAGCTTCGGACGATCCTGGCGGCATCCGCCGTGATCGCGATCCTCGCCGGCGGCGCGGTCCTGTCCGGCTGCGGCGGCAGCAACAGCAGCAGCGGCAGCACGGGCAGCACCGGTACGGCCACCGGCAACGCCCAGCAGGAAATCGAATCCGGCGTCAAGAAGGCCGAAAAGGGGATCGAAGAAGGGTCGGAAACGGCCAAGAAGGGTCTCGAAGAAGCCAAGGAAGACATCGAAAACAGCAAGGGCAAGAGCTCGGGCCAGATCGAAGAAGCGAAGAAGAAGGCCGAAGAAGGCGTCGAAGAAGCGAAGAAGAAGGCCGAAGAACTGCTCGAATAGCTCCGGGGCCGGGCCGCCAAGCCTGCATCCCTCGGAACCTCTAGAGCACGTGCCGTCCCGACCCTTCTCCCTAGGAATGGCTTCCCCGGGGAGGGGGTCGGGTGCTCCTCCGAACGTTTTGTGCCGCTGGCCCAAAAGCCTCCCTCGGACGGCCCTGAGCGATCCAGCCAGTCAGGCAAGAGAGGAGGGGCACCCGACCCCCTCCCCACGCCAGCCATCCCTCAGGATCGCCAGGGTGCGGCCGAAGCCGATGTACTGGCCGGCCATCATCATCAGCTCGAGGATCTCGGCGTCGCCGACTCAAGTTCACCGATCGAATCGCCGATGTCCTTGCAATGGGATACGTCCTCAACACCGTGCGCAGCGGCGGGCGGCGGCGGGCGGCGGAGATCGATGAGCTAACGCAGCTCCGCGACGTCGCCGACCACCCCAGCATCGACCACGCCCTCCAGGTCGTGCGCGAGCTCCTCGACATGGACGTCGCCTACACGACCGAGCTGACCCCGACCCTGCAGATCTTCCAGCACCTCAGTGGCGACAGCGAGAGCTTCGGGCTCGCCGAGGGAGCGGCGATGGACATCGATGCGACCTACTGCAAACGGGTGCTCGACGGGCGCCTCTCGGGGATCATGCCCGACGTCAAGGGCGATCCCCGCAGCGCCTCGCTGCCGATCACGGTCGATGCCGACGTCGGCGCTTTCGTCTCCGTCCCCCTGCGCCTCTCCGACGGCACCGTCCCCGGCACCCTCTGCGCGGCAAGCCACGCGCCGAAGCCGGGGCTCGGCTACCGCGACCTCCAGTTCCTGCGCGTCTTCGCCCGCCTGATCGCCGACCAGATCGAGCGCCACAACCTCGAGGAGGGGCGCCGCGACCTCGAGCGACAGGCCGCCGCCGCGGAGATCCTGATGACTGCAGTCGCCGCCCGCGACAGCTACACCGCCGACCATTCGCGCCAGGTGGTCGAGCACGCCGTCGCCGTCGGCCGGATCCTCGGCCGCTCCGGCGACGACCTGGCCGACCTCGAGAAGGTCGCCCTACTGCACGATATCGGCAAGATCGGGACCCCCGACGAGATCCTCCGCAAGCCCGGCCCCCTGAGCCCAGCCGAGTGGGAGACGATGCGCGAGCACCCGATCTTGGGCGAGCGCCTGATCCGCGAAACCACCGGCCTCGAGCACCTCGGGCCGGCACTGCGGGCCGAGCACGAGCGCTGGGATGGCAGCGGCTACCCGGACGGGCTCGCCGCCGAGGAGATCCCGATCGCCAGCCGCATCACCTTCGTCTGCGACGCCTACAACGCGATGACCACCGATCGCCCCTACCGCAGCGCCCTCCCCGAGGCCAGCGCCCGCGAGGCGGTCCGCAGCGGCGCCGGCTCCCAGTTCTGCCCGGTCTCCGCCGCCGCCCTCCTGGCCGTCCTCGACCGCAACTAGCGGCGAAGATCCCGAGGACCGGAAGCTTCCCGTAGTTCGGGGAGTGAGCCCGATTGGCGGGTCGGGTGCCCCTCCGAACGTTTTGTGCCGCTGGCCCAAAAGCCATCCTCGGACGGCCCCTAAGCGATCCAGCCAGTCAGGCAAGAGAGGAGGGGCACCCGACCCGCCACCCGACCCTCGTCCCCCGTCTCTACGACTCCCCCTCGACCTTCTCCCAGGTCCGCAACCCGCGCGCCTCGACCAGCTCGAGGATCCGCCGCCACTCGGGCAGGGCGCCGACGCCGACCACGCCGTGCTTGGAGATCGCGCCCGCGCCGAGCATCGGCAGCAACACGACCGGCGTCGTCCCGGAGGTTGCGTAGACCATGTGCGTGCCCCAGGGGATCGCCGCCCGCGCCTCGCTCAGCGAGACCGTCAGGCCCTGGGTGTGAACGACTGGGCGGCCGTCGCGGCTGCCCGCGACCTCGACGCAGACCGCGAAGGCCCCCTCGCTGACGATGCCCTCGGCCAGCGCCTCCTCGTAGCGCTCCGGAGGGATGAAGGAGCGACCCAGGACGCTCGCCAGGGTTGCGTCGCCGAGCGGTTCGTCGGCGGCGAGCTGGCACCGCATCGCCTCGATCCAGATGTCGCGGGAGGAGCGCCAGCGTCCGTTCGAGAGCCCGCTCTTCACCTCGATCCGCTTCGGGTCGACGCCGAGGTTGTGCATCGTGCGCATCTCCGGGTGCATGAAGCCGGTGAAGACCGTGATCGGCCCCAGCTCCGGCCACTCGTAGACCTCCTCGCCGTCGAGCAGATCCACCTCGACCACCTCGCCGTCCTCCCAGCGCTTCGGCGTCGGCATGTTGAAGTTGGCGATCAGGTCGGGGCCGGTGGTCGAGATCAACTCGCTGCCGTCATTGCGCTCGACCCAGCGCACCGTGATGCTCTCCACCGCGGCCATCCCCTCGACCGCCCGGCGCGCCGCCAGGTCGACCCAGCCGGGGGCGACGCCGGCGCAGGAGACCGCGGTCAGCCCGGCCGCTGCGAACTCGTCGTCGAGCTCGAACTGAGCGTCGATCGTGTCCGAGTACGGGATCATCCCCGCGACCTCGAAGGGGCCGGAGTTGAGATCCATGTAGTGGGTGCCGCCTCGAAGGCAGCCGGCCATGACGCTGAGGTTGAGGTGCGGCATCGTCGCGTTGAGCACAGCGTCGAGCTCGGCGGCCCAGCCGGCGACGGCATCGCTATCGGCGGCGTCGAGAAGGGTGGCGTCGAGGGCAACTCCGGCCTCGAGCTGCGCGAAGCGCTCGCGGGCCAGTCCGAGGCGGCCCGGGTCAACGTCGGCGAGGGCAATCTGCTCGATCCCGTCCTCACTCGCGAGCAGGGCCGAGAGGCCGCTTCCCTCCGCTCCCGCGCCGAGGATGCCGAGCTTCACTCCCCGCTCACCCCTGATCCCCGGTCTCGATGATGCTCTCGGCGAGGATGGAGACAGCGCGTTCCATCTGCTCGCTGGAGATCGTGAACGGCGGCGCCAGGCAGAGGATGTCGTCGAGCAGGCCGCGGGTCAGCAGGCCGTGGTCGCGGGCGTAGTTGGCGGCCGCACGCCCGCGTCCGAGCTCGGTCGGGAAGCGCGCCCGGCTGGCGCGGTCGGCGACCAGCTCGACGCCGACCATCAGGCCCGCCTGGCGGACCTCGCCGACTTCGGGCAGATCTTTCAACGGCTCGACCAGGGCGCCCAGCACCGCGCTCGCCTCGCGCACCCGCTCCATCATCCCCTCGCGCTCGATCGCGTCGATGTTGGCGAGGGCGACGGCACAGGCGACCGGGTGGCCGGAGTGCGTGAAGCCGTGCATCAGGTAGCCGGGGTCCTGGTCGGCGTCGCGCAGCTCGTCCCAGAGCTCGTCGGAGACGATGACGCCACCGAGCGGGACGTAGCCGCTGCTGACCCCCTTGGCGAAGGTCAGGAGGTCGGGGACGATGCCGTCGGCTTCGATCCCGAACCAGCAGCCCAGCCGCCCGAAGCCGGTGATCACCTCGTCGACGATCAGCAGCACCCCCTGCCGGTCGCAGATCTCACGCAGGCGGCGCAGGTAGCCGGGCGGCGGCACCACGACCCCACCTGAGCCGAAGACCGGCTCGACGATCACGGCGGCGACCCGGTCGGCGCCGAGCTTGACGATCCGCTCCTCGAGCGTCTGGCCGGTGCAGACCGGGCAGGCCTCCGGGTCGCAGGGGACTCCGGCGGCGCAGCGGTAGGTGTAGGGGGCGGGAACCTCGTCGACGGCGGGAGCTTCGACGCCGAAGTCGCCGCGGTAGGGAGCGAGGCGGGTGGCCGTCGTGGTTACGCCGGCGAGGCCGTGGTAGCCGCGGTCGTGGGCGATCACGATCGCCTTCTGCGGCAGCCCCTGGCGCACCCAGTGGCGACGGGCAAGCTTGATCGCGGTCTCGTTCGCCTCCGAGCCGCCGGAGACGAAGAAGACGCCGCTGAGCCCGTCCGGCGCCAGGTCGGCGATCCGCTCGGCCAGTTCGATCGGTGGCGGCGAGGAGACGCCGCCGAAGGTCGCGGCGTAGGGCAGGGTCGACATCTGCCGGGTGGCGGCCTCGATCAGATCCTGGCGGCCGTGGCCGAGGTTGACGGTCCAGAGCCCGGCCGAGCCGTCGATCAGGCGACTGCCGTCCTCGGCAATCAGTTCGCACCCCTCGCCGCGGACGATCACCAGCGGGCCGGCCTCGGGCAGGCGCGAGTGATCGGTCAGGGGATGGATCAGATGAGCCAGGTCCACCTCGGCGTGATTTCGCGTGCGCGTTGCCATTGATCTCGGTCCTCGTAGACGCCGTGCGAACCCCACCGGCACGGCCCCGCCACGGTACAGGAACTGGACACGTTGTTCAACAGTTTGGACAAGGCAATAATGGCTTTTTCGCAGCAGGAGATCGACCCCTTCTAAGACACCTTGTCCAATACCCGGATCAGGCGGAGCCGCTGCGCCCCAGGGGGCTGCGCGGGGCCTCGCTCGGATCGACCGAGCAGATCGAGTACCAGTGCAGCAGCGCCAGCTGGTGGGCGGCGTCCTCAATCTGCTCCTCGCGGGCGGAGACGTCGAACGAGGAGAGCACCGACTCGATCATCGCGTAGGCGGCGCGGACGCCGAATTCGAGGTCGATGTCCTCGCGGATCAGGCCGGCCGACTCGTCGGTGGCGTGGACGGCAAGGATCCAGCCGAGCATCGCGTCGTCGGCGGCTTTGTTCGCCTCCTCCCAACCCGAGCCCCGGAGATTGCGGGCGACGGCGACGATCGGCTGCAGGTCGGCGTTCTCGACCCGCCAGGCCAGCGCCTCGCCGACCATTTCCTGGATCAACTCGAAGGAGGTCTGGCCGGAGCGGGCATTTTCGCGCAGCCGCTGGGCGATCCGCGCGTAGCCGGTCATGTACTCGCTGATGATCGCGGCGAGGATGTCCTGCTTGTCGTCAAAGTTGTTGTAGACGGTCGCCCGCGCCACCTGCGCCGAGCGCGCGATGTCGCCGACCGACGTCTCGGAGAAGCCGCGCCGGGCGAAGAGCCTGCGGCCGGCGTCGATGATCTTCGTCCTCGCCCTGGGCTCGCCCCGGCGTGGGCGCGTCACGCGACGACCTTCTTGGTGGGAAAAGACGTAGTGGTCACAACATCGAGACTATCCAAGGTACTCACCCATACCCATTCAGTGCACCTCTTCGGGCAGCTCGTACCAGCGCTTGCGCTCCCCCACCCTGGCCCGCAGCTTCCAGACCCGCGTCTTCGGCACCGCCTCCAGCTCGGCGCGCAGGCGCGCCAGGCGCTCGGCCACCAGCAGGCCCAGCTCGAAGCCCGGCAGGCGGGCGGCGAACTGCTCGCCGCGCTCGGCGACCATCCCCAGCGTCTTCCACAGCCCCCAGTCCGAAGCCGCGAGCGAGGCGATGTAGGCGGAGTTGACGCCGCTCTCGTCACTGCTGAGGTCGTGGTCGGCGAGGATTGCGCAGACGTCGATCAGGTCCTTCTCGTTGGTCTCGACCACTTGCAGCTTCATCAGCAGCAGGTCGGCGAGGGTCAGCGTCGTCGGCACTGCCTCGAGCCGCGGGCGAAAGTCGATCGTGTGGCAGAGACGCGCCTCGTCGACGAAGACGTCGACCTGGCGCTGGTTGGCCTCGTCCCAGAAGAACAGCCGGCGATGGCCGTGCAGGGTGTTGAACTCGACGTCGCCGGCGTACCCGAGCGCCGCCATCAACTCGATCGTCGCCTCGCGGGCAGAACCGACCGTGACCAGATCGATGTCGGCGTACTTCCGCTGCAATGGCGGCCCGGCGGCGCTCGGGCAGCGGATCGCCACCGCGACGCCGCCGGTCAGGCGCAGCGGCACCC
>JACDGU010000251.1 GCA_013821475.1 Solirubrobacterales bacterium
GTCGCCTGGTACCCGCGTCGGCGGAGGCGGTGCTCGCCGCCTTCGAGCGTGCCGCCGCCGGGGTTCTGGGGCCGGGCCTCGGCCGCGACCCGGGCAGCGCCGAGCTCACCCGCGAGATGGCCGGTGCGATCGAGTGCCCGCTGGTGATCGACGCCGACGGGCTCAACGCCTTCGCCGGCCAGCTACAGCGGATCGCCGCTCGCGAAGCGCCGACTGTCCTGACCCCGCACGCCGGCGAGCTCGGCCGGCTGCTCGGGCGCGACTCGGACGAGATCGGCGCTCACCGCCTCGCCGCCGCCCGCAAGGCCGCCGAGGCCTCCGGGGCGATCGTCGTGCTCAAGGGCGACGACACGATCGTCACCGATGGCGCCCGCGTCGGGGTCAACGCGATCCCCGCTCCCGGACTCGCAACCGCCGGCAGCGGCGACGTCCTCTCGGGGATCGTCGCGGCGCTCCTCGCCCGCGGCCTGGAGCCGTTCGCGGCCGCTTGTGCCGCCGTCGTCGCCCATGCTCGCGCCGGCCGCGACGCCGCTCGCAGGATCGGCGCCGCCGAGTCGGTGATCGCGACCGATGTGATCGACTCGATCGCCGCTGGCCTGCATCTGCCGGAGCCGGTCGAATAATGTCGCGCCGATGACGATGGAGCGGGCGGTTGCGCGGATTGACTTCGACGCGATCCGGGCGAACTGCATCCGGCTGAAGTCCGAGCTGAGCGAGGGCACCGAGCTCTGCGCCGTGGTCAAGGCGGACGGCTACGGCCACGGCGCTGACGGCGCCGCCAGTGCCGCCCTCGCCGGCGGTGCCTCCAGGCTTGCCGTCGCCACTGCCGGAGAGGCCGAACAGATTGGCCGCCGCTACCAGCACATCCCGCTGCTGACGCTGGGCGCGCTGACCGCGGCGGAGGTCGACATCGTCCTCTCCGCCGGTTCGGAGGTGAGTGTCTGGCGCGAGGGGTTCCGGGCCGTGCTCGCCGATCGCGCCCGCGCCCAGGGCCGCCCGGCCAAGGTCCATCTCAAGTTCGACAGCGGCATGGGCCGCCTCGGCACCACCGACGAGGCTGAGTTCCTCGCCCTGGCCCGCGCCTGCGACGCCGACCCGAGTCTCGAGCCGGCGGGCATCTGGACCCACCTCGCGACCGCGGACGAACTCGACTCCGGCTTCTTCGACGAGCAGCTCGACCGCTTCGAGGCGCTCGTCGCCACGGTCAAGGCCGAGTTCCCCGGGGTGCTCGCCCACGCCGCCAACAGCGCCGCCGTCTATCGCGACCGCCGCTCGCACTTCGACATGGCCCGCTGCGGGGTTGCGATCTACGGCCTCGACCCCTTCCAGGGCGATCCCTCCGAGCACGGCCTGGCGCCGGCCCTCTCGCTGCGCTCCTACGTTGCCGACGTCAAGCGCTTCCCCGCCGGTGCCAGCGCCGGCTATGGCCAGCAATGGATGGCGCCGGCCGACACCTGGGTCGGGGTCGTACCGCTCGGCTATGGCGACGGCGTCCGCCGCGGTCTCAGCAACAACGCCGAGATCCTCGTCCGCGGCCGTCGCCAGCCGCTGGTCGGCACCGTCTCGATGGACAACGTGACGATCGACCTCGGCCCCGACACGGACGTCGAGCCCGGCGACGAGGCGGTCCTGATCGGCCCCCAGGGCGAGGACGCGATCTTCGCCGAGGAGGTCGCCGCCCGCCTCGACACGATCAACTACGAGGTCACCTGCGCGATCTCCGCCCGGGTGCCGCGCCGCCCTGCCTGACGAGGGGCGCGTTTGTAGCCATATGAGCGACAAAAGCGCCACACTCGCCGCCCGACTGAGGTCCGAGCCGCTCGTCGCCGCGGTTCGCGCCTCCCTGGCCGGCGGTTCGGACGCCTGGATCGTCGGCGGCGCCGTCCGCGACGCGGTCCAGGGCCGTGAGGTCGCCGACCTCGACCTTGCGGTTGCCGGCGACCCCGGCGCCGCCGCCCGCGCGATCGCTTCCGAGCTAGGCGAGCACGCCTTCGAGCTCTCGGCCGAGTTCGGCACCTGGCGCGTCGTCTCGCGCGCCGGCGAGGCG
>JACDGU010000252.1 GCA_013821475.1 Solirubrobacterales bacterium
GCTCGCGGTCGGCCTCGGGCCGGGCTCGTTCACCGGCCTGCGGATCGGGATCGCGACGGCGCGGGGCCTGAGCGCCTCGACCGGGCTGCCGGCGCGCGGCGTCTGCACCCTCGACGCGGTCGCTGCCGGGATCGGAGAGGGGGGCGCCGAAGGGCAGCGGTTGGCGGTGCTCGACGGCTACCGGGGTGAGGTCTTCGCGGCGCTTTACCCGGATCGGGGGGAGCGGATCTGGGAGCCGTTCGTCTGTCGCCCGGAGCAGCTTGCCGAGCGCGTCGGCGAATTGGAAACTCCGCCGTCGGTCGCCGGCTCTGGGGCGGTACGATTTCGTGACGAGCTGACCCGGGACGGCGTCCAGATCGCGGACGATGCCGACCCCGTGCACCGAGTCGCGGCGCGCCACCTATGCGCGCTGGCGGCGGCGGCAGCGGGGGAGGCCCCGGAACCGCTCGATCCGATCTATCTGAGACCTCCAGACGCGGAGCGGTGGCGTGAGCGAGATTCTGTCCCGAGAGCCGAGTGAGCTGACCCAGGAGGTCCGCGTGCGCCGGCTCGCCTACAGCGACCTGCCGGCGGTGATCGCGATCGAGCGCCGCTCGTTCCCGACCCCCTGGTCGCTGGCGATGTTCGTGCTCGAGCTCTCGAAGCCGTCAGGGCTGTGCCTGGCGGCGAGCGTCGGCGACGAGCTGGTCGGCTACGTCATCTGCTCCCGCTACGACCAGGTCTGGCACCTGATGAACATCGCCGTCGCGCCGGAGAGCCGACGCGCCGGCGTCGCCGGAGCGCTGATTCGGCGGCTGTTCGAGGAGGCGCGCGGGGTGCTGCCGTTCACCCTCGAGGTGCGCGTCTCCAACCACGGGGCGATCGGCATGTACGAACGCTTCGGTTTCCGCTCCGCCGGCGTCCGCCCTCGCTATTACCACGACAACGGCGAGGACGCGCTGATCATGTGGCTGGACTGACGCCCGGCTTGATCCTGGCGATCGAGACCTCCTGCGACGACACCTGTGCGGCCGTTCTCGACGGCCCGCGCATCCTCGCCAACCTGATCTCCTCCCAGCACGCCGCCCACGCGGTCTTCGGCGGTGTCGTCCCCGAGGTCGCCGCCCGCCACCACCTGGAGCTGACCGCGCCGCTGGTGCAGGCAGCGCTGGCCGAGGCGGGGGTCGGGCTCGACGACGTCGAGGCGATCGCCGCCACCGCCGGTCCCGGCCTGATCGGGGCGCTGCTGGTCGGCGTCAGCACCGCCAAGGCGATCGCCGCGGCGCGGCGGCTGCCGCTGATCCCGGTCGACCACCTGCAGGGCCACGTCGCCGCCAACTTTCTCGAGCCCGAGCCGCTCGAGCCGCCCTTCCTCTGCCTCCTCGCCAGCGGCGGCCACACGCTGCTGGCCGCCGTACGCGACCACCTCGGCCACGAGGTGCTGGGCCGGACCCTCGACGACGCCGCCGGCGAGGCCTTCGACAAGTCCGCCCGGCTGCTCGGGCTCGGCTTCCCGGGCGGTCCGGCGCTCGAAAGGGAGGCCGCGGCAGGGGACCCGGAGGCGTTCGAGATGCCGGTCGCGATGGCCCGCGATCCGGGGCTCAACTTCAGCTTCAGTGGCCTCAAGACCGCGCTCGTCTATCGCTGCCGAGACCTCGGTCCCCAGGGCGTCGCCGAGCGCCGCGCCGACCTCGCTGCCTCCTTTCAGGCCGCCGTCGTCGGCCAGCTGACGGCGAAACTGAAGCGGGCGCTGAAACGGGGCGAGTGGGAGGCGGTCGCGCTCGGCGGCGGCGTCGCCGCCAACGGGCCCCTGCGCGAGGCGGTCGCCGACCTCTGCGAGCGCCAGGGCGTGCGGCTGAAGCTGGTGCCGCGGCCGCTCTGCACCGACAACGCGGCGATGATCGGCTCGGCGGCGCGCTTCGCGCCGCGGCTGGAGTACCCGGACTACCTCGGCTACGACGCCTTCTCGAGCGGCGAGCGGGCGGCGGCGTGAGCGCCGGCCGGCTGCCGGAGATCGTCGTCTACTCGCGGCCGGGGTGCCATCTCTGCGAGGAAC
>JACDGU010000101.1 GCA_013821475.1 Solirubrobacterales bacterium
GCACCAGGCCGTGGCCGCCGGCGTCGACGACGCCCGATTCGCGCAGCACCTCGAGCTGCTCCGGGGTCCGCGCCACCGCCCGCTCGCCGTCCTCGATCGCCCGCTCGAGCACCTCGGCCAGGATCGCGTCCTGTTGCTCTTCGCCGACGTCGCGCCCGAGCCGCTGTTTGTCGGCTTCGAGGTGGGCGAGCTGGCGCGCCAGCGAGTGGGCCATCTCGCGGAAGACGGTCAGCATCGTCCCCTCGGCCGGCTCGCGGACCGAGTCGTAGGCGGCGTCGGCGGCGCTGGCGAATGCGGCGGCGACCAGCACCGGGTCGACCAGCTCGCCTGGCCGGCTGGCCAGCTCCTCGGCGGCGCCGCGGACGATCTGACTGAGGATCACGCCGGAGTTGCCGCGGGCGCCCATCAGCGCGGCCCGGGCCAGCGCCTGGACCAGCTCGGTGCGGGGGACTTCGTCGACCTCGAGCCGGTCGAAGCGGTCGAGCTCCTCCATCACCGCCCGCAGCGTCATCGCCATGTTGTCCCCGGTATCGCCATCGGCGACGGGGAAGACGTTGAGGTCATTCACCTCCTGGCGTCGCGCCTCGAGTGAGGCGTATGCAGAGCTGATGACCCGGCGGAAGCGGGCAATCGAGGGATCGGACATCTGTCGGGGAATCTAACCGCCTCCCCCGGCGGTGGGATGCAGACCTCAGGCACCGTTGCTAGCGTGCCCCCGGATGCGCAGCTTCGCCACCTGGATCACCGGCCACCGCAAGACGGTCGTCATCAGCTGGATCGCCGCCCTTTTCCTGATCGGAGCGATCTCCAGCTCGGTCGGCGCCGAGTTCAGCGAAGAATTCAAGCTTCCGGCCTCCGACTCCAAGGAAGCCTTCGATCTCCTGGAAACCAAGTTCCCAGCCCAGTCCGGGGAAACGTCCACGATCGTCTTCAAGGCCAACGCAGGCGTCGAATCGCCAGCCGTGGAAAAGAAGATGAAGGCTGCTTTCGCCGAAATCGCCAAGTTCCCGCACGTCAGCGAAGTCGCCAGCCCATACAAGAAAGGCGGCGCCGCGGCGGTCAGCGACAACGGCAAGATCGCGTACGCGACGATCCAGTTCGATGTCCCCAACAACAAGCTCGACAAGGAAAAGACGCGGGGAATCATCGCCATCGCCAAGGGTCCGAGTGGCGAAGGGCTGAACATCCAGCTGGGCGGCAACCCGGTCCAGGAAGCCGAACAGGAAGAAGGCGACTCCTCCTTCGCGATCGGGCTGCTCGCCGCGGTCGTGATCCTGCTCATCACCTTCGGCTCCATAGTTGCGATGGGCCTGCCGCTGGTCACGGCGCTCTTCGCGCTCGGCGTCGGCCTCAGCCTGGTGACGATCGGCACCCACGTCTTCAATACGGCCAACTTCGCGATCATCCTGGCGGCGATGATCGGCCTCGGCGTGGGGATCGATTACGCCCTCTTCATCCTCACGCGCTTCCGCAACGCGCTCGACGAAGGCCTTGAGAAGCAGGAGGCTGCGATTGCCGCGGTCGACACCGCCGGTCGCGCCGTGCTGTTTGCCGGGATCACGGTGATCATCTCGCTGCTGGGGATGTTCCTGCTCGGCCTCAACTTCCTCTACGGGGTCGCGGCTGCGGCTGCGCTCGCGGTCCTGTTCACGATGATCGCGGCGCTGACCCTGCTGCCGGCGCTGCTGACGATCGCCGGCCACTGGGTCGATCGGCTGCGGATCCCCGGCCTCGGCAGCCGCTCGACCAGCGTCGACGAAAGCGGCCGCTGGTTCCGCTGGAGCCGCGAGATCCAAAAGCGGCCGGTGCTCTCGGCGGCGCTCTCAGGCGGGCTGCTTTTGCTGCTCTGCGTCCCGACGCTCTCGCTGCGGCTCGGCACCAACGATGCCGGCACCGAACCGCCCGACAAGACCACGCGACAGGCCTACGACCTGCTGGCCGAAGGCTTCGGTCCCGGCTTCAACGGACCCTTCGTCATGGTCGCGGCACTGCCGGCGCCGGGCGAAGACGAAGGCCTGACCCAGCTCAGCAACTCGCTGGAAAAGGAAGGTGGGGTCGCCGCCGTCACCTCGATCTCACTCAACAAAGCGGAAAACACGGGGACCTTCCAGGTTTACCCGACGACCTCTCCCCAGAGTGTCGAAACGACCCAACTGCTCGATCATATTCGCAACGACTTGATCCCGCCGATCGAGAGCAAGACCGGCGCCCAGCTGCACGTCGGCGGCATAAACGCGGTCTTCGAGGACTTCGGCAACGCGATCTCGGAAAAGCTGCCGCTCTTCATCGGCGTCGTCGTTCTGCTCTCGGCGCTGCTGCTGATGATCGTCTTCCGCTCGATCCTGGTGCCGCTGAAGGCGGTACTGATGAACCTGCTCTCGATCGGCGCCGCCTTCGGGATCATCGTCGCCGTCTTCCAGTGGGGCTGGGGGGCGAGCATCATCGGCGTCGACAACACCGGGCCGATCATCTCCTTCTTCCCGATCTTCCTCTTCGCGATCGTCTTCGGGCTCTCGATGGACTACGAGGTCTTCCTGATGTCGAGAATCCACGAAGAGTGGGAGCACAGCCACGAAGCCGGCCCCTCGGTCACCCGCGGCCTGGCCCTGACCGGCCGCGTGATCACCGCGGCAGCGGCGATCATGGTCACCGTCTTCGCCTCCTTCATGCTCGGCGAAGAACGGATCATCAAGCTCTTCGGCCTCGGCCTCGCCTCGGCGGTGCTGATCGACGCGGTAGTGATCCGCACGATCCTCGTCCCAGCCCTGATGCAGCTCTTCGGCAAGCGCGCCTGGTGGCTCCCCCACTGGCTCGCCCGCATCCTCCCCAGGCTCGCGGTCGAGCCGCCGGAGAAACCGGCGCCGGTAACCGAGACGGGCTAGACGGAGCTGTCCGAGAGGGGGTGTTGGTACCCCTACCGTTAGAGGAAGCTGTTCGAGGGGAGGGAGCTGGGTGCCCCTCCTATGAGCGGCGTCCCTGATTTTCGCCCCTTCAACTCAGCGAGAGATGCGGGGCTCCCGGCGAAAATCCCAGCGAAATAGGAGGGGCACCCAGCTCCCTCCCCACCACCACTACCGAACTACCCCGCCTTGGTGACCTTGTTCGCCTTGAGGCACCGCGTGCAGACGTAAGCCCGCAGCGGCCGGCCGTTCTCCTCGATCCGCACCTTCTGCAGGTTCGGGTCGAAGCGCCGCTTGGTCGCGACCATCGAGTGGCTTCTGGACTGGCCGAAGGCCGGTCCCTTGCCGCAGCTGTGACATACCTTGGCCATCGGGATCGTTGATCCTAGCCAGTCAGGACAGTTGGCGCTTCAACAGCGCCATCCGAGCGACGGTGAGGGCCGAATTTCGGCCCTGGTCGCGTTTGTCGCCGCCGGCCCGGGCGAGGGCTTGATCCATGCTGTCGCAGGTGATCACGCCGAAGGCACAGGGCACCCCGGTCTGCAGCTGGACGTCCTGGATCCCGCGCGCCGCCTCGGCGCAGACGAAGTCGAAGTGGTCGGTCTCGCCGCGGATGACTACGCCGAGGCAGGCGACGCCGGCGAAATCGCCGGTCTCGGCCAACAGCTTGGCGCTGAACGGCAGCTCGTAGGCGCCGGGCACGGAGATGTGGCTGACCGAGCCGATCGGGACGCCGGCGAGCTTGAAGCCGGCGTCGGCGCCGTCGGCGAGGCGGTTGGCGAGATCCTCGTAGTAGCGCCCGGCGCAGACCGCGAAGCGCTGCTCGGCCAGGTGGGCCACCTCGTCGTCGCTGAACTGCTCCAGGAACGCCCCGTCGCCGTCAGCCATCCTCGCCCTTCGCGTCGCGCTCCTCCTCGTCGTGGATCATCTCTTCGTCCAGCGCCAGACCCTGGTGGTGCAGGGAGTGGCCGAGCTTGTCGCGCTTGGTGCGCAGGTAGCCCTGGTTGTGGGTGTTGGGACTGAACTCGATCGGGACCTGCTCGGAGACCGAGAGGCCGTAACCCTCGAGGCCGACGATCTTTTTCGGGTTGTTGGTCAGCAGGCGGATGCTCGAGAGCCCGAGGTCGCCGAGGATCTGGGCGCCGATCCCGTAGTCGCGCAGGTCGGCCGGCAGGCCCAGCTTGAGGTTGGCCTCGACCGTGTCGGCCCCCTCCTCCTGCAGCTTGTAGGCGCGCAGCTTGTTGAGCAGGCCGATCCCCCGCCCCTCCTGGGAGAGGTAGAGCAGAACGCCCTGACCCTCGGCCTCGATCTGCGACATCGCCGCCTCCAGTTGCTCGCCGCAGTCGCAGCGCATGCTGTGGAAGACGTCGCCGGTGAGGCACTCGCTGTGGACCCGGACGAGGACGTCGGCGGCGCCGTCGACGTCGCCCTTGACCATCGCGACGTGGTGTTTGTCGTCGACCAGCGAGCGGTAGCCGACCGCGGTGAAGTCGCCGAGCGCAGTCGGCAGAGCGGTGGCGACGACCCGCTCGACCAGCTTCTCGGTCCGACGTCGGTAGGCGATCAGGTCGGCGACGGTGACCATCCTCAGGCCATGCTTTGCGCAGTAGGGGACGAGGTCGGGGACGCGAGCCATGGTGCCGTCGTCGTTCATCACCTCGCAGATCACCCCGGCCGGGATCAGCCCGGCGAGCCGGGCGAGGTCGACGCTGGCCTCGGTGTGGCCGGTGCGCTCCAGCACGCCGCCCTCTTTGGCGCGCAGCGGGAACATGTGGCCGGGGACGACGATGTCGCGCGGGCCCGACTCGGGGTCGATCGCGACCTGGATCGTGTGGGCGCGGTCGTGGGCGGAGATCCCGGTGCTGACCCCGCCGGCGGCCTCGATCGTGACCGTGAAGGCGGTCTGCAGCGGCGCCTCGTTTTTGGCCGCCATCAGGTTCAGGCCGAGCCGCTCGCAGCGCTCGGCGGTGAGCGCCAGGCAGATCAGGCCGCGAGCCTCTCTGGCCATGAAGTTGACCGCCTCGGGCGTGGCGAACTGCGCTGCCATCACCAGGTCGCCCTCGTTCTCGCGGTCTTCGCCGTCGCAGACGACGACCATCCGGCCGCGGCGTATTTCCTCCAGCGCCTCCTCGATCGTCGAGAACGGGCTCTTCCCGGCCGCGTCCTTGAAGCCCTCTTTCTGCTGGGTATCGGTCATCTGGCTCAAGCTTGTTCCTTTCCGGCGAACGGAGCGGCCAAACGCTCCACGTACTTCGCCACGATGTCGCACTCGACGTTCACTTTGTCACCTCGGTCGAGTCCGCCAAGATTCGTGCGCTCCAGCGTCTCCGGGATCAGCGAGACCTCGACCCAGTCCTCGCCGAGCTGAGCCACGGTGAGGCTTACTCCGCTGAGGGTTATCGAACCCTTATCGACCACGTAGCGAAGCAGCTGAACCGGAAGCCCGACCCGGATCCGCCGGGCGAAGCCGTCCTCGCTCGCCTCCAGCACCTCGCCGACGCCGTCGACGTGACCCTGGACGATATGGCCGCCGAGCCGGTCGGAGACCTGCATCGCCAGCTCGAGGTTGACGGCGCCGCCCGCGGCGACGCCGCCGAGCGCGGTGACCGCCAGCGTCTGGTTCATCGCCTCGGTCTCGAAGCCGCCGGCGTCGGTGGCGGTCGCGGTCAGGCAGACGCCGTCGACGGCAACCGAGTCGCCGAGCCCGATCTCGGGCGCCAGCGAGGTCGCGATCCGCAGCCGCGCGCCGTCGCCGTCGGACTCGAGCTTCTCGACCGTGCCGACGTCCTCGATCAGGCCGGTGAACACCTCACCACTCCCGGTAGCGAGCGGTGATCAGGGTGTCCTCGCCGACCGCCTCGGCGTGGGACTCGAGCGCGGTCAGCCGCCCCGGCCCGGGGGCGACCGAGCCGATGTCGGAGCTGCCGAGCAAGAGCGGCGCGACGAAGGTGTGCGAGAGGTCGACCTGGCCGGCGGCGACGAAGGCCGAGGCGAGCGTCCTGCCGCCCTCGAGGAAGAGGCTGGTGACCTGGCGACGGCCGAGATCGGCGAGCGCCGCCTCGATCCGGTCGGCGCGGCGCGAGCCGCCGGCGACGAGGATCTCGACGCCGGCCATCTCCAGGCCGTGGACGCGGCCGGGGTCGGCGCTGGGCGCGGTGACGACGAGGACCGGGGATTCCTCGACGCTGGTCGCGAGCTGGGAGTCGAGCGGCATCCGCGCCTGCGAGTCGAAGACCAGCCGGATCGGCTGCCGCGCGCCCGGCTGACGGGCGGTGAGCAGCGGATCGTCGGCGAAGACGGTGCCGATGCCGACCGCGATCGCGTCGCATTCGGAGCGCCAGCGGTGGACCATCGCCCGGCTCAGCTCACCGGAGATCCAGAGTTTGTCGCCGGGCGGGGTCGAGGTCTGGCCATCGAGCGACATCGCCATCTTCAGCGTGACCAGCGGCAGGCCGGTGCGGGCGTGCTTGCGGAAGGGCTGGTTGAGCAGGCGGGCGGCGCCGGCCTCGGCGCCGGCGGCGAAGGTGACCTCGACGCCGCCATCGCGGAGCATCCCGGGGCCGCGGCCGGAGGCCTTCTCGGTCGGGTCCTCGGAGGCGATCACGACGCGGCCGATGCCGGCGGCGAGGATCGCCTCGGTACAGGGCGGCTGGCGACCCTGGTGGGCGCAGGGCTCGAGGCTGACGAACATCGTCGCCCCGGCCGGGTCCTCGCCGCGGGCGCGGCAGTCCTCGAGCGCGGCGCGCTCGGCGTGCAGCCCACCGAGCTCGGCGTGGAAGCCCTCACCGATAACCTCCCCGTCGCGAACGATGGCCGCGCCGACCAGCGGATTCGGGCTGACCCGGCCCCGTCCGAGCTCGGCCAATTCAAGAGCGCGCCGAAGTCGATCTCGGTCCGTGGTTGTAAGCGGGGTATTCATCCGAACCGATTGACGAGCCAGTCCAATAATTCTACTCCGGCTCGATATGGCTAAGCAGGTCGAGGACGCAGGGAGCGACGCGTGCTCTGCACGCGAGCGACCGAGGACGCAGAGATGCGACGCCATATCGAGACGCTCCCAAATACTCTGACGCCGCGTGAAACTAATCATCCAGATCCCCTGCCTTGACGAGGCGCTGACGCTGCCGGCGACGATCGCCGAGCTGCCGCGCGAGATCGACGGCATCGATGCGGTCGAGCTGCTGGTCATCGACGACGGCTCCACCGACAACACGGTCGAGGTCGCCCGTGGGTGCGGGGTCGAGCACATCGTCCGCCTGACCAACAACAAGGGCCTCGCCGCCGGCTTCCAGGCCGGCCTCGACGCCTGCCTCAAGCTCGGCGCCGACATCGTCGTCAACACCGATGCCGACAACCAGTACCGGGGCGCCGACGTCGCCAAGCTCCTCGCGCCGATCCTCGCCGGCGAGGCCGACATGGTCGTCGGCGACCGCCAGGTCTCCCAGATAGACCACTTCTCCGGCTCGAAAAAGGGGCTGCAGCGGCTCGGCAGCTGGGTCGTGCGGCGGCTCTCGGGGACCGAGATCACCGACACCACCTCCGGCTTCCGCGCCTACAACCGCGAGGCGGCGTTGCAGCTCTCGGTCGTCGACAACTTCACCTACACGCTGGAGAGCCTGATCCAGGCCGGCAAGATGCTGGTCGCCGTCGACCAGGTGACGGTCGGGACCAACCCACAGACGCGCGAGTCGCGCCTGTTCGACTCGACCGGCGCCTACGTGCGGCGCAACGGCCCGGCGATCCTCCGCATCTACGCCCGCTACGAGCCGTTGCGCGCCTTCGCCACCGCCGGCCTCGTGGTCATGGCCCTGGCCCTGGCCGCCTGGCTGCCGTTCCTGCTCGACTGGATCCTCAACGGCAACAGCAACGGCCACATCCAGTCGCTGATCCTCGGCGCCGTGCTCTTCATCGCCGCCGTGCAGCTGTTCGCGCTGGGCGTGATCGGCGACCTGCTGGCGGGGCAGCGGGTGATGACCCAGCGCGTCTTCGAGCGCGTGCGGCGGGTCGAGCTGGCGCTCGGCGTCGAGCCCTCGCACTACGAGCCCGGAAGCAAAGTCGACTGATGGCCGAGCCCAGCAGCAATGGCGCCGCCGCCGAGAGCGGTGCCGACTACGGTAAGACGGCGAGCTTCCTGGCGGTCGGCGTCGGCCTCACCGGCGTCATCACCTACGCCTACTTCCTGATCGCCTCGCACGTCCTCTCCAAACCCGACTACGGGCAGATCACGGTGCTCTGGTCGGCGGTGTTCATCACGATCTCGACCCTCTACCGGCCGATCGAACAGCTGCTCTCGCGCCACATCTCCGAACGGACGGTGAAGGGCCGGCCGATCGGCCAACCGATGCGGGTCGCCTCGACGATCCAGCTCGGCCTCTCGCTCTTCTTCGCGGTCGTCGCACTCGCCCTCCGCGGCCCGATCCAGAACACCCTGCTCGAGGGCAACGAAACGCTCTACTGGGTCTTCTTCTCCTCGGTCCTCTTCTACGCCGCCAGCTACTTCGCCCGCGGCTTCCTCGCCGGCCAGCAGCGCTTCGGCCTCTTCGTCGCCCTGATCCTCTCCGAATCCTGCTTCCGCACGATCTTCGGGGTGATGGTCGCGATCGGCATCCTCAGCGGCCAGTCCGCGGTCGCGATCGGGATCACGGCGGCGCCGGCCCTCAGCCTGGTCGTGGTGCCATTCGCATTCGCGCGGCGGGCGAAAAGAGAGCAGGAAGGTGCGCCCGGCGAGCCCGGACGCGAAGCGGAGGACATGCCGGTTGAAGACGAGAAGTTCTCGTTTGCGGAGGGCGGCGGCTTTGCCGCAGGGGTGCTGGTGATCATGTTCAGCGAACAGGCCTTCCTCAACGCCGGGCCGCTGGTCATCCGCGGCCTGCAGGGGGCGGCGGCAGCAGGCTTCATCTTCAACGTGCTGATGCTGGCGCGGGCGCCGCTGCAGCTGTTCCAATCGATCTCGACCAGCATCCTGCCCCACCTGACCAAACTCCACGCCAGCGGTACAGAGGAGAGCGGCGCCGAATTCAACAAAACCGTGCGGGTGGTGCTGCTGGGGATCGGGGCCTTTACCGCGCTGGTCCTTGTCGTGGTCCTGATCGCCGGGCCGAAACTGATGCAGATCGCCTTCTCCAACAAGTTCACCTACGACCGCCCCGGGTTACTGGTGGTCTCGCTGGGGATGGGGCTCTACCTCTGCTCGGTGACCGTCAACCAGGCCTGCATCGCCCAGGGCCAGGTGCGTCGCGCCGCGGCCCGCTGGATCACCTGCGCGGCGCTGTTCATCGGCTGGAACTTCATCCCCCTGGTCAGCAACGAGTTCCGCCGGGTCGAGTTCGGCTTCCTGCTCGCCGCCGGCGTCCTCTTCGCGCTCCTCTACTACGTCTACCGCCGCCCCCACGAGCGTGCCGGCGACGTTCCCGCCCCGGGCTCCGGCGAGGAGCTCGAGGCACGTCTGGCGATGCTCGACGAGCAGGTCTGACGCACCCACGCACCATCGATTCTGTAGGTGACGGAACTGCTGGAGGGTCGGGTGCCCCTCCTCTCTTGCCTGACTGGCTGGATCGCTGAGGGCCGTCCGAGGGAGGCCTCTCGGCCAGCGGCACAAAACGTTCGGAGGGGCACCCGACCCTCCAGCCGGCCCGGTCCCAGATTCGAGATGCGCGGCCACCCCGAAAAGCTTCCGTCCCTCGGAACCTTCGCGCGGGCGGACGAGGAGTCGGGTGGGGCTCGCCAAGCCTCCCCGCAGTTCGCGCAGGTGAGCCCC
>JACDGU010000102.1 GCA_013821475.1 Solirubrobacterales bacterium
GCCGACGCGGGTACCAGGCGACCGTCCCCCCCGGGACAGCCGGCCGACATCACCTCCGGCTGGCCGAGTTCGAAGCTCGGCTCGAGGTCGGCGGGGACGGCGGCGGTGGCGTAACCGGCGCCGGCCCTGATCGCCGCGCCGGAGGACATCCGCACCGCCCCGGTCAGCCCCCGCGAGCCGCCGGCGATCGTCACCTGACCGGAGCTGAACTTGGTCGACCGCGCGCCCCGGCGCGGCGCCAGCGCCAGGACCGCAGGGTCGATCGTGCCGGCGACCGGCTCGCCCGGGGCCCCGGGGGGAATCCCGATCGCGACCACGCGCAGCTCACCCGTGTGCCACTTGCCGGGGGCGATCCGCTGTCCGACCTTGGCGGCATGGAAGCTCACCGTGACGTCCGCCTCGACGGCGGCGCCGACGATCTCGCCGCTGGAGGCATCGACCCCGGAGGCGATGTCGCAGGCGACAACAGGTGCGCCGCAGCCGTTGATCGCCGCGATCGCCGCCGCGGCCGGTTCGCGGGGGGCGCCGGAGAACCCGGTGCCGAAGATCGCATCGACGACGGCACCCGAGCCGGCCAACCAGGCCCCGAAGTCGGCGGGCGGCTCCTCGCTGAAGATCTCGGTCGTCTCGACCTCAAAGCCCATCCCGGCGAGATGCCGGGCCGCGATCTTGCCGTCGCCGCCGTTGTTGCCCTTGCCGCACAGAACGCGGATCGGGCGATCCGGAGCAAGCGCTGCGACCGCCTCTGCCAGCGCCGTCCCAGCGGCCTCCATCAACTCCGACGAGGGCACCCCCTGCTCCTCGATCGCCCAGCGATCGATCGCCCGAATCCCCTCGGCGTCATACAGCGGCTGCAGCCAGGGCTCCATCGCTCAAGCCTAAGCGTTCGACCACGGGCTCGATGGTGGACGGAGCCCGGTAGGTCTCTGGGCGAATTGAGTCGCGCGAGCTGAAGCTCGCGGCTCCACCATCTCGAGCCCGCCTATGGCGGGCAGGAATGAGATTGCATATCGCGCGCTTCGCGCAACATTCGCCCAGAGACCTACCGGGCTCCCTCTCAACACCGGCTCCCGACTCGAGAGCAACAGGGTCCGGAGTGCCCTCCGATCCAAAACTTTGGGAGGGACGGGAGACAAGCCACGTTCAGTGGTTCCTTTTGGACCTCATGCGTAAAAGAGGAACCACGGGATGAACCACTCGCGACCCGCCGATCGCATGGTTCCTTTTGCACCTGACACGTGCAAAAGGAACCACGGAAAGCGAAGACCGACCCAGGCCAAGTCGCCCCCTCGCTGGAACTCGCCAAGGCGCACATGGATCAGAGGCTCCGGGAGGGCTCCCGTCCCGTCAGCTTCCGCAGGGCGGAGAGGCTCCGTGGGAGGGATGCCGATCCCCTCTCCGTGAATGTTGCGCGAAGCGCGCGAAATGCAATCTGATTTCTGCCCGCCATAGGCGGGCTCAACTCGGGGGAGCCGCGGGCTTCAGCCCGCGCGACTCAATTCACGGAGAGGGGATCGGCATCCCTCTCTCCGAGCCCTCCGTCCCTAGACCCGCTCGGCCACCGCCACCGCTGCCGCGTTGTCACGTGAGTGGGTCAGCGAGATGTCGACGCGGAGGCCGGCGGCGGCTTGCGCGGCATGGCCGCTGAGGCGGACGGTCGGCGGTTCGCCGGCAAGGATCTCGATCTCGCGCAGGCCGAAGCCGCCGCTCAGGCCAAGCGCCTTGACGACCGCCTCCTTGGCGGCAAAGCGCGCCGCGAGATGACGGCCCGGGCGCGAGCGCGACGCCGCGTACTCGCGCTCGCCGCTGGTGAAGACGCGCTCGGCGAGGCGGGGGTGGCGCTCCAGGGCGCGCTCCATGCGGTCGATCTCGAGCAGGTCGATGCCGACGCCGGTAGCCATGCCGCGCTACTTGGCGAAGCCGACGATGATCTTCGCCGTCGTCAGTTCATCCGAGGCGCCGGCGCCGATCGCGACGTAGGAGACCTTGTCGAGGTACGGCTTGGCGACTTCGAATTCTGCCTGTTCTTCAGCCGGGATCATCGATTCGGCCAGCGCCAACGCCGCCGGGCCGGCGACGAAGCCGCTGATCGGCGTGTCGCCGAGCGAGGCGACGGCTTCCTCGTAGGCGGGGTTGGCCGAGAGGGTCGCGCCCGAGCTCGCGCTCAGCGCCTGGGCCGAGGCGGCGAGACCGTAGGAGATCGCGATCTTGCTGCCCTGCGCGGCGACGACGAGCGGCTGGCGGCCGAGTTCGGGGGAGTGAACCGAGAAGCCGCTGGCCTTGCCGCTGATCGCGGTGACGCTGGGGGTGCCGGCAGCGCGCAGCAGCAGGCCGACGTTGGCGACCGTGTTGGACGCTTCCTTGGAGCCCTTGGTGGTGAGGACGAGGGCGCCGGTCAGGTTGTTTTCGGTGTTGCCCTGAGCGAAGACGCCGAGGTCGCCGATCGAGGCGCTGATCTTGTCGAGATCGATGCCGGCGGCCGAGAGAGCGCCCTTGAGTTCGTTCGGTTCGACCTGGCCGGGGATCCCGTTGGCGTCGATGCGGTCGATCGCTTCGCCGAACCGCTTGCCGAAGTCGGCCGAGGCGAAGGCGGCGAAGGAGCCACCGGGCAGCGAGCCGAGCAGCTTCGAGGCGTCGCCCGACCGCGGTTCCTTACCGGTGACGTCGCTGGAGAAGTCGATCTCGACCTGGTCGGAGTCGGGGATGACGCTGGCGAGCGCGGTCGCGCCTTTCGGTTCCAGGCCCGCGCTTTCGAGGAAGACTTCGGTTTCCGGATCGACTCCCTGGCCGGCCCCTTCGATCAGGCCGCCGATGTCGACGTAGACGCTGGCGAGGCTTTCATCGGGCGCCTGTTCGAGGCTGTTCGTGAACGAGTCCACTCCAGAGAGCGATTCGCCTTCGGAGGCATCGACCATCGCCTTGAAGTCCGCTTCGGTTTCGGCGAAGACGACGAAGTCGCCGACGATCCCGACCGCTTCGCCATCTTCGGCTCCGACCTTGAAGTCAACCCCTTCATAGGAGGCGTCTTCCAGCGATCCGCCGCTGTCGGCTTTGACGAACTTGTCGATGAATTCCTGAGCGGCGCCACTGTCGGTCTGTTCGACCGCGATCCCGTAGCCGTGGAAGTTGTCGCCGTCGTAATTTTCGAGGTACAGCCCGGCCTTTTCGCCCAGCCAGGGTCCGACGTCCGTCGTGTATTTGAAGGTTTCCCTGGACTGCGCCGCTGCTTTTTCCACTTCTTCGACGATCTTCTGGCCGACGTCGTCGATCCCGGCGACGTTCTTGGCGAGCGCGTCGATATTAGAGGCCAGGGTCCCCTGCGGTTTGACCGTCGCTTCGATGTAGACCGGGGCCTTCGGCGGCACCAGCGTCGCCGGGTCCGAGCCGGAGCTGTTGCCGCCACCGCCACAGCCGGCAATCGCCAACGCCGCGGCCAGGGCCAGCGCCAGGAGCGAGATGAGGACTCGAAGCTTCATCGGAGCGGCATCCTAGCGGCGTCACTCGACGGTGACGGTCTTCGCCAGGTTGCGGGGCTGGTCGACGTTGAGGCCGCGGGCGCGGGCGATGTCGTAGGCGAGCAGCTGCAGGGGCAGCACCGCGACGATCGGCTGCAGGATCCAGTCGGTGGCGGCGACCTCGATCGTCTCGTCCGCGACTTCGCCCGCACGCGGGCTGCCGGCGGTGACGACGGCAATCGTCTGGGCGCCGCGGGCGCGGACCTCTTCGACGTTGGAGAGCACCTTCTCGAGCACCGGGCTGTCGGTGGCGATGCAGACCACCGGCGTCGACTCGTCGAGCAGGGCGATCGGCCCGTGCTTCATCTCCCCCGCCGCGTAGGCGTCGGTCGGGATGTAGGAGATCTCCTTCAGCTTCAGCGCCCCCTCGAGGCAGACCGGCAGGCCGATGTGGCGGCCGAGGTAGAGGAAGAAGTTCTGCTGGCTGTGGGCGGCGGCGACGGTGCGGACCGGCTCCTCGGTCAGCTCCAGCGTCTCGTCGATCTTCACCGGCAGCGCCTTCAGCTCCGCGACCAGCTCGGCGATCCGGGCCGGCAGCAGCGTCTCGCGCAGCTCGGCGATCCGCAGCCCCAGCACGTACATCGCCGCCACCTGGGCGAGGAAGGTCTTGGTCGCGGCAACGCCGATCTCGAGCCCGGCGCGGGTGTAGAGGACGGCATCGGCGTCGCGGGTGGCCTGGCTGCCCATGATGTTGGTAACGGTGAGGACCTTGGCGCCGGCGTCACGGGCCAGACGCATCGCCGCCAACGTGTCCGCGGTCTCACCGGACTGGGTGATCCCGATCACCAGGTCGCCCGGCCCGACGACCGGGTTGCGGTAGCGGTACTCGGAGGCGATGTCCATTTCGACTGGCACCCGCGCCCACTCCTCGATCGCGTAGCGACCGATCAGACCGGCGTGATAGGAGGTGCCGCAGGCGACGATCACGACCCGGCGCAGGTTGCGCAGGAACTCGTCCTCGAGGGCGACGTCGGAGAGGTCGACCCCCTGGTCGCCGGGCAGGCGGTCGGCGAGCGTCTCGGCGACCGCGTCGGCCTGTTCGTGGATCTCCTTCAGCATGAAGGTCTCGAAGCCGCCCTTCTCCGCCGTCTCGGCGTCCCAGGAGACCTCTTCGTAGGCGCGCTCGATCGGCGCTCCCTCGGCATCGGTGACCCGCACCTCGCCGGCTTCGATTTCGACGATCTCGCCGTTTTCGATCGGCATCGCGATGCGGGTGTCCCCGAGGAAGGCGGGGATCGCCGAGGCGAGGAAGGTCTCCCCCTCGCCGATCCCGGCTACCAGCGGGCACTCCTTGCGGGCGCCGAGCAGGCGATCGGGCTCGGCGGCGTGCATCGCGACGAAGGCGTAGTGGCCGCGCAGTTCAGCGTAGGAGGAACGTACGGCTGCGGCGAGATCGTCCTCGTAGTGGCTGGCGATCAGGTGGGCGACCACCTCGGCGTCGGTGTCGGAGGTGAAGGCCTCGCCGGCAGCCTGCAGGCGCTTGCGCAGCTCGGCATGGTTCTCGACTATCCCGTTGAGGACGATGTGGACCTGGCCGGAGCTGTCGTCGTGGGGGTGGGCATTCTCCTCGGTGACGCGGCCGTGGGTCGCCCAGCGGGTGTGGGCGATGCCGGTGTTGGCCGGGGTCAGGGCGCCGGCGCCGTTTGCGGCGCGCTCGGCGACCGCGGCGCGCAGGTTGGCGAGATTGCCGACGGCGTGGACGCTCTCGACCTTGCCGTCCTCGAGCATCGAGAGGCCGGCCGAGTCATAGCCGCGGTATTCGAGTTTTTCCAGCCCGCTGAGGAGCAGTTCCTCGCAGGGGCGGGCGCCGACATATCCGACTATTCCGCACATAGAGGCGAGTAAGGGTAGAGGGCCGGCACGCTCAGGTGGACCCCTAGGCCAGCTCGCGACGGACGATGCCGACCAGGCGCCGACAGACGGCATCGGCCTCCTCGGCGCTCGGCGCCTCGACCATCACCCGCACCAGCGGCTCGGTGCCGGAGGGCCGCAGGAGGACGCGGCCGCGACCGTCGAGGGCGTCGCTCTCGCGCTCGACGGCCTCCCAGACGGCGGCGGCGTCGGCGATCGCCTCGCGGTCGGCGACCTCGACGTTGACCAGCGTCTGCGGCAGCTTGCTCATCGACGCCGCATCGCCCAGCTTGCCGGCGCCGAGCTCGCGCATCGTCATCAGCGCGGCGGCGATCCCGTCGCCGGTGGCGACGAAGTCGGTGGCGATGATGTGGCCCGACTGCTCGCCGCCGATCCGCCACTCGCGGCGCAGCATCTCGTCGATCACGTAGCGGTCACCGACCTGGGTGACGACGACCTCGATCCCCGCTTCCTCCATCGCCTGGTGAAAGCCGAAGTTGGTCATCACGGTGACGACGACGCCGCCGCCGAGCTCACCCCGGGCGGCCATGCCACGGGTTGCGAGGGCGATCAGCTCGTCGCCGTCGTGGGCCGTGCCGGCTGCGTCGACCGCAAGCACCCGGTCGCCGTCGCCGTCGAAGCCGAAGCCGATCTCGGCGCCGGACTCGACCACGCGCTGAGCCAGGGACTCCATGTGGGTCGAGCCGCAGCCGGCGTTGATGTTGCGCCCGTCGGGCTCGACGCCGATCGTCTCGATCTCGGCGCCGAGGCGGGCGAAGATCGCCGGCGCGGCGCGGAAGGTGGCGCCATGGGCGCAGTCGAGAACGATGCGGCGACCGCTCAAGTCGAGCGGGAAGGCCCCCTCGAGCTCGCGCAGGTAGTCCTCGAGACCACCGTTCAGCTCGCGCACGCGGCCGACCGGGCCGGGCGGGGCGGCGTCGTCGAGCAGCGACTCGATCCGGGCCTCGAGCTCGTCGCCGAGCTTGGTCCCCTGGCTGCTGAAAAACTTGATCCCGTTGTCGCGGTAGGGGTTGTGGGAGGCGGAGACGACCGCCGCCAGGTCGAGGCCCAGCCGCTTGACGAGGATCGCCGCAGCCGGCGTCGGCAGCACCCCACCAAGCAACGCATCCCCCCCAGCCGCCGCCACCCCGGCCGCCAGCGCCGCCTCCAGCATCGGCCCCGACTCGCGCGTGTCGCGCACGATCAGTACCTGGGGACGGGTGGCTTCGAGAGAAGAGGTCGTGGCGCGACCGAGAGCGGTCGCGAGCTCAGCGGTGAGGAAAGTCCCAGCCTCACCCCTGACGCCGTCGGTGCCAAAGAGCTTTCTAGTCATCTGAGTCGTCATCTCAAGTCTCTCTCTTTCGGCGTCGGATGCCCGATACCCGCCTCTTCAGGCCAAGGAAGGAACACCAATCTAGAACGGCGCGCAGGGCGCCAAAAGCCGGACTACGTCAGCGCTTGGAGAACTGCGGCTTCTTTCTTGCCTTCTTGAATCCAGCCTTACGACGCTCCTTCACGCGAGCGTCGCGGGTGAGGAAGCCGCGGCGCTTGAGATCGCCGCGCAACTCGGCGTCGATCTCGGTCAGGGCCTTGGCGATGCCGTGCCTGACGGCGCCCGCCTGGCCGCTGATGCCGCCGCCGTGGACACGGACGCGAACGTCGACGTTGCCCTCGTAGCCGGAGACGGTGAGCGGCTGGGTGGCCATCGTCTGGTGCAGCGGCCGCGGGAAGAACTCCTCGAGGCTGCGCTTGTTGACTTCGATCTTGCCGTCGCCGGGAAGCAGGGTGACGCGGGCGATCGAGCACTTGCGCTTGCCGGTGGCGAGGAAGCGAGAGCCGGCCTCCATTTTCGCCGGGGCGCGGCTGGCGGCCTCGGCGTCGGGGTCGTCGGCGCCGGTGAGGGCGGCCTCGCGACGGGCTTTCTCCTCTTCCTCGGCCTCGAGGCGGGCGCGCTCCTCGGCGCTCAGTTTGGCCTCGGGCTCGACCGCGATCGGCTCCAGGTCGGCACCCGGGATGACGTCTTTCTTCTTCTCGACCGGCTCGAGCTCCTCCTCGGCCTCAGGCGCTGCCTCCTCCTCGGCGGGCTCGGCCTCCTCGGTCGACTCGACCTCGGGCTCGGGCTCGGGCTCGCCGGCCTCCTCGGCAACCGCCTCCTCGGCCGCGTCGGGCTCCTCGCCGGGAGCCTCCTCGGCCACAGGCTCGGCGGCGGGCTCGTCGCCCTGCTCGGCGGCAGCCTCGTCGTCGGGCGCGGTGTTCTCGCCCTGCTCCTCGGCGACGGGAGCGGGATCGGCAGCCTCGGCTGCCTCCTCGGTGTTCTCCGGGGTCTCGTCGAGAGTCTTGTCGTCGTCTGCCATCAAGTCGTCTCCATCGTTTTCGGCTGCTGCGCCGCGTGTGGGTGGTCGGGGCCGGCGTAGACCTTGAGCTTGGTCAACTGCTGGCGGGCGAGGCGGTTCCGCGGCAGCATCCCCTTCACTGCCTTGCGGATCACCTCCTCTGGGCGGCGATCGAGCATCTCGGCCAGCGTCCGTGACTTGATCCCACCGGGATAGCCGCTGTGGCGCCAGTAGACCTTCTGGGCGAGCTTGTCGCCGGTGACGCGGATTTTCTCCGCGTTGACGACGACAATGAAGTCACCGGTGTCGATGTGCGGCGTGTACTCGGGCTTGCGCTTGCCCCGCAGCGCGTCGGCGATCTGGGTCGCCAGACGGCCCAGGGTCTGCCCCTCGGCGTCGACGACGTACCAGTCTCGCTGGCGGTTGGCTGGGGTGGCTACGAAGGTTTTCATCGTTAAAAAACCGCGCAGGCGACCCAGCGCGGCTCCGGGATCATAGCCATCCCGACACCTATACTGCGGCGCCAGCAAAGCCGAATCCCATCTGGGCGACCAGTCGGGAGCGGAGGACCCGAAGAAACCGAGCAGGTTTCAGGGGTGAATCGGACGAATCTGTCCGTAGCGCGACTCTTTCAGCGCGAGCCCGTCAGCTAACTCCGCAGGCAATCGAGAAAGAGGCTAGCGGTGCGCGGCAAGGCGGTTCTCCGGTCCCGATCGGCCGGCCCGATATCGACGTTGATGGCGCTGGCGTGGCTGCTCGCCGTCGCCGCGAGCGCGGGCGCGTCCACCGGCGGCGCCCCGACCCCGAGTGGCAGCCCACCACCGCCGGGAAGCCCGGTCGGAGCACCGGCCGCAGCGCCCGGCGCCGGCACCCTCTCGCTGCTGGCCGCGGAAACCGCCCCTCACAAATCCTTCTACTTCGGCTACCGATACCCGCGGCTCTACTACACGATCGCCAGCAGCCAGCCGCTCAACGACATCCGGATCGACGTCGTCAACACCACCGGTGAAGTCGTCCAGAGCTTCTACCGCGAAGACGTGGCGCCGAACGTGCCGAACAGGGTCCGCTGGGACGGCACCACCGCGCTCGGCAAACCGGCTCCCAACGGCCGCTACAGCTTTCGGGTTGGCCCCCAGGCCGCCGCCCCCACCGCCCGCAAGGCGACCGCGACGACGACCCTGAGCCTCGCCTTCAGCTTCTATGGCTACGCCTTCCCCGTGCACGGCAACCACGAATTCAGCATGGGCGCGGGCCGCTTCGGCGCGCCGCGCTCGGGCCACGTCCACCAGGGCCAGGACGTGATGGCCGAGTGCGGCACCCCGCTGGTCGCCGCCCGCGGCGGCAAGGTCCAGTACGCCGGCTTCCAGGCGGCGGCCGGCAACTACGTGGTGATCGACGGCAAGGGAACGCCCGACGACTTCATGTACGCCCACCTCGCCGAACCCTCGCCGCTGCACACCGGCGACACCGTCCGCACCGGCCAGCCGCTCGGCATCGTCGGCGAGACGGGCGATGCGACCGCCTGTCACCTCCACTTTGAGATGTGGGGGGCACCGGGGTGGTACGAAGGAGGCAGCCCCTTCGATCCCCTTTCCGAACTGGAGAAGTGGGACGCGTATTCCTGACGGGCGTCCAAGGAGGGGGTCGGGGTACCCCTCCTCATTTGCCTGACTGGCTGGATCGCTTAGGGCCGTCCGAGATGGCCTTTGGGCCAGCGGCACAAAACGTTCGGAGGGGCACCCCGACCCCCTCCTTGGACGACGTTCAGCTTTCCGCGCGATGAGCAGACCCGGAAGCCGAGCCAAAGCACCCGGCTTCAGGGTCTCGGGGCCCTTCGCGTGGGCTCGGGATTGCTGGGCAATCTGCTTTTCGGAACTTCCGGAGCATGGGAGGGGCCGGTGGTGCCTCCGAACGTTTTGTGCCGCTGGCCGAGATGCCTCCCTCGGACGGCCCTCAGC
>JACDGU010000103.1 GCA_013821475.1 Solirubrobacterales bacterium
CCGCCATGCCCGCCGCGCCGAGGGCCTGCTCGGCGAGCGCCACCGCGAGGCGATGCGCGCCCGCGTCGTCACCGGCGAGGAGCTGCTCGACGACGTCCGCTCGGCGCTGGCGGCGATCGAGGGCGTCGGCGCCGCGATCCGCGCCCGGGTCGAGCGCACCGAGCGCCTGGTCGTCGGCGGCGAGGGCGACGGCGACGAGATCGCCGAGGAGATGCGGGCCTGCTCGCAGCAGGAGTTCGAGCTGCAGGCAGAGATGAAGTCGGCCTCCGACGAGCTGACCACGGCCGAGGTCGAGGCCGCCCACCTCGGCGACCGCCAGGCCGAGGCCGAGCGCGACCTGGCGGCGATCGCCGAGCGCCTCGGCGAAGCCAAGCTGGCGGCGGCCGAGGAGCCGCTAGACGATGAGGAGCGGGCCGAGATCGACCGCCGGCTGGAACGGCTCGAGCGCCGCCGCTCGCAGATCGGCCCGGTCAACCCGCTGGCCAAGACCGAGTACGAGGAGGCGCGAGAGCACGTCGAGAGCCTGCAGGCCCAGCGCGAGGACACCGAGCGGGCGATGCGCGAGCTCGAGTCGCTGATCCGCGACATCGACAACGAGATCGAGCGCGCCTTCGAGCAGACCTTCGACGCGACGGCGAAGAACTTCGAGGAGATGGTCGAGCACCTCTTCCCTGGCGGCCGCGGCCGGCTGCGCCGGGTCAGCCTGCGGCCCGTCCGCGACCAGACCAACTCGACCGGCGAGGGGGAGACGCCCGGAGAGGAGGCCGAGCCCGACCCCGAGGCGGAGGAGGAAGAGGCGCGCGACGAGCTCGGGGTCGAGATCGAGGTGACGCCGAACGGCAAGTCGACGCGCAAGCTCTCGCTGCTCTCGGGTGGCGAGAAGTCGCTCGTCGCCCTCGCCTTCGTCTTCGCCGTATTCCTCGCCCGGCCCTGCCCCTTCTACATCCTCGACGAGGTCGAGGCCGCCCTCGACGACGCCAACATCGACCGCTTCCTGCAGCTGATCCGGCGCTTCTCCGACCGCGCCCAGTTCGTCATCGTCACCCACCAGAAACGGACGATGGACGCCGCGGACGTCCTCTACGGCGTCAGCATGGGCGGCGACGGCGTCACCAAGGTCATCTCCCGCCGCCTGCCCCGTGAGGCCGCCGAGGAAGAGGACGAGGACGGCGACGACGAGGCCAACGGCGGCACCCTCTCGGCCGTAGCCTGAGCACAACATTTCTCGCCCGTCTGGGCCCGGTTCGGGTCAGTAGCCTCCCCGCTGGGAGGGAGATATGGCTCAACGACACATGGACAGGCTGACGTCGTTCGACACGTCGTTTCTGGCCAACGAGAAAGCGAACGGGCACATGGCCATCGGCGCGCTGCTGATGTGCTCCGGCGAGCCGCCGACCGAGGCCGACTTCCTCACCCACATCCGCAGCCGCGTCCACCAGCTGCCGCGCCTGCGCCAGCGCCTGCTCTACCCGCCGCTGCAGCTGGGAACGCCGTTCTGGGTCGACCACCCCGACTTCGACATCCACCAGCACCTGCGTCGGATCACCCTGCCGGCGCCGGGTACCGAGGCCCAGTTCCAGGCGCTGGTCGGCGAGCTGCTGGCGCCGCCGCTCGATCGCTCCAAGCCGCTCTGGGAGCTGATCGTGGTCGAGGGCTTCGAGGACGAGCGTTTCGCGGTCGTCTACAAGACCCACCACGCGATGGCCGACGGGATCTCGGCAGTCGACATCGGGATGCTGCTGTTCGACGTCGAGCCCCGCACCGAGCCCGACCGCGAGGAAGTGCCGTGGGCGCCGACGAAGGCTCCCTCGCGCCTGGCGCTGCTGCGGCGGGCGATCACCGGCATCGCCATCACCTTCGCCGGCCTCGGTCGCTGGCTGCGCCGGGCGATCGACCAGCCCCAGCGTGCCCGCAAGCGTGCCGGCGACGGCCTCGCCGGCCTCTGGGAGGTGACCTGGAACCTGGCGCGGCCGGCGCCGAAGGTCCCCTTCAACACCGCGATCGGCGCCAGCCGCAGCTTCTGCTGGGCGAACTTCGACCTGGCCGAGCTGAAGCGGATCAAGAACGCCCTCGGCGGCACCGTCAACGACGTCACCCTCGCCGTCGTCGCCGGCGCCCTGCGCCGCTGGCTCCAGGACCAGGGGGTCGCCGTTGCCGGACTGGAGCTGAAGGCGCTGGTCCCGGTCTCGATCCGGACCGAAAACGAGCACGGCGAGCTCGGCAACAAACTGACCGCGATGCGGGGGCCGCTGCCGGTCGGCATCGCCGACCCGGCCGAGCGCCTGCGCGCCGTCTCGGCCGCGATGGACTCGCTCAAGTCCTCCAAGCAGCCGCTCGGCGCCGAAGCGATCTGGGGCCTGAACGACTGGTTCCGGGACTTCGCGCCGCCGCTGCTGCTCGGCCCGACGGCGGCGATCAACTTCTCGACCCGGCTCTTCAACCTCTTGGTGACCAACTTCCCCGGGCCGCAGATCCCCTTCTACATCCTCGGCCGCGAGCTGACCGCGATCTACCCGGTCGGCTTCCTCGCCCGCAACCACGCGCTGGCGATCGCGATCCTCAGCTACAACGGCGGCGTCGGCTTCGGCCTGCTCGCCGACCCCGCCGCGCTGCCCGACGCCGCCGCGCTCGCCGCCCACCTGCGGCTGGCCGTCGAGGAGCTCCTGGCCGCCGCGCAAGTAGCCTCCCCCGACGATGGCGACGAGCTGGCAGGAGATGATCGACCTCGGTTCGCGCGTGAGCGCGAACGCCTCGACCGAGGCTGAGCCCGAGGAGCAGCGCCGCGGCGTCTTCCGCCGCCTGCGCGAGAGCCTCTCCAAGAGCCGCCAGGCGCTGGCCGAGGAGATCTCCGCAAGTCTCTTCGACCGGATCGACGAGGAAACCTGGGAGCGGCTCGAGCAGGCGCTGATCCTCGCCGACGCCGGCGCCCCGACCACCGCCGCCGTGGTCGAACGCCTCGAGCACGAGGTCGACTCCGGCGCCGTCCCCGCCGACGGCGCCCTGGTCCGCGATCGCCTGATCGAGATCCTCGCCGAGGTCGCCTCCACCGGGCGGGCGAGGATCGACCTCAGCGGCGAGCCCGCGGTGCTGATGCTGGTCGGCGTCAACGGCACCGGCAAGACGACGACGATCGGCAAGATCGCCTGGCACCTGAGCAAGGAGATGGGCCTCTCGGTGATCCTCGCCGCCGCCGACACCTACCGCGCCGCCGCCGCCGAGCAGCTGGCCGAGTGGGCGCAGCGCGCCGGTGCCGACCTGATCCGCGGCGAGGAAGGTGCCGACCCGGGCGCGGTCGCCTTCGACGCGATCTCCGCCGCCCGCGCCCGCGGCGCCGACGTCGTCATCGTCGACACCGCCGGCCGCCTCCACACCCAGAGCAACCTGATGGAGGAGCTGGCCAAGGTGAAGCGGGTGATCGCCAAGCAGATCCCGGAGGCGCCGCATGAGACCCTGATCTCGATCGACGCGACCACCGGCCAGAACGGGCTGCGCCAGGCCAAGGTCTTCTCCGAATCGGTCGATCTCGACGGCGTCGTCCTGACCAAGCTCGACGGTACCGCCAAGGGCGGGATCGCGCTGGCGATCGCCTCCGAGCTGGAGATCCCGGTGAAGCTGATCGGGGTGGGGGAGACGCTCGAGGATCTGCGCCCGTTCGATCCCGGCGAGTACGCCGCCGCCCTGCTCGCCGAGTAGCCCGTCTAAGCTGAACGGGCATGTTCGACCAGCTTTCAGACCGCCTCCAGTCGACCCTCTCCGACGTCCGCTCGCGCGGCAAACTGAGCGAGTCCGACGTCGACGCGGCGATGCGCGAGATCCGCCTCGCCCTGCTCGAGGCGGATGTCAACTTCAAGGTCGTCAAAAGCTTCACCAAGGCGCTGAAAGAGCGCTGCCTGGGCTCCGATGTCCTCAACAGCCTCGACCCCGGCCAGCAGGTGGTGAAAATCGTCAAAGAGGAGCTCGCCTCGCTGATGGGCGGCACCGGCAGCGAGCTGGCGATGGCGCACTCCGGCCCGACGGTGATCCTGATGGCCGGCCTGCAGGGCTCGGGCAAGACCACCGCCTGCGCCAAGCTCGCTCTCCACTTCAGGAAGATGAACAAGGACGTCGGCATCGCCGCCTGCGACGTCTACCGCCCGGCCGCGGTCCCGCAGCTGGTCACCGTCGGCGAGCGCGCCGGCGCCCACGTCTACGAGAAAGGCACCGACGCCGACCCGGTCGAGATCGCCGAGTGGGCGCTGCAGTTGGCCAAGACGGAGCGCCGCGACGTGCTGATCGTCGACACCGCCGGCCGCCTCCACGTCGACCAGGACCTGATGTCCGAGCTCTCGCAGATCCGCAAGAAGACGAAGCCGCACGACGTCCTCCTCGTCGTCGACGCGATGACCGGCCAGGACGCCGTCGGTGTCGCCGAATCCTTCGCCGAGGCGGCCGAGTTCGACGGCGTCGTGATGACCAAGCTCGACGGCGACGCCCGCGGCGGCGCCGCCCTCTCGGTCAAAGCGGTGACCGGCAAGCCGATCCTCTTCGCCTCGACCGGCGAGAAGCTCGAGGACTTCGACAAGTTCCACCCCGACCGCATGGCGCAGCGGATCCTCGGCATGGGCGACGTCCTCACCCTGATCGAGAAAGCCGAGGCGCAGGTCGACGAGAAGCAGGCGGCCGACCTGCAGGAGAAGATGCGGAAGGACCAGTTCACGCTCGAGGACTTCCTCCAGCAGATGCGCCAGGTCCGCAAAATGGGCCCGCTCAGCGGCATCATCGGGATGCTGCCTGGGATGGGGGCGATGAAACAGCTGAAGGATGCCGACATCGACGAGCGCGAGCTCGACCGCACCGAGGCGATCATCCTCTCGATGACCCCAGCCGAGCGGGTCGACCCGCACCTGATCAACGGCTCGCGCCGCAAACGGATCGCCAACGGCTCCGGGACCCGGGTCCAGCACGTCAACCAGCTTGTCAAGCAGTTCGACCAGATGCGGGTGATGATGCGCTCGATGGCGAACGGGAAGATGCCCGACGCGCAGCAGATGGCGCAGCTCAGCGGCGCCGCACCGCGCCCGAAGGTGCGTAGGCGCTAACCTCTCGCCGCTCATGGCCGTTCGAATCAGACTTAGACGAGTGGGTTCCAAGAAGAACCCGATCTGGCGCATCGTCGTCGCCGACAAACGCTCCCCGCGTGACGGTCGGACGATCGAGACGATCGGCCAGTACAACCCGCAGACGAACCCCTCGCTGATCGAGTTCGACGAGGAGCGCGCCCGCCACTGGCTCGAGCACGGTGCTCAGCCTTCGGAGACGGTTGCCGGCCTGCTGCGCACCAAGGGCATCGCCGCCTCCGGCAGCTAGGAGGGCTGGGCGATGACCGAGCTGCTCGAGTTCCTGGTCAGGGCCCTGGTCGAGGATCCCGAGGCGGTCGTCGTCGAGGAGCTCGAAGAGGACGGCGATCTCGTTTACGAGATCAGCGTCGCTGAGGGTGACCTGGGACGGGTGATCGGCAAAGGCGGCAGGATCGCGAACGCGATCCGCACCATCGCCAAGGCGGCCGCGGTGCGCATCGATCGGCGTGTCATCGTCGACATCCTCGATTGAAACTCGACATCTTCACCCTCTTTCCCGAGGCCTTCAACTGGTTCCAGACCCAGCGCTCGGTGACCAACGCCGTTGCCGAAGGCAACGAGCTGCGGTTGATCGACTACCGCGCGACGACGCCGCTCGGTGCCGGCCAGGTCGACGACTCGCCCTACGGAGGCGGGGCGGGGATGGTGCTGCGGGTCGACGTGGTCGATGCGGCGCTGGAGGCGGCCTACCCCGGTGGCCGGCGGCCGCGGATCGTGCTGCTCTCGCCGACCGGGCCGCAGCTCGACGACCCGATCGCCGACGAGCTGGTCGCCGAGCCGCACGTCGCCCTGCTCTGCGGGCGCTACGAGGGGTTCGACGACCGCGTCCACCAGCACCTGGCCGACGACGAGCTCTCGATTGGTCGCTATGTGCTGGCCGGCGGCGAGCTGCCGGCGATGGTCGTCGCCGACGTTCTGATGCGCAAGCTGCCCGGCGCGCTGGGCCATGCCGACTCCGCCGTCGAGGAGTCCTACAGCCAGGTGCTCGAGGGGATGCCCGAGTACCCGCACTACACGCGGCCGGCTTCCTACCGCGGCTGGGAGGTGCCGGAGATCCTCAAGTCAGGCGACCACGAGAAGGTTCGCCAGTGGCGGTTGGAGCAGAGCCGCAAGCGGGCCGGGCTCTAGCGCACTATTTCGAGCGCTTCGCTTGCTCCGCCTCGACCCGTTTGGCCGCGGCCTGGAGCGCTTTTTTCGTCGTCTTGGCGATCGAGAGCGCGGCTTCGGTTATCGCCTCGCCGGCGTCGGCAGCAGCCGCCTTGGCTTCGCCCCCGCCGTCATTCGCTTCGTTCTCTTTGCGAGTAGCTGCGCCTTTCTTAGCCGCGGCGCTTCGCTCTGCTTTCGTCCGAGCTGCCATCAGGTGATCCCTCCGTTTGAGTCCGACCAGCATCACAGGTCCCGGCAAGGCCATGGCGGCAAACGTTCTGAGCTGCGGGGGAACTCGGTGGCCGCCGCCTTTGGGCTACCATTCCGCCACCGCGCGGTTCCCGTACCTGGGTCCGGCGGTTTTTTCTCGCAAAAAGGACTGAATGAGCTCTGTAATCGACAGCATCGAGCGTGCCCAGCTGAGAGAGGGACTTCCCTCCTTCGCCCCTGGTGATCGCGTCCGCGTCCACTTCCAGGTGATCGAGGGAACGCGCAAACGCACCCAGGTCTTCGAGGGCGTCGTCCTGCGCCGTCAGGGGTCGGGCGCACGGGAGACCTTCACGGTCCGTAAGCAGTCCTTCGGAGTCGGCGTCGAGCGGACCTTTCCGGTGCACTCGCCGAAGATCGAGAAACTCGAGGTGGCCGCGCGCGGTGACGTGCGACGGGCCAAGCTCTACTACCTTCGCGGCCGGATTGGCAAGGCCGCGCGCGTCGCCGAGCGGCGCTGGGGCATCGACGACGACATCGTCGCCGCCCCGAAAGCGGCGGCCGAGCCGGTCGCGGTCGACGCCGACGGCGTTTCCCAGGAGGAGGTCGTCCCGTTGGAGTCGGAGGCCGAGGCGATGCCTGAGGTGAGCGACGAGACGGCGCCACCGGAGCCCGAGGCGGGGAAGACTGAGGACAAGGCCACTTCTGAGGATGCCGAGGACGAGGAGCCGGCCGGCGCCGGCGACTCCGACGAGGACTCAGCGGCCTGAAACTCTCGATCCCGAAGCCGAAGGGCAAAGGCGGCGGGCTTATCGAGTTGGTCGTCATCGTCGCGCTGGCCCTGGGGCTGGCGCTGGGGATACAGGCCTGGATCGTCAAGCCCTACAAGATCCCCTCCGAATCGATGGAGCCGACGCTCGACGTCGGCCAGCGGGTCTTGGTCAACCGCTTCATCTACCACTTCACCGATCCCTCGATCGGCGACATCATCGTCTTCCATCCGCCGGCTGGTGCCGAGCGCGGCGGGATCAACGAATGCGGCGTCCAGCCCAAGCAGGGAGAACCCTGCCCGCAGCCGACCGCGGCGGAGTCGAGTCAGAACTTCATCAAGCGGATCGTCGCCGCACCGGGCGACACGTTTTCGGTCAAAGGAGGGCACCCGGTCGTCAACGGGGTCGAGAAGAAGAACGAGCCCTACATAATCCCCTGCGGCAGCTCCGGCGCCTGCAACCTGCCGCGGACGATCAAGATCCCGCCCGATCACTACTTCATGATGGGCGACAATCGTGGAGCCAGCGACGACAGCCGCTTCTGGGGACCCGTCCCTCGCAGTTGGATCATCGGTGAGGCCTTTGCCACCTACTGGCCGCCCGACCGCATCGGCACCCTCTAGCTCCCGGACCGGCCGCCGTCGGCTCGCCCGCAGCCGCCGGCTGTTCGCTTTCGACCGCGGCCTGCAGAGCCGCTTCGTCGCCGGCGCCGACGAGGCCGGCCGCGGCTGCCTCGCCGGTCCCCTGGTCGCCGCCGCGGTCCTGATCGACTACGAGCGGCTCTCCCACGGCGACCGCCGCGCCCTCGCCGGCCTGCACGACTCCAAGCAGATGACCGAGGAGCGGCGGCTGGAGATGTTCCCCTGCGTGCTGCGCGCCGCCGAGCGAGTCAGCGTCGTGATCCGCTCCGCCGCCGGCATCGACCGCCGCGGCCTGCACGTGACCAACCTCGAAGCGCTCTCCAACGCGCTCGAACGGCTGGCGCCGGACAAGAGCGCGATCAGCCTCGTCGACGGCTTCGCCCTGCCGCGCTGCCGGGTCCCGCACCGCGCGGTCATCCAGGGGGATGGGACCAGCGCCGCGATCGCCGCCGCTTCGGTGATCGCCAAGGTCACCCGCGACCGCTACATGCACGAGGCCGCGCGCGAGCACCCGGGCTGGGGCTTCGAGGAGCACGTCGGCTACTCGACCCCCGAGCACCGGGCGGCGATCGACAGAATCGGGATCTCGCCGCTGCACCGCCGCTCCTTCCAGAGCGTCGCCTACACCCAGCTCGGGCTCGCCTGACCGGCGCATTTCGGCGTGCTCGCTCGGTCGTGTGCGGAAGCACACTCCCTCGCTCGTCCTTGAACTGCTTGGTCAGTCGATCCCGAGTCAGAACGCGGCTTCGATGTGCTCGACGTCGACCGTGCGGCCGTAGCGATCGACGGTGACGCCGACGGCGTCGAAGCGGATGTCCTCGTAGTACGGGACCTCGCGGCGCTCGGCCATCCAGGCGGTGGCGAGGCGGCGGATCCGCCGCTGCTTGGGGCGGTCGACGGAAAGGATCGGGCGCTCAGGGCCGAAGATGGCGTTCTCGCGGCCGGCCTTGACCTCGACGAAGACCAGGGCGCGGCCGTCGAGGGCGACTATGTCGAGCTCGCCATGGCGGGTGCGGGCGTTGCGCTCGAGGATCCGCCAGCCGGCTGCAGCGAGGCGGTGGGCAATGAGCGCCTCGGCGCGGGCGCCGGTGGATCGGCGGGGATCGGTCATCCCCCGGTCAAGTCGCCGGGTGCGCGGGTTCGCCCCCTCTCCTGACACGAAGAATTTGAACTCGCGAGTTAACGCGTGCGACCTTCCTCCTTAGCGTCCCCTCCGTGCTCGCCACGGCCCGAACCTTCACCCTCGACGGCATCGCCGCCCGCCCGGTCCGGGTCGAGGTCGACGTCCACCGCGGCCTGCCCGGCTTCGCGATCGTCGGCCTGCCCGACACCGCGGTGCGGGAGGCGCGCGAGCGGGTGCGGGCGGCGCTCGTCAACTGCGGCTTCGAGTTCCCGCTGCGGCGGATCGTCGTCAACCTGGCACCGGCCAGCCTGCGCAAGGCCGGCCCGGGGATGGACCTGGCGATCGCCGCCGCGCTGCTCAGCGCCTCCGGTCAGCTGGAGTGGGAGGCGCTATCGCGGGTGGCACTGGTCGGCGAGCTGGCACTCGACGGCTCGACCCGGCCGGTCAACGGCGCCCTCGCGATCGCCGAGGCCGCGCGGGAGGGAGGAGCCGACGCGGTGGTCCTGCCCGCCGAGAACGGTCCCGAGGCGGCGCTGGTCGTGGGAATCGACGTGGTGGCGCTGGACGGTCTCGGCC
>JACDGU010000104.1 GCA_013821475.1 Solirubrobacterales bacterium
TGGAACCCGCTCGTGTCGCCCCGAGAGCGCCGCACGGTCGCTGCGGCGACTCCTCAGGGGTCCGATCGGCCGTGGGCGCTTGACGGGACGCTCTCCATATGAGGACGCAGGGAGCGAAGCGTGCTCTGCACATGAGCGACCGAGGACGCCGCCAGGCGCCACCCAGGGCACGGGAAAACGGAGAGGGAGGGATTCGAACCCTCGAGAGAGCTTGCGCCCCCTACTCGCTTAGCAGGCGAGTGCCTTCAGCCACTCGGCCACCTCTCCGGGAACTGCGGCCACGATTGTAGGAATTAACCGGGAATGGCGGGGATAGGCTCATGCGGGTGTCGGTTCCGCCCATCCAGTCGTATGACCGCTACGAGCGGATCTTTGCCGAGGTCGAGGCGCCGTTTGCCTTCGTCGACCTCGATGCGATGTGGGCAAACGCCGACTCGATGCTCGAGCGGAGTGGCGGCAAGCCGATCCGGGTCGCGACCAAGTCGGTGCGTTGCCGGGCGCTGCTGGAGGAGATCCTCCGCCGTGACCAGGGCTTCGCCGGGCTGATGACCTACACGCTGCCGGAGACCCTCTGGCTGGCCGAGCAGGGGTTCGAGGATCTGCTGCTCGCCTACCCGACCGTCGACGCCGAGGCGCTCGGCGAGCTGGCGCTGCGCTCGGTCGCCAACCCGGCCGGGGCGCCGGTGGTGATGGTCGACTGCGTCGAGCACCTGGAGGCGATCGAGGCAGTGCTCGGCGCCGGCGCGGCGCCGGTCCGGGTCTGCATCGACATCGACGCCGGCTGGTGGGCGCTTGGCGGGCGGATCAAGGTCGGGCCCAAGCGCTCTCCGCTGCACACGGTCGAGCAGACGATGGTGCTGGTGCGGGAGATGGAGGGGCGGCCGCAGATCGAACTGGCGGGGCTGATGGCCTACGAGGGGCAGATCGCCGGCGTCGGGGACCGACCGCCCGGGCGAGCGCTGCGTGGGGCGGCGATCCGCTGGATGCAACGGCGTTCGGCCACCGAGCTGGCTGGGCGGCGAGGGGCGATCGTCGCTGCGGTCAGCGAGCTGGCCGAGCTCGAGATCGTCAACGGCGGCGGCACCGGCAGCCTCGAGCTGACCGCCGCCGAGTCCGCGGTGACCGAGCTGACCGCCGGCTCGGGCTTCTACGCCCCCGCCCTCTTCGACCACTACAGCCGCTTCAGCCTCACCCCCGCCGCCGGCTTCGCGCTGCCGATCGTCCGCAAGCCCAGCGCAGGGGTCGCGACCGCGCTCGGCGGCGGCCACCTCGCCTCCGGCAGCGGCGACCCGTCCCGCCTGCCCGCTCCCTGGCTGCCCGAGGGCCTCGAGCTCGACCCCGAGGAGGGTGCCGGCGAGGTTCAGACGCCGTTGCTCGGCGAGACCGCCGCCGGCCTCGCGATCGGCGACCGCGCCTACCTCCGCCACGCCAAGGCCGGCGAGCTCTGCGAGCACTTCAATGCCCTCCATCTCGTCCAGGGCGAGGAGATCGTCGACGTGGTACCGACCTACCGCGGCGAGGGCCAAGCGTTCCTCTAGCTAGGGCCCGAGCACGCGCTCCGCGTACTCGTTGCTGAAGGCGCGCCCGGGGTCGAGCTCGTCGCGCGCCGCCTGGAACCCGGCCCAGGCCGGGTAGCGCGGCGCCAGCGTCGCGGCGGTCTGGAAGTGGCGCTTGCCCCAGTGGGGGCGGCCGCCGTAGGAGTCCATGATCGCCTCGACGGCTTCGAAGTAGGGGCGCCATTCCATCCCCCGGTACTGATGCACGGCGACGTAGGCGGTGTCGCGTTCGTATGAAGGGCTGAGTGAGGCGTCGTCACCGGCGGCGACCCGCATCTCGATCGGGAAGAAGACCGGGTAGCGGTTCTCCCGCACCCACTCGATCACCCGGCGCGCCGCCTCGGGGCCGTGCTCGCGGGGGATGCCGTACTCCATCTCGGTGAAGCGGATGCGGCGGTCGTTGACGAAGACGCGGTCGCTGCGGTCGATCATGTGGCTGCCGGAGGCGAAGCGGCCGGCCAGCCGCGAGAGCGCCGGGATCCGGTCGGGGAAGGCCTTGCCGGTGGCCGATAGCACTCCCAATCCCCAGTTCTCGAGGACGACGTCGTTGAGGTAGGCGGCGGCACGGCGGCGCGGGCGGGGCGGCTCCTCGCTGCGGTTGCGCTCCAGCACCAAGGCGTTGTCGGCGTAGGGGAAGGTGAACAGCTCGAAGTGGTCATTGGCGGCGGCGAGCTCGTCGAAGGCGCTGAAGACCTCATCGCGCGGGCGCGGCGAGTCGACCCGGCTGAGGGTGAAGGCGGGGACGCAGCGGATGGTCACCGCTGCAATCGCCCCGAGCGCGCCGAGGCCGACCCGCGCCGCCCGCAGCAGCTCGGGGTGGGTGGCGGCGGTCAGGTGGCGGACGCTGCCGTCGGCGAGGACCAGCTCGAGGCCCTCGACCTGGGCGGACATGTTGCGCAGCCTGGCGCCGGTGCCGTGGGTCCCGGTCGAGATCGCCCCGGCCAGCGTCTGGCGGTCGATGTCGCCGAGGTTCTCCATCGCCAGGCCGAGCGCCGCCAGTTCCTCGTTGAGATCGGCGAGCACGGTGCCGGCGCCGACCCGGACCAAGCCGGAGCAGCGGTCGGCGTCGAGGACCCCGCGCAGCGACTCGACCGTGATCATCGTCCCCTCGCTCATCGCCGCTTCGGTGAACGAGTGACCGGAGCCGGCGACGCTGATTTTCCGGCCCGCCGCCGCGGCCCGCGCGATCGTCTCGGCAAGCTCGTCGCGGCTGGCGGGGAGGGCGATCTCCGCCGGCCTGCAGGACTGATCCCCGGCCCAGTTGACCCACTCCCCCGCCGAACCGCCGCCGCGCCTGCCGGCCATCGCCGCTAGCCCGCCGCGGGGCGGGGGGTCGCGGTCGGCTCCATCGTCCGGAAGGCGTAGACGACGGTCAGCACCAGCAGGACGGCGATCGAGACGCTGGGGATGGCATTGCCGGTGAGGCTGGCGACGACCCCGCCGCCGATGCCGCCGATCACCTGACCCGAGGCCCATGCCATGTTCGAAAGTCCGGCAGCGAAGCCCTGGTGCAGGCTGCTCGACTCGGCGATGTCGGAGATCAGCGTCAGCGCCGGCGCGAAGCAGAGGCCGGCACCGAGCGAGGTCATGATCAGGGCGGCCAGGACCGTCCCGAGCGTCTGGGCGAGGGCGATCGCGATCATTGCCAGGGCGCAGATCGAGAGGCCGAGGACGTAGGGGTTGCGGCGCCCGACCCGGTCCGAGTAGCGACCGGCGATCGGCGCCAGCACGGCCTCGAGCGCGGCGCCGGCGATGAAGCCGCCGGCGATCACTCCGTGGCCGCCGCCGAGGGCGTCGATCCGCAGCGGCACCAGGACCTCGATCGCGCCGAACATCACCGAGGGCACGGCGACGAACACCGCCGCGTCGCGGATCGGCTTGCTCAGCATGGTTTCCCGCACTTCGCGCAGCGTCTGGCGCTCTGGCGAGCGCGCCTCCGGCAGTCGCGAGGCGCAGATGGCGAGGAAGACGGCGACGACCAGCACCGAGCCGAAGACCGGACCGGTGCCGATCGTGGCCGCGGCCGCCCCCAGCGCGGGTCCCAGCAGCGCCCCCGCCACCGCCGTGCCGAGCGCGGTCCCGATCACCGAGCCGCGGCTCTCCTCGGGCGATGCGGTGATCAACCAGGTCAGTGCCCCGGACCAGATCAGCGCCCCGGCGATCCCCTGGGTGAAGCGGGCGCCGTCGAGCAGGTAGATCTCGTTGACCAGGCCGAAGACCAGGCTGGAGCAGCCGAGAATGAGCAGGCCGACGATCACGGTCCGCCGCGGGCCGACGCGGCTGGCGACGAACCCCGCCGGCAACGAGGCGATCAGCGTTCCCGCGGCGTAGGAGGCGGAGAGGATGCCCGCCTGCGCCTTGCTCAACCCGAGCTCGTCGACGTAGGTGGGCAACAGCGGCGCGATCGCCGCGAAGAAGGCGACGTCGAAGAAGATCATCGCCGAAGCGAGAAGCAGTAATCGCCGCATCGCCCAATCCAATCAGTACAAGCGAACCTGAGCGGGTCCCCCGGCCTTTAGCATTCGCCAGGCGCTTCCAGGAGGGGTGGCAGAGCGGTTGAATGCGACGGCCTTGAAAGCCGTTGGGCCTCGCAAGGGGTCTCGTGGGTTCGAATCCCACCCCCTCCGCTACAGGGCCGCCTGCTCACCGAGGGGAACGAGCTGGGGACGATCCCGGTCAGCTCGCCTCTCTCTGAAGGCGCGTACCTGATCTTTGGTGGGCGGAGGTGGAAGGTGATCGAGGTCGACGACGAGCGCCGAGTGATCGTCGTCGTGCCCGCGAAAGGAGGGAAGGTCCCACGCTTCTTCGGCGGGGGCGGCGAGCTCCACGACGAGATTCGGCGACGGATGCGGGAGATCTACCTCGGGGAAACGGTGGCCGCGTTTCTCGATGCACGAGCCAAAGTACTGCTCAAGCAGGCCAGGATCGCCTTCCGTTCGTTCGGGCTCGACCGCCACCAGATCATTCCCTTCGAGGGCGGCTCTGCCTACTTTCCGTGGAAAGGCGACCGCGTCACCGCCACCCTCGCGCTCGGGATCCGGGCCAGGGGGCACGCGGTCGAAGCCGAGGGTCAGGCACTCGTCGTCCGCGAGATCCCTCCGGAACAGCTCCGCACCGTCCTCTCGGAGGCCTTCGGCCCCGCCGCAGATCCCGATCCGGTTTGGCTTGCGGGGACGGTGAAGAATCTCGGAACCGAGAAGCACCATTGGCTGCTCGACCCGGAGTTGTTGCTCAGGGATTGTGCGACGGCCCGGCTTGATGTCGTCGGGGCGAAGGCGGCGGTTGCCGAGCTGACTGAGGTCGGCTCGGCCACGTCCGAGCCCGCACCACTCGGCGGCGTCTTGGCCAACGTGGAGGAAACGAAGTTCGTGGTCATCGACTGCGAGACGACCGGGCTGCACGTAGGTGCTCGGCACCGAATCGTCGAGCTGGCGCTGCTGACGACTGACGCCCGCGGCGAGACCCTCGATCGTTGGTCGACCCTGCTGTGTCCCGACCGAGATCTCGGCCCGACCGGCGTCCACGGGATCCGCGCAAGAGAGGTTGCCGACGCCCCTCGCTTCGGCGATGTACTGGGCGATGTCTGCGAGCGCCTCGCCGGCCATGTACTGGTCGCACACAACGCCCGCTTCGATCAGGCGTTCCTCGAGAGTGAACTGGCGCGCAGCGGAGTCAAGGTCGCACCACTGCCGATGGTCTGCACGATGGAGCTGGCGTCGCGGCTGGCGATCGGTGGCACCCGCCGCCGGCTCATCGACTGCTGTGCGTCTCTCGGACTTGCGGCGCCCCCCCACTCCGCACTGGGTGACGCCGAAGCGGCCGCGGCGATCCTCGCATCTTATCTTGAACGCTATGGCGCTACGGGCGCGTTGGTCAAGGGGAGACTGCGACGGCGGAGAGAGTGGCCGACGGACGGACGGCGAGCAAAGACGAAGGGGCGCGAGCCGGCGTTCTCCCAGCCAGCCGAGCGCTCCGCGCTCACCGACTTGATCGAGAGAGCGGATCTTCCGCCAGGACGCGACGGCGCCGACGAGACCGCGTACATGGAGGTGCTCCAGCGGACGATCGAGGATCGTCTTCTCGACTCGGTCGAGCTCGAGGAATTAATCGCAACGGCGTCCCTACTGGGGATCGACGAGCAGGGACTTATTCGCCTTCACTGTGACTATCTGGACCACCTGATTGCCATAGCCCTTCGCGATGGGGAGATCACTGCGCGCGAGCGGGAGGACCTCTATCTCGTCGGCGAGGCCCTTGGGGTTGGCAACCTTGAGGAGCGCTTCGAGCAACCGCGTGCATCCGCGACGGTGAGTCGAGCAACGAGCCGGAGCACCGAGTTCACTGGACAAACCGTCTGCTTCACGGGTGCACTCACCTGTCGGCACGAGGGCGAGCTGATGACCAGGCAGAAGGCAACCGCCCTAGCCACTGCCGCTGGACTGACTGTGCTGCCACGAGTTACGAAGCAGGTCGACCTACTTGTCCTGGCGGATCCTGACTCGATGTCCGGCAAGGCCCGCAAAGCCCACGAATATGGCGTGAGGCTGATCGCCGAGACGGCATTTTGGGAGATGATCGGAATCGAAGTCTGTTAGAGCCAGGTCGCCACGTTCAGGCGCGTGCTCGATCGCGCGGCAAGCGATCGGCCAGCAGGAATGCGTGGGCGCGGCGATATCGCACGCGCGCATCTCGCCAAGGTCAATGGCTGGACGCCCGAGCTCGCCGCCCGGTATGTGAATGAAGCCTTCGACCTCTGGCGCAGGAGATCCAGCCGAACGTGGTCCCTCGACATCTCGATCCTGGAGGCCTACGGGGTCGACCCGGCGATTATCGCCGATGCTGGCGAGGCGTCGGCTGAGCACAGGTCCCAAGCGGTCGCATCCGCCACCGCGAAGAGAGCCCGCGGACCCGGCCCGTCGCTGCGGTAAACCACGCAGGGAGCGGCTCACGGCCAAAGTCGCTTCAGCCCAGTCTCGTAGACGCCGTAGATATACGGGCCGGGCTTGCGGGCCTGGCGGACGATGCGGTGGCGATTCCGCACGAATCGCTCGGTCTGCTCCGCACCCCGCAACTGTGCAGTGGTCAGGCAGAAGACCCGAACCGCTGCCTCGGTGAGCGCGTCGCGCTCGGCAGGGCGGCGGCGGATCGCATCGTCCTTGGTTAGGACGATCCAGTCCTGCTCGCCGGCATCTCGCAACCAAACCTCATCCGCCAGGCGTTGCGCTTTGTCCTCTCCGTAGACATCTGCCATCGAATGAACGGTGAGCCCCTCGACACGCAGGCCCGCGACGATGCTCTTGCCGAGGCTGCGATCGACGAAGAACTCCGCGGGCTTTTCGCTTCTTGAGGCCATCGCCGCCGACTATCGGACGCGGCGCTCCTCAGCGCGGCGGTTCAGGCCGCCGCTCGGGTTGCGACGCGAATCACGTCCTCGACCTGATCCGGCGGGACGCTGAAATCGACAGCGATCTCACTGACGGAATCACCGGCTTGGAAGCGATCGACGAGATCCTCGACGCGAGCTCCTCCGTAGACTAAGAGGGGCAATCCGAAAGCGACACGCGGGTCGACGATGACTTCGGCGTTTGCGTAAGTAGGCAGTTGCACAGAGTCGGCCCAACCGTCGCCGCCATAGTGGATGCGCTTCAGATAGTCCCTCACGACTCCGGAGAATTGGCGCTGTTGGGTGCGAACGACAGTGAGGTCCATCACCTCGCGCTCACCGCTCTTGTTCGCATAGTCGAAGAGCACCTCGGCGCCGTCGGTGTAGAGCCGCTTCGAGGCGAGAGCGTGCTCGACGCCGATCTCCTTTGCGAGAACCTCGACCGCGGGACGGATCCGCTGTAGCGGCACCCCGGCGCGCCTGAAACTCGAAAGGACAAAGGCCTCGGCGAAACCGATGAAGGGGACGGTGGCCTGGCGCCCCTGGGACGGGAAGCAGGTGATCAGAGCCTGCTTGGCCTCCGGCGGACGCGCCCACCACTGGACCGTCGACTTGGGGACGTCGAGGTAGGCAGCGGTCTCGCGCAGCGTGAAGATCGCGCGAGCGACCCTGGGATCGTCTGCGCCGATGTGCGACTGCTCTTTCTTCGACTTCTCGATTGGACTTCTCCTTGGTCTGCCAGCTGCTTCGATCAACGATCGTAACGTCGTCCGCGGCCGCCGCAAGGCCTTACGGCGGCGCTGGTCAACGAGGGCCACAGAGGCGCGACTGGCGCACCAAATCAGAAAATCGCTTTGTCAAGCCAGATATCGGGCCAACCCGACGGCCTTGAAAGCCGTTGGGCCTCGCAAGGGGTCTCGTGGGTTCGAATCCCACCCCCTCCGCTGAGGGCGTCGTAGGCAGGAAACGGGGGGCTCCGGCCGAACGAAGCCGCATGGACACGGCCGCCATGCGCGCCCGCCGGCGCGAGCGCTGGCTGCAACGTGCCGAAAGGTTCCGGGACGCCTTCGGCCTCGTCTTCGTCCTCGTCCTCGTCACCTACGTGCTCGCCTCGCTGCTCTCGAACCGCGGCTGGGGGGCGGTGATCCTGATCGTCGCCGCCGGCGCCACCTCGGTCATCGCCCTGACCAGCTCGCACGTCAAGCCGGGCTTCGTGCACCAGGCGATCTGGGCCTCCGCGGTGACCATCGCCCTCGCCGCGATAGCCGCCGCCAGCGGCGAACACGCCTGGCTCGACGTCGCCTCGGCGGTCCAGATCACGCTGCTGGCAGTGGCGATGGGCGCGGTGCTGCGCCGGGTCGTCACCACCGCCGAGGTCGGCTCGCGGACGATCCTCGGGGCGATCAGCGTCTACACGGCCCTCGGCATCCTCTTCACCTCCCTCTACGGGACGATCGACCGGATCCAGGGCGGGCTTTTCTTTGAAGGCGTCGCCCACCCGCACGGCAGCGATTTCCTCTTCTTCAGCTACACGACGCTGACCACGACCGGCTTCGGCGACCTGGTCCCAGGCGGGCAGCCGGGCCGGATGATCTCCGGGCTGGAGATGATGATCGGCCAGATCTTCCTCGTCACCCTGGTCGCCGGGCTGGTCAGCCTCTGGCGCCCGGGCGAAGCGCTGCGCCGCCGTCAGGCGAAGGCGGCGGAAGCCGCGCAGGCATCCGAGTAGTCGGTCGCGGCTGGGGAGGGACTAGTCGGAGAGCTCGACGCGCTCGATCGTCTGCGCGTCGATCGGCTTGTCGGAGCCGTCGGTCGGGACCGACTCGATCGCGTCGACGACGGCCATGCCGTCGACGATCTCGCCGAAGACCGTGTGCTTGCCGTCGAGCCAGGGCGCGGCGCCGGTGGTGACGATGAAGAACTGCGAGCCGTTGGTGTCAGGCCCGGCGTTGGCCATCGCCAAGGCGCCGCGGACGATCTTGTGATCGTTGAACTCGTCCTCGAAGGTGTAGCCGGGTCCGCCCGTGCCGGTGCCCTCTGGGCAGCCGCCCTGGATCATGAAGTCGGGGATGATCCGGTGGAAGACCAGTTCGTCGTAGAAGCCGTCGGCGGCGAGCTTGCGGAAGTTTTCGACCGTCTTCGGGGCGTCCTCGTCGTGGAACTCGACCACGATCGCGCCGGCGCTGGTGTGGAGGGTGGCTTTCGACATCGCCGGGAACCCTACCGACCGCTGACATCGACCGTCACCGGGCTCGAGGAACCGGGGGCGTAGGGCCAGCGCTCCTCGGCCAGGACCGTCGCCCGCAGCCGGATCGAGGCGGCCGAGCTGACGTAGCGAAAGCGGTAGTGGGCGTGAAAGCGACCGGCGTGGTCGGTGCGGGTGACCAGCACCGGCCGCCAGCGCCGCGTCGCGTCCTCCAGGTACTGGATCGCGACCAGCTTGCCGCGGCGCGGCAGCGGGGCGCCGCGGCTGGCGACCTGGCCGCTCAGCCTCACCGCTTCGCCAGTGCGCAGCTGCAGCGGCGTCGCCTGCAGCGAGACGCCCGAGCGAACCCGCAGCTCGAGCGAGGGACGGGTCGCCGGTTCGAGGC
>JACDGU010000105.1 GCA_013821475.1 Solirubrobacterales bacterium
GGCCCCGGCGCCGCGCGTCTCGACCCCGGCGGCGCGCGAGTCGGCGCGGACGTCGCTCATCAGCTGCTCGCGCAGGCGCGGCGGGGGCTCCTGGCGCTCGACCGCTTCCGGCAGCACCTCGACGGCAGCGGTCAGCCAGTGCATCTCCGAGCGGCAGTGTTCGCAGCTCTCGGCGTGGCGCTCCATCTCGGCGGCTTCGGCCGGCTCCAGCGCGCCCAGCATGTAGGCGGCGATGTCCTCGCTCCAGCGATCGTGCTCGGCGCCGGTCATGCCAGTCCCTCCGCCATCTCGCCGCGAATCTTTCCCAGTCCCAATCTCATTCTTCCCTTGACGGTCCCCAGCGGCACCCCCAGCATTCGTGAAATCTCCGACTGGCTGAAGCCGCCGAAGTAGGCCAGCTCGATCACCTTCGACTGCTCGCCCGGCAGCTGGCCGAGCGCACCGCGAACCTCGCTTGCCGTCTCGCGCCGCATCGCCTCCTCCTCGGTCAGTTCCTCCGAGGGGCGTTGTTCGAGGATCGCGTCGTCGTCGAAGGTCAGCTTCGGTGCCTTGCCGGCCTTGCTGCGGAGGAAGTCGATGGCGCGATTGCGGACGATGCTCAGCATCCAGGAGCGGACGCTGCCGCGGGTGCGGTCGAAGCGGGCACCGCTGCGCCAGACGGAGATGAAGGCCTCCTGGGTGACGTCCTCAGCGGCCGCCCGCTCGCCGACGATTCTGTACGCCAGCGAGTAGGCGACACCGCCGTGGCGGTCGTAGAAGACCTCGAAGGCCTCGGGGTCCTTGGCCCCGATCAGCGGCATCAGCTCCTCATCGGCCAGCCGCTCGGCCCTCTCTCTTCCCGCGCTCATCTCTACCTGTCTTCCGCTTTCCGCCTGGTTAGGCGATGAACGGTTTGACTGCCTTCAGCACCTGCGCTTCTTCGAGCGAGGGGTCGAAGGCTTCCGGAGCCGGTTCTTCCTTGTTCTGGAGCCGGATCGCCGCCGCGTGACGGGCCTCGATCTGGACGATCGAGCCGGCAGCGCCGAGCACTTCTTTGGACTTGATCATCGGGCCGGCGCCGTTGTAGGCGCTGACTCCGGTGTCCTCGAACGTCTGGGCGAGCTTGAGGAAGCCGGCGGTGTCGCTGTATTCGAAATTGAATTTCGGCTCCGCGACCGGCTTGCCACCGAGCGACTTGATCGTCGCCGTCAGCGCGTCGACGTGCTGCTTCTCGTCTTCGGCCAACAGCTTGATCAGGCTCTTCAGTTCACCGCTCGCCTTGGCCCGGGTCATCGCTTCCTTGTAGAAGGTCGACTCGAGGTACTCCAGGGTGAGGGCGAAATTGAGGATGTCGACATCGGTGCTGCCGCTCCCCGCCGCAAACGCCTGGCGGACGAAGGGACCGACCATGAAGGTGCCGTAGACGGCGCCCGCGGCCAGTGCCCCCTTGAGCAGGACGTCGCTGCGGGAGATGTCCCCGCTGTCCTCGACGACGGTGACGCCGGCGAGCTCTGGATTTGCAAGTTCTTGCTGATTCATTGCTTTTCTCCTTTTCCTATTCGCCGGTTAGCTGACGATGAATGGTTCGACGGCTTTGAGGACGGTCTTCGCGTCCGCCGGTTTGGCAAATGCTCCGTCGGGCGTGATCGGCATGCCCAGCACGGTGTTGAGCGTGGAGGCGTGCCTGCCCTCGACGGTGTGGATCGCCAGAGCTGAGGCGAGCACTTCCGGGCTGGTGATGTTGACGGCCTGGCCGAGGTACGCGGCGGCGCCGAGGTTCTCGACGGTCGCTGCCAGTTCCAGCACCGACTTGGCGCTCTTCAGCGGGAATTCGACTTTCGGTTCCGGAGCCGGGGTGCCCTTCATCGACTTCACGGCCGCGGTCAGCGCCTTGACGTGTTCCGCCTCCTCGGAGCCGAACTTCTTGATCAGGTCCAGTTCGGCGCCCTTGAAGAGGCCGCTCTTGACCACGTCGGCGTAGAAGGCCGTCTCCAGGTACTCGAGCGTGAGGGCATAGTTGAGGATGCCGACGTCGCCCTTGCCGAACTGTTCGGTTTCGGTCTTGGCTTCACCGCTGCCGCTGCTGACGGCGGTGCTGGTGGTGGTACCGCTGTTACTGCCGCAGGCTGCCAGGAAGGCGGCCATCGCGGCGGAGCCGCCGGTCAGGGCCATGAACTTGCGGCGTGACACCGGGTCCTTGGCAACGCGGGCAATCGCGCTCTGCGCCGGTGCCTCTGATCTTTCTTGCTCGGTGGTGTCAGGCATTGGTCGTCTCCTCGGGTGGTTTGCGCATCTGTCGGTCCCCTACGCTACGCCCGGTCCGAGCGGATCACAAATGCCGCAATTCTGGTTTTGCAAAACCGAGGAGTGGGAACAAAGAAAGGTTCCGTGATCCGATTCCGGATCGCCCGCGTAGGAGTGGGCATGGGATCCGCCACCCCTCCCCGCAGCACCAGGACGGCAATCGCCCGTCCCCGGGTCGGTGCCGCACGCGTCCTGCCCGCCGCGCTCGCGGCCCTGCTGGTCGGACTCGCGGTCCTGCTGGCCGGCTGCGGGAGCGGCGGCGGCACCGACTCCACTCCTTCCTCTGCCGCGTCAAGTGCGGCCACCGATCCACCACGGGCTCGGCGCCGCCAGCCTCCAGCGAAGCCCACGCGGTGACGATCAAGAACTACATGTTCGAACCCGCCGACGTGACCGTCCCGGTCGGCACCAAGGTCAAGTTCACCAACGAGGACTCGACCGCGCACACGGCGACCTCGAAGGAAGGCGGCGGCTTCGAAAGCGGGCCGATCCAGCCCGGCAAGAGCGGCGACATCACCCTCGAAGAAGCCGGCACCTTCGCCTACTACTGCGTCTTCCACCCCTTCATGAAGGGCACGATCACGGTCAAGTGACCGTGGCGGCGTCGGGGCTCAGGCGCGGATGCGCTCGAGCGCGGCGCTGATCCGGGAGACACCCTCGGCAGCCTGATCGGCCGGGACCGGAGCGAAAGAGAGGCGGAGGCTGTTGGCGCCGCCCTCGATCATGAAATCGGGCCCGGCGACGAAGGTCGCGCCGCCCGCTTTGGACTCGGCCAGCAGCGCCTTGGTGTCGGTCCCCTCCGCGAGGTCGAGCCAGAGGAAGTAACCGCCCTCGGGGACGACGAACTGCGCCTCGGGAATCTTTTCCCCCAGCGCCGTGACGAGGGCCCCGCAGCGATCGCGCAGCTCTCCTTTGACGAAGTCGATGTTGCGGTCGAGCTCGCCCGAGGTGCAGAGCTCCAGGACGATCGACTCGGCCAGCATGTTGGGCGAGATGTAGGTCTCGTTGGCGCGTTTGGCCAGCTTGCCGATTTCCTCGGCTGGCCCGGCCAGGTAGCCGACCCGGACGCCCGGGCTGACCGTCTTCGAGAAGGATGAGGCGTGGATCACGTGACCGGCGCTGTCGAGCGAGAGCATCGTCTCCAGTGGCTCGCCCTCGAACGGCAGCTCGCGGTAGGGGTCGTCCTCGAAGATCCAGAAGTCGTGCTCGGCGGCGAGCTCGACCAGCCGCGCCCGCTTCTGCGAGGAGAGCGTGCAACCGGCCGGGTTGTGGGCGTTGGGGATGATGTGGGCGAACTTGATCGGCCCCTGGGCGAGCGCCGCCTCGAAGGCGCCGAGGTCGACGCCGTCGGCCTCCAGCGGCACCGGCACCAGCTCGACGCCGAGCCGCTGCAGGAGCAGCAGCGTGCGGTCGTAGGTCGGCTGCTCGACGACGACGCGGTCGCCGGGCCCGACCAGGTGCGCGAACAGCATCGCTCCGCCCTCGAGCGAGCCGTTGGTGATCATCACCTGGGCGGGGTCGAGCCCACCGTGGCGCTCGGCAACCCAGGCGCAGAGCCCCGGATGCCCGATCCCGACGCCGTAGGAGAGCGCCGTTTCCCAGTCCCCGGCGAGCGCCCGCGCAGCCGCGTCCCGCACCGCCTCGTGGGGCAGGATGTCGGCGCTCGGAGCGCCCCTCGCAAACGAAATCGTCCCGGCAGCCATGCGTCCCCGACCCTAGCAACGCCCCACCATGCCCCGACCCCCGGCCCGAGCGCAGTAGGCGATCCCAGCGCGAGCCCGCGCGTGGGCGCGAACCCAGGGACGAAACACGGGCGTGTCTGACCTTAGGGGTGCATATGACCCCGAAAACTCAGACACGCCCTGGGGTTGAGCGGGAGCGAGAGCTGGCGCGGATTGCGACCGAGCAGCACGGCGTGGTCGGTAGGCATCAACTTCTCGCCCTGGGCTTCGACCCGGAGGCGATCAAACTGCGGCTGGAGGCCGGGCGCCTTCACCACATCCATCGCGGGGCCTATGCCGTAGGCCACGGGCGCCTGAGCCAGCGTGGCCGCTGGCTGGCGGCGGTGCTCGCATACGGAGAGGGAACGCTGCTGAGCCATCTCAGTGCCGCTGCGCTCTGGGGACTCGCACGGGACCGAGGTCCGATCGACGTGACGGCGCCGGTCGGGCGCCAGGGGCTGCGCCGGCGGCCGGGCATCCGGCTACACAGATCGAAGATCCTCCCTGGGGACCGGGCCGAGCACGGCGATATCCCGATCACCTCCCTCGCCCGCACGCTGTTCGACGTCTCTGAAGCCGTCGATTACGAACGGCTGAAGCGGATGCGCGAGGAGGCGGATCGGCTGCGGCTGCTGCGCATCAACGAGCTCGAGCGCATCTGCGAGCGGAGCCCGGGTCGGCATGCCCTGCGGCCGATCCGCCGCCTCCTCTTCGAGCTCGCCGCACCGACCGAAACTCGTTCGCCGCTGGAGGAGCGTTTCGCCGCCTTCCGCGAGGCCCACCGCCTGCCGACCCCCGTCACCAACGTCCTCGTCCTCGGCGACGAGGTCGACGTCCTCTGGCCCGCCGCCCGCCTCATCGTCGAGCTCGACAGCCGCGAATTCCACGGCCACGAGGACGCCTTCGAGCGCGACAGGATCCGCGACGCCCGCCACCTGGTCGCCGGCTACTGCACGATCCGCATCACCCACCGCCGCCTCGACCGCGAACCCCAGCAACTGGCCACCGAGCTCCACAACCTCCTGCGCGCCTTGCAGCCCCTGATGAGCGGGCCCGAGCAGGGGTGAAGCGTCTTGTACTTTTTCGCCGCGGCAATCGCGGCAGTCCGCCGACGATCTCGAAAAAGTTAAGCGGAACCCCTGCTCGGGCCCGCTCTTCGGAGCTACAGAGCGCGCAGCATCTCGACGGCGATCGCAGCAGCCTCGGTGGGGCTCTGCCCGACGCGTACGCCCTTTGCTTCGAGCGCGTCCTTCTTCGCCTGCGCGGTCCCCGAGGAGCCGGAGATGATCGCGCCGGCGTGGCCCATCTGCTTGCCGGGGGGCGCGGTGAAGCCGGCGATGTAGGCGACGACCGGCTTCGAGACCTCGGAGGAGATGAACTCGGCGGCGCGCTCCTCGGCGTCGCCGCCGATCTCGCCGACCATCACGATCAGCTCGGTCTCGGGATCGGCCTCGTACATGGTGAGGATGTCGATGAAGTCGGAGCCGACGATCGGGTCGCCGCCGATGCCGACGATCGAGGAGTTGCCCGCCCCGGCCTGTTTCAGCTCGTTGCCGATCTGGTAGGTCAGCGTCCCGGACTTGGAGACGACGCCGATCGAGCCGGGGTCGAAGAACTGGGCCGGGATGATGCCGACGTTGGCCTTGCCCGGGGAGAGGACGCCGGGGCAGTTGGGGCCGATCAGTCGCACCCCCGCCTCCTTCGCCTTCCAGTAGGTGGCGAGCATGTCGAGGACCGGGATCCCCTCGGTGATCGCGATCACCGTCTCGACCCCGGAGTCGATCGCCTCGTTGATCGCCGCCGCGGCGAAGCGCGCCGGGACGAAGATCATCGAGGTGTTGGCGCCGGCCTCCTCGACCGATTCCACGATCGTGTCGAAGACCGGCACGCCCTCGACGTCCTGGCCGCCCTTGCCCGGCGTCACGCCGGCGACGAGGTCGGTCCCGTAGGCCTTGTTGCGCAACCCGTGGAAGGAACCCTCGCGGCCGGTCAGGCCGGAGACGGCGAGCTTCGTCTCGCTGCCGACGACGATGCTCACGAGCCGCTCCCGGCAAGCTCGACGACGCGGCGGGCCGCGTCGAGCATCGTCTTCTCCTGGTGCAGATTGGGCAGCGCCGCCTCGGCGAGGATCGCCAGCCCCTCCTCGGAGTTGGTGCCATCGAGGCGGACGACCAGCGGCAGATCCAGTTCGAGCCGGCTGGAGGCGGTGACGATGCCGTTGGCGATCTCGTCGCAGCGGGTGATGCCGCCGAAGATGTTGAAGAGGATCGCGCTGACCTTGGCGTCGGACTTGATCACTTCCAGCGCATTGACGATCGCCTCGGCTTTGGAGCCGCCGCCGGCGTCGAGGAAGTTGGCCGGGGCGCCGCCGGCCTGGGCGACGACGTCGAGGGTCGACATGCAGAGCCCGGCGCCGTTGGCGAGGATGCCGACGTTGCCGTCGAGCTTGACGTAGGTGAGGCCCTTCTCCTTCGCCATCTGCTCCTGCGGGTCGTCGACGGTGTCGGCGATCTCGGCCAGGTCCTGGTGGCGGAAGAGCGCGTTGCCGTCGATCGTCACCTTGGCATCGAGGGCGACGACCTCGCGGGCGCTGGTCACGATCAGCGGGTTGACCTCGATCAGGTTCGCGTCCTCCTCGGTCGCGACCTCGGCCAGCTGGACCAGCACCTCGGCCGCCTGGTCGAGGGCGTCCTCGGCGAGCCCGGCGGCGGCGACTATTCCGCGCGCTGTGCTGACGTCGAACTCGCGGGTGGGGTCGATGTGGACTTTGACCAGGGCAGCGGGGTCCTCGGCAGCGACCGCCTCGATGTCCATCCCGCCCTTGGCCGAGACCATGGCAAGCAGCTTCTTCTCACCGCGGTCGAGGATCACCGAGGCGTAGTACTCGGCGGCGATGTCCGAGCCGCCCTCGATCCAGACCTGGTCGACGCGGAAGGGACCCTCGCCGTGCGGTCCGACGATGTCCATCCCGAGGATCGCGTCGGCGTACTCGCGCGCCTGGGCCTGATCGGAGGCGATCTTGATGCCGCCGGCCTTGCCGCGGCCGCCGATCAGGACCTGGGCCTTGATCGCACACGGGTAGCCGATCTCCTCGGCGGCGGCGACGGCCTCCTCGACCGTCTTCGCGACCTCGCCGCCGGGCACGGCGATGCCGTGCTTGGCGAACAGCTGCTTGCCCTGATACTCGAGAAGGTCCATTGGATAGAGCGCCCGGAGGCGCGGTCGGGGACCCTATCCGAGTTCGGGACCCGGTCGTCCAGCCGGCCCCCCGGAATAGGTGAAACCCCCAAGAGCGAGGCGCTGCCATAATCCCGCGTCGCCGATGGCCCTCCCCAGTCTCAAAAACATCAAATGGGTAACCACCGACTGTTACGGAACCCTGATCGACTGGGAGAAGGGGATCATCGACGCCTGCAAGAAAGAGGCGGCCAAAGACGGCTTCAGCTTCGACGAGAGCGCCTTTCTCGCCCGCTTCATGGAGGTCCAGGCGGAAATCATGGCCGGCTCCTACGAGCTCTACGCCGAGGTGCTGCGCCGCTCGATCGTCAAAGTCGCCGGCGAGCTCGGCTGGGAGGTGGAGCCCTCGCGGGCCCAGTTCCTGCCCAACAGCGTCGCCTACTGGCTGCCCTTCCGCGAGGCCAACGCGGCGATGGACCGGCTTGGGAAAAGGTACGAGGTCGGGATCATCTCCAACATCGACGACAAACTTCTGGGGATCTCGCGCCGACACCTGCGGACCGAACTCGACCTCGTCGTCACCGCCCAGCAGGTCCGCAGCTACAAGCCGGACCCGGTCCACTTCAAAGAGTGCGCGCGGCGGATCGGCGGCAAAAAAGGCTGGCTGCACATCGGCTGCGACTACACGACCGACATCGCCCCGGTGCTGAAAATGAACGTGCCGGTGATCTGGGTCAACCGCCATGGCGAGAAACTGGAAGGCCGCAAAGCCCCCAGCGCCACGGTGAAAAACTTCCGCGAAGCAGCGAAAAAGCTCGGCGCGTCCTGAGCGTCTTCTGGCGTTCGGCCGCAACTCCGGCGGCAGGCGCAGGTTTCAAACCGGAGGCGCCGTAGACACTCCTATGCATCCCGGAACGCAAATATGTGTGCGCGCGAGCGCGCGGCTGACGATCGCAACCTGCGTTCTGGGTCTGCTCGTCGCCTTCGGGCTACTGATCGGCGACCAGGCCAAGGCCGCCGCCGAAGGGCGCCCACGCCCCAGCTTCGTCGTCATCCAGACCGACGACCAGACCCTCGACCAGCTCTACGCCGCGATCGCCCCCGGCGGCGGGGTGCCGGTCGAAGCGATGCCCTACACCCACGCCCTGATCGCCGAACGCGGAGTCACCTTCAACCGCTACTACACCCCCTACTCGCTCTGCGCGCCGTCGCGGACCTCGCTGCTGACCGGGCGCTTCGCCCATAGCAACGACGTCCGCGGCAACGTCTCCCCCGAAGGCGGATACCCCGGCTTCGCCGCCCGCGCCGCCGACACCCACAACCTCGCCACCTGGCTGCAGGCCGGCGGCTACCGCACGATCCACGTCGGCAAGTTCCTCAACGGCTACGGCGAAAAGCCCTACTCGAGCCCGAGCGACGAGCCGCCGGGATGGAACGCCTGGCACACCGTCCTCAACTCCGACACCAACCACTACTTCTACGGCTACGAACTCAACAACAACGGCACTGCCGAAGGGCCCTACGGCGACTCCGGCAGCTGGGAGACCCGCGAATACGGCGAACGCGACGACATCGGCTGCCCGACGGCGCCGCTCAACGGCCTGCCCTGCCTCTACGAGACCGACGTCCTCAGCCGGATCGCCGCCGAAGAGATCGTCGGCACGCCGGAAACGCAGCCCTTCTACCTGCAGCTCGACTACACCGCCCCGCACGGGGATTTCCGCCGGCCCGCCGGGCCCGAGCCGGCGCCCCGCCACTACGACACCTTCTCCGGCGCCCCGTTCCCACACAGCCCCTCGGAAGGATTCAACGAGGCCAACGTCAACGACAAGCCGCGCTTCATCCGCGAAGCGCCGCTGCTCTCGCCGACCGAAATCCACACCTACCGCGTCTATTACGACAAGGGGCTGGAGTCGCTGCGCTCGGTCGACGAGGGCGTCAAACAGGTGGTCGAAACGCTCGGCGCCCTGCACCGCCTGCGCAACACCTACATCCTCTTCACCTCCGACAACGGCTTCTTCTACGGCGAGCACCGCCTCGTCGGTGGCAAGTTCCTCGCCTACGAGCCCTCGACCCACCTGCCGCTCCTGATGCGGGGACCGGGGATCAAAGCCGGTACCGAAACCGGTGAGCTGACCTCGACCGTCGACATCGCGCCGACGATCCTCGAACTCGCCGGCGTCACCGCCGACAAGAGCATCGACGGCCGCTCGATGTATCCCTTCGCGCATGACACCAGCCTCCGTACCCGGCGGCCGCTGCTGTTCGAGTCCTTCGTCCAGACCGACGACGTCGAAGCCAACGGCGGCGCCCCGACCGGCAGCGGCGAACCGGTCTACGAC
>JACDGU010000106.1 GCA_013821475.1 Solirubrobacterales bacterium
GCTTGCCGCGGAGCCGATGCCGATCCTCGCCGAGCTTCCCTCGCCGCGGCCGCTCGACCTCTCGATGACCACGGGCCTGCTCGACTTCGGCGCCTGGGAGCGGCCCGAGGCGGTCCGCAAGGCGATCGCATCGGTGGCCGGAACGCCGGTCGGGCGCTGGGGCGAGGTGAGGCTGACCCGGTCCGGCGCGCCGGGCAAGCAGGCGCCGGCGGCGCTGCATCTCGGCATCGACCTATATGTCGAGGCGGGAACTCGGGTCCGGGCCCCACTGGCCGGCACTGTCGAGCGCGTCGGCGACGCGGAGATGCTCTTGGCGCTCGCGCCTCCTCTCGCCCCCGCCCGCCTCCGACTGGCGGGTCTGGACGCGAGCGTCGAGCCCGGGCAGGAGGTCGGTGCGGGAAAGGAGGTCGGCGCCGTCGCCGCCGGACCAGGCCCGGCCCACCTCCACGTCCAGGTCTGCGCCGGCGGGCCGATCCCAGGGTTGGTGCGAGCGCGGGAGCACGAGGCGGGGCTGGCGCTCTGCCCCGACCCCTCGCCGCTGCTCGGCATCGAGGCTGCGGCGGCGCCGATCGAGTCGGCGGCGGCGGCCGTCGCCAGACGCGGCGCGGTCGTCGCCTCCCCGCAGGGGCTCTACTACGAGGAGCCGCCGGAGATCGTCCGCGGCTGGCGTCACCTGCTCTACGACCACGAGGGGCGGCCCTATGTCGACGCGGTCAACAACGTGGCGCTGGTCGGGCACTCCCACCCGGCGATCGTCGCCGCGGCCGAGCGCCAGCTGCGGCTGCTCAACACCAACTCGCGATTCCTCTACGGGGCGATGGCCGCCTACGCCGGGAGCCTCGTCGCGCTGCTGCCCGACGGCCTCGACCGCGTCTTCTTCGTCAACTCGGGCAGCGAGGCGGCGGACCTGGCACTGCGCCTGGCGCGGGAGCACACCGGCGGCGAGGACGTGCTCGCGGTCGAGGGCGCCTACCACGGCTGGACGACCGGGACCTTCGAGCTCTGCACCAACCCTGCCGACCGGCCCGACTGGCGGCGGCAGCCCTCCGCCCGGATCCACGTCCTGCCCCAACCCGACCCCTACCGCGGCCGGCTCGGGACCGATGCCGCTCCCTACGTCGACTCGGTCCGGCTGGCCTGCGAAGCCGCCGCGGCGCACGGCGGGCTCGCCGGCTTCATCTCCGAGCCGCTGCTCGGCAACCAGGGTGGGATCGAGCCCCCGGCCGGGTACCTGGCCGGCGCCTACGCGGCGGTCCGCGCCGCCGGTGGGGTTTGCATCGCCGACGAGGTCCAGGTCGGTCTCGGGCGTACCGGCCCGGGAATCTGGTCCTTCGCCCAAGAGGGGGTCGTCCCCGATGTCGTCTGCGTCGCCAAGGCGGCCGGCAACGGCTACCCGGTCGGCGCGGTGATCTGCCGTGAGGAGATCGCCGCGGGCTTCGGCGACGGCGGCTTCTTCTCCTCGCCGGCGGGCAGCCCGCTCTCCTGCGAGGTCGGCCGAACCGTGATCGAGGTCCTGCTCGAGGAGCGGCTGCCCGAGAACGCCGAGCGGGTCGGCGAGCTGCTGCGCAGCGGCTTCGAGCGCCTCGCCGAGCGCCACCAGCTGATCGGCGCCGTCCACGGCCGCGGTCTCTACATGGGGATCGACCTGGTCCGCGACCGTGCGAGCAAGGAGCCCGCCACCGCAAAGGCGCGCGCCGTCTGCGAGCGGGTGCGCGGGCTCGGCGCGATCGTGCAGCCGACCGGCGACCGCGGCAACGTTCTCAAGGTGAAGCCGCCGCTGTGCCTCGACGCCGAGGGCGCCGAGACGATCGTCGCCGCGATCGACCGCGGCCTCCACGACCTCGCCTAGCTCTACCGGGCGAGAGCCGCGCCCGCCCGCCCGGTAGCTTCAGCGGCACCGTTGCCCAGACCAGCAAGAGGAGAGCGCCATGACTGGAAGTTCGGATTTCACCCCCGAGGAGTGGGAGGTCGTCCGCGAGGGACCGACCAGCGCCGGGATGATCGTCTCGACCGCGCAGCGCGGCGGCACCTTCCGCGAGGTCTTTGCGATGGCCAAGGCCTACACCGAAGCCCGCAAGGAGCACGGCGACTCGGCCCTGCTCGACGAGCTCGTCTCGCAGAAGCCGGAGGTCGACCACACCAAGGCGCACTCGCCGCAGGAGCTGAAGGAGCACGGCCTGCAGCGGATCCGCGAAGCGGTCGCGCTGGTCGAGCAGAAGGCGACGACGGCCGAGCTCGGCGACTACCGCGCCTTCGTGATCTCGCTCGCCAACCGGGTCGCCGGCGCCAAGGCCGACGTCAGCGAGTCCGAGAGCGCGGCGATCGCCGAGATCTCCCAGGCACTCGGCGTCTAGCGTCGACCGGCGCCGCTCAGCAGGGCGCGCGCCGCACCGGCGACCTCACCAAACCGCGGCCGAGCACCTCGACCGCCTGGCCCGGCGCGCAGGCGTCGATGTCGTGGTCCTCGCGGCGCAGCCGCCGCTGCAGGCTGGCCAGAGCCGGCAGGCCGACCAGCGCCGGGACGGCGAGCAGGACGCCGCGGTAGGCGATCACGGCGACCGCCGCCGGGGTGGCACCGACGCCGTAGAGGACGAGCGCCCCGATCAGGCCGAGGTCGAGGCCACCGATCCCGCCCGGCAGCGGCACCAGGCCGCCGAGCTGGCCGATTATGTAGGCGAGCAGCAGCACGTCGAGCGGCGGCACCGGGTTGCCGAAGGCGGGGAAGCAGACGCCCAGCACAGCGATGTCGAAGAGCATGTAGCCGGCCGAGCCGATCGCCACCGCCGGCGAGCGCAGCAGGCCGACCGCTTCATCGACCCCGTTCGCGACGGCGGCGAGGCCGGCCTGGATCTTCGGGCGTTCCGAGCGCTCCCGCAGCGCCCGCGCCACCCGCCGCGCGGTCAGCGCCAGGGCGATCGCGCCGAGCCCGACGACCGCTGGGATCACCCCAAGCAGCGGGTCGGAAGGGCCGTTCAGCAGACCGCAGGCAAGGGCGATCCCGCCGAGGGCGAGGAAGCCGACGTTGGCGAGGCTGGTGAGCAGGAAGAAGGTGACCGTCTGGCGGGCGATCTGCTCGCGCGTCAGGCCGCCGCGACGCAGGATCCAGGCGCCGAGGGCGAGGCCGCCGGCGCCGCCGACCGAGAGCAGCGAGTTGGCCGCGGTCTCCGAGAGTCCGATCTCGGTGCTGGTGCGCCAGCTCATCCGGTTGCAGAAGACGGCGCGGAAGACGAGCACGTAGGAGGCGCAGGAGAGCAGCTCGAGGACGATCGCGAACGCGATCCAGGCCGGCTCGGCGCCGTCGAAGCTCTCGCGCAGCGAGCTCAGCCCCGGCAACAACAGCACCAGCAGGACGCCGATGGCGGCGATGGCGACGATGATCGCCAGCGAGCGCCGCATCCCGCGGCCGGAGAAGTCCTCGGGCAGCGGCTCGGCGTCGACCTCGGTCGGCTCGAGGTAGGTGACGGTGAACTTGGGCTGCTCGGGCATTGCGTCGCTGCGACTTTAAGGCGCGCCACTCTCCTCGCCGATCCGCTCCTGCTCAAAGCGCCTCGCGACGTCCTCCGGCGGCCGCTCCCGCCGTGCCCGGCGGAGGGCATCTGTAGCCTATTCTTGAGCAACCTAGTAGGGAAATGATCCGCACCCGACCTCACCGGTCCGATATGACTGGTGGGGCGCGAGTCCACCACTTTCAAACGACGCGAAAGGACCACTTCATGGCGCTGCAGCTAGGCGACGTAGCTCCCGACTTCGAGGCCGACACCACCCAGGGGCCGATCAAGTTCCACGACTGGATCGGCGACTCCTGGGCGGTGCTGTTCTCCCACCCGAAAGACTTCACCCCGGTCTGCACCACCGAGCTCGGTTACATGGCCAATGCCAAACCGGAGTTCGACATGCGCAACGTGAAGATCATCGGCCTCTCGGTCGACGCCCTCGGCAACCATGAGGAGTGGGCCAACGACATCGCTGAGACGCAGGGGACCGCGCCCAACTACCCGATCATCAGCGACGACGACTACAAGGTCTCGAAGCTCTACGGGATGCTCCCCGCCGAGACCTCCGGCGATGCCTCCACGCGCACCCCGGCCGACAACCAGACCGTCCGCAACGTCTTCGTCATCGGCCCCGACAAGAAAGTCAAACTCATCCTGATCTACCCGATGACGACCGGGCGCAACTTCGACGAGGTCCTGCGCGTGATCGACTCGCTGCAGCTCACCGCCTCGCACAAAGTCGCGACGCCGGTCAACTGGAAGAAGGGCGAGGACGTGATCATCGCCGGCTCGGTCTCCGACGACCAGGCGAGAGAGATCTACCCCGACGGCTGGGAGGAGCCCCGCCCCTACATCCGGATCGTGCCGGAGCCGAAGAAGTAGCGACGTTTCGAACTCGGGCGACAATCGTTCGTCCCGCGTCTTGTTTCGTGTCTCGGCTGGGCCGAGCATCGACCCTCAATCCGAGAGAGGGAGGCATCGATGCTTTACGCGTTCCTGGGCTATCTGCACGCCGCGATCACGAGGCGGGTGCAGCGCATCCAGAGGCTGGCGGCGGGGGAGACGGGACAGGGGACGGTCGAGTACGTCGGCCTGATCCTGCTGGTCTCGCTGCTGATGGTCGGGATGGTGGCGGCGATGAAAGGGTTCAACGGCAAACAGGGAACCGAGCTGGCCGACGTGATCGTCAACAAGATCAAGGAGGCGGTCGACAAAGTCACCTTCAAATGAGGGGGTGGCGCTTTCTGTCCGGATAGCGGGCAGAAAGCGCCATACCTCGACTCCTGGAGCGCGCCCGCGTGACAAACTCGGCCGATGCCAGCCTCTCGCAGCTACGACCGCGCGCCTGCCGACATCCGGCCGGTGACGATCGACAAGGGATTCGTCGAAAGCGCCGATGGATCGGCGCTGATCTCGATCGGTAAAACCCGGGTGATCTGCACCGCCTCGGTCCAGGAATCGGTGCCGCGCTGGATGCAGGGGCGCGGCAAAGGCTGGGTCACCGCCGAGTACTCGATGCTGCCGGCCTCGACCGGCGACCGCAAGCAGCGCGACATCTCGAAGGGCAAGCAGGACGGGCGCGGGGTCGAGATCCAGCGCCTGATCGGCCGCTCGCTGCGTGTCGTCGTCGACTTCAAGGCGCTTGGCGAACGCAGCGTCTACGTCGACTGCGACGTGCTCGAAGCCGACGGCGGCACCCGCTGCGCTGCGATCACCGGCGGCTACGTGGCGCTGCGCCAGGCCTTTCAGAAACTGCTCGACAAGAAGGCGATCGAGACGATGCCGCTGACCGGGACGATCGCCGCGGTCAGCGTCGGCATGGTCGCCGGCCGCGCGCTCTGCGACCTCGACTACTCCGAGGACTCGACCGCCGAGGTCGACGCCAACGTCGTCATGACCGGCGACGGCGGCCTGGTCGAGGTGCAGGCGACGGCCGAGCGGACTCCCCTCTCGCGGGCCTCGCTCGACGACCTGCTGGCGCTCGCGGAGGGCGGCATCGCCCGCCTGCGGGAGGTGCAGGAGCGGGTAGCTTGATCCTCGCCACCGGCAACCGCCACAAGCTGGCGGAGATGGAGGAACTGCTGCCCGGGGTCGAGCTGGAGCCCTTGCCGGAGGCCTTCGGGATGCCGCCCGAGGACGGCGACAGCTTCGAGGCCAACGCCCTGATCAAGGCCCGCGCCGCGCGCGCCGCGACCGGCACGGTGGTGCTCGCCGACGACTCCGGGATCGAGGCCGCCGACCTCGGCGGCGCGCCGGGGATCTACTCGGCCCGCTACGCCGGCGTCGACGTCGGCGACGAGGTCAACCTGGCGAAGCTGCTGAGCGAAGTCGACGCCGCCGGCGGCGAGCGCCGCGCCGCCTACGTCTGCGCGCTGGTTCTGATCGACGAGAGCGGCAGCGAGCAAGTCTTCGAAGCCCGCTGCGAGGGTCGCTTGCTCGACGAACGCCGCGGCTCCGGGGGCTTCGGCTACGACCCCGCCTTCGTCCCCGACGACACCGGCCCGGATGACGAGCGGACAATGGCCGAGCTCAGCCCGGCGGAGAAGAACGCGATCAGCCACCGCGGCCGGGCGGCGCGGATGCTGGCGGCGCATCTCGGCCTCGGCGGGGAGGCGCCGTGATCAAGACCAAACGCGGGGCCGCCGGCCTCTCGATCGCCTCCAACGCGACCCTGATCGCGATCAAGCTCGTCGCCGGCGCCCTCACCGGCTCGATCGCGATCATCACCGAGGCGGTCCACTCGCTGATCGACCTCGTCGCCTCGGTGATCGCCTACTTCTCGGTCCGCAAGGCGGACGAGCCGGCCGACGCCGAGCATCTCTACGGCCACGAGAAGGTCGAAAACCTGACCGCCGCGATCGAGGGGATCCTGATCCTGCTCGGTGCCGCGGTGATCGTCTACGAGGCGACGAGGCAGCTCGTCAACGGCGCCGAAGTCGACCGCCTGGGCATCGGCATCGCGGTGATGGCCTTCTCGGTCTTCGCCAACCTCAGCGTCTCCACCGTCCTCTCGCGCCAGGCCAGGGAGCACGAATCGCAGGCGCTGGAAGGCGACGCCGCCCACCTGCGGACCGATGCGATGACCTCGGCCGGAGTCCTCTTCGGCCTCGCTCTGGTCCAGGTCACCGGCAACGCCGATTTCGACCCGATCACTGCCCTGGTCGTCGCCGTGGCGATCGTCTGGGCCGGCTTCCGGATCCTGCGCCGCTCCTCCGGCGCCCTGGTCGACGAGGCGCTGCCCGACGCCGAGATGGACCAGATCGAGGCAGCGATCGCCACCTCCCGCACTTCCGAGGTCGCCGGATACCACAAGCTCCGCGCCCGCCGCGCCGGCAGCCGCCGCCACATCGACTTCCACGTCCAATACCGCTCCGGCACCAGTCTCGAGCGGGCCCACGAGCTGGCGCACCGGATGCGCGAGTCGATCGAGGCCGAGATCCCCCAGGCCGAGGTTCTGATCCACGCGGAGCCGGAGACCTCTCTCCGCGAACCCGACGACGCGGTCGCCGGGCCCTATCGCTCCGGCTAGGGAGTTTCGCTAGTTCCTCCTAGGGCGGGGGCAACAGATTGACGCCGGCGGCGAAGCCGACGGCGATCAAAGTGATCGCGTAGCCGGTGTAGCCGCTGAAGGCGAAGAGGACCGCGGCGATCGCGCAGACGGCGACGACGACGATCCAGGAGGCGCGGGCGAGAGTCATCGCCCGCTATTTTCACCCACGTGCCCGACGCTGCGACTACCGAGGTCCCCGCCGCCGACTCCGGCGGCGCGGCGCTGGCCTTCCTGACCGAGATGTCGCCGGACCTGCGGGGCGCCGCGATCCTCGCCGCCGACGGCTCCGTCCTCGCCGCCGCGGCCGACTCCAAGCGCTGGGGCGAGGACGCCGCGGCACTGCTGGCGGTCGCCGATGCCGCGGAGGGGACGGCGGTCGAGCAGGTCCACGTCGCCACCGAGCAGGGCGAGGTCTTCGTCCTCCGTCACGAGGGCCTGACCGCGGTCGCGGTCACCGAGCGCTTCGCCCTCGCCTCGCTGATGTTCTTCGACATGCGCGCCACCCTGCGCGACCTTGCCCGCGCGCGAACGGGGGGCTGATGCCTCCCAAGCCGCACCGCGTCCTCCTCGACCGGGTCTCGGGCTACGCCGACGAGGCCGCGGCCTACATGCGCCGTCGCCGCGTCTCGCGCCGTCCCTTCGCCCGCCTCTATTACGCCAACGGCCGTAGCGCCGACCACGCCGACGACTCCAAGCACGGTGTCGAGCTCTTCGACGCCGCCGCCGGCCTGATCGAGCTCGCCGGCAAGAAGGCAAAGGCATGAGCGCACTGCTCGACCCGGCGCTCGCCGAGCGGGTGATCGCTTGTGCGCTCGCCAACGGCGGCCGCTTCGCCGAGGTCTTCGCCGAACGCCGCCATGGCCTCTCGATGGCGATCGACGAGTCGCGGATCGAGTCGGTTCAGTCCGGCGCCGAGGAGGGCGCCGGGGTGCGGGTGATCGAGGGCGGCACCACCTACTTCGCCCACGTCGACGGCCTCGACCCCGCCGATCTCGAACGCGCCGCCGACGAAGCCGCCTCGGCACTGCGCGGCGAGCGCCACCAGCCGCGCCCGCTCGGCGCGTTGGTGCGGGGCAACTCGCAGGCGATCGAGCGCCGCCCCGAGGAGATCCCCGCCGCGCGCAAGGCGGAGCTCCTGCGCGAGCTCGACCAGCGCGCCCGCGGCAAGGGCGGCGCCCATCTGACTCAATTCACCGCCTCATACGCCGAGGCGCGGCGCGAGGTGGCGGTCGCCAACTCCGACGGACTGCTCGCCGGTGACGATCGCACCCGGACCAGGATCGGCGCCCAGGTCGTCGCCCGCCGCAACGGCACGGTCGAGACCGGGACAGAGACGCTCGGCGCCCACCGCGGCTTCGAGCTGCTGGAAGACGACCCCGGCCGGATCGCCGAGCAGGCGGCCGCCAAGGCGCTGACGCTGCTCGACGCGGGCCCGGCGCCGTCGGGCTCGATGCCGGTCGTCGTCAGCGGCGGCTTCGGTGGCGTCCTCTTCCACGAGATGACCGGCCACGGCCTCGAGGCCGACCACATTCAGAAGGGCGCGAGCGTCTACGTCGGCAAGCTCGGCGAGCAGGTCGCCCAGCCGCTGCTCAACGCCTACGACGACGGTCGCCTGCCGGGCGAGTGGGGCAGCGACGGGATCGACGACGAGGGAACGCCGACCCAGATGACCAAGGTGATCGAGGACGGCCGCCTCGTCGCCTACCTCTACGACCACATCAGCGCCGAGCGCGACGGCGTCGCCTCGACCGGAAACGGCCGCCGCGAGAGCTTCCGCCACCTGCCGATCCCGCGCATGACCAACACCTACATCGCCCCCGGCGAGGCCACCCCGGAGGAGATGATCGCCGAGGTGCAGAAGGGCTTCTACGCCGTCTCCTTCGGCGGCGGCCAGGTCGACCCGGCGACCGGCGACTTCGTCTTCGGCGTCTCCGAGGGCTACCTGATCGAGGGCGGCAAGGTGACCCGGCCCTGCCGCGGCGCGACGCTGATCGGCAACTGCCTCGAGGCGTTGGCGGCGATCGACGCGGTCGGCGACGACTTCTTCATGAAGACCGGGATCTGCGGAAAGGGCGGCCAGAAAGTCCCGGTCGGGACCGGCCAGGGACACGTCCGCGTCGGCGCGATGACGGTCGGCGGGACCGAGCTGTGAGCGAGCTGAGCGCCGCCGCCCAGAGGGCGGTCGCGGCCGCCCTCGAGGCCGGCGCCGGCGAGGCCGAGGCCTACGCCTCGCGCGACAGCGGCCGGGAGGTCCGCGTCCACGGCGGCGAGGTCGAGAGCCTCACCGCGGCTACTCAGAGCGGGATCGGCGTCCGCGCCTGGATCGGCCACCGGGTCGGTTACGCCTACGGCACCGATCTCTCCGACTCCGGCGTTGCCGCGATCGCCGCCCGTGCCGCCGAGGCCGCCGACGTCGCCGACGAGGACGAGTTCGCGGCACCGCCCGAGCCGGCCG
>JACDGU010000004.1 GCA_013821475.1 Solirubrobacterales bacterium
GGGTGGGACTCGCCAAGCCTCCCCGCAGTTCGCGCAGGTGAGTCCCACCCGATCCCTGCTCGCTCGACCCCGGCTACCCTGCTCGCGATGGCGAAGAGCTTTCACGTCACCACCGACGAGATCGAGCTGCTCGCCATCTTCGGCCCGACCGGTGTCGGCAAGACCGGTGTCGCCGTCGAGCTGGCAGGGCTGCTGCGAGGGCGCGGCGAGGATCCGGTCGCGATCTCCTGCGACGCGCTGCAGGTCTACGAGGGGCTGGGGACGCTGACCGGCGTCGCCTCCGGCGAGGAGCGGGCGCGGCTCGAACACCGGCTGGTCGAGTTCGTGCCGGTGACCGAGGACTTCTCGATCGGCGACTACATGCCGCTCGCCCACGCTGAGGTTGACGCGGCGCTGGCGGCGGGACGGCGGCCGATCGTCCTCGGCGGTACCGGGCTCTACCTGCGGGCGGCGCTCGCCCAGCTGTCCCTGGTCAAGGCGCCGCCGGAAGCAGGGGACTCGGAGCTGTGGTCGCCCGAGACTCGCCACCCGACCCAGATCTTCGGCCTCGACATGGACCGGGCCCGGCTCTATGAGCGGATCGATGCCCGGGTCGAGGCGATCGTCGCCGCCGGCGCTGCCGAGGAGGCGCGCCGCGCCGACGCTCTCGGACCGGGCCGCACGGCGCGCCGGGCGCTTGGCTTTGACGAGTTGCTCGCCGGCGACGTCGAGCAGATGAAAAAACGCTCGCGCAACTACGCCCGCCGCCAGCTGACCTGGATGCGGAAAATCCCGAACCTGCAGGGGATCGACCGCACCGGCCTCGACGACGCCGATGTCGCCCGCCGGATCGCCGAATCTCTCTAGGCTGCGCCGATGCGATTCGAGAAGTGGCAAGCGCTCGGCAACGACTACCTGATCCTCGAGACCCAGAACCTTCCCTGGGATCTGAGCCCGAAGCGGATCGAGTGGCTCTGCGACCCGCACTTCGGCGTCGGTGCCGACGGGATCCTGCTGCTGGCCCGCAGCGAGGAAGCGGAGTTCGTCGCAACCCTGCGGATCTTCAACCCCGATGGCTCCGAGGCCGAGCTCTCGGGCAATGGCGCCCGCGAGGCAATTCTCTACCTGCGCCGCCACGGTTGGACCGACGAGGACGTCTTCGCGATCAGCACCGTCGCCGGCCCGATCGTGCCGACGATCATTGGCGAGCTGACCTGTGCGGTCGACATGGGCCGTGCCTCGACCACCTCCAAGGACTTCCCCGGCGGCGGCGAGGAAGGGAGGGGCAAGCTGACCTCCGCCGGGCGCGAGTGGGAGTTCCAGCACGTCTCGATCGGCAACCCGCAGTGCGCGATCGTCGTCGACGCTGATGAGCTCGACGAGCTCGACCTCGAGCAGATCGGGCCGGAGATCGAAGCCAACGCGCTTTTCCCGAACCGGACCAACGTCTCCTTCCTGGCGGTCGAAGCCGATCGGGTGCGGGCGCGGATCTACGAGCGCGGGGTGGGGGAGACGCTCTCATCGGGCACCGGCGCCAGCGGCGCCGCGGTCACCGCCCACCTGCTCGGCGCCCCGGATCACCTGATCGTCGAGCTCGAAGGCGGCGAGCTCGAGGTCGAGATCGGCGAGGGCCTGGCGGTGCGGCTGACCGGCTGGGCGGAGCCCGTCTACGCGGGCGAGCTCTCGCCCGAGCTGCTGGCGGCGCTGTCCGAGCTGGACCAGTGAGCCAGTCGCTAGGGTCCGCGCCCATGGGAATCGCCGACCCCTCAAAGCGCCTGGAGGCGATGCCTCCCTACAAGTTCCAGGAACTCGAGCGCCAGATCGCCGACAAGCGCGCCGCCGGGATCGACGTGATCAGCCTCGGCATCGGCGATCCCGACGGACCGACCTACCCCTACATCGTCAAGGCGATGCAGGAAGCGGTCGCCGACCCGGCGACCCACCAGTACCCGAGCAACCGCGGCCGCGATGACTTCCGCCAGGCCTTCGCCGAGTTCTACGACCAGCGCTTCGGGGTCGAGATCGACCCGGAAACGGAGGTGATCCCGGCGATCGGCGCCAAGGAGTGCATCTACAACCTCTGCTTCGCCTTCCTCGACCCGGGCGACGTCGCCCTTGCCTCCGACCCCGGCTACCCGGTCTACACCGGGGGCCCGATCCTCGCCAACGCGACCCCGGAGCTGCTGCCGCTGGTCCCGGAGCTGGGTTTCGCGCCCGACCTCAGCGCCGTCCCGGCCGACGTCGCCGCCAAGGCGCGGCTGATGTTCATCAACTATCCGAACAACCCGACCGGCGCCGTCGCCCCAGAGGGCTTCTTCGAGATGGTCGTCTCCTTCGCCCGCGAGCACGAGATCCTCGTCGTCCACGACAACGCCTACTCGGAGACCACCTACGACGGCTACGTCGCGCCCAGCTTCCTTTCCACCCCCGGTGCGAAGGAGGTCGGCGTCGAGGTCTTCTCGCTCTCCAAGGGCTTCAACATGACCGGCTGGCGCTGCGCCGCGATCCTCGGCAACGCCGAGGCGATCCAGACCTACTGGCGGCTGAAGACCAACGTCGACTCCGGCCTCTACGAGGCGGTCCAGGTCGCCGGCGCGGCGGCGCTGCTCGGCCCGCGCGGGCCGCTGGAGCGGATGAACGAGACCTACGCCCGCCGCCGCGACCTCGTGGTCGGTGCCCTGCGCGAGATCGGCGTCGAGGTCAAGGCGCCGAAGGGCACCATCTACGTCTGGGCGCCGGTCCCGAGCGGCCACACCTCGACCTCCTTCTGCGAGGCCGTGCTGGAGGAGGCGGCGGTGGTGATCTCGCCGGGCTCGATGTACGGGCCCAGCGGCGAGGGCTTCTTCCGGATCTCGCTGACGACGCCCGACGACCGCATCGAAGAGGCGGTCGAGCGGATGCGCGAGCACCTCAGTTAGGAGGGACTAGCGAAACTCGGGTGTGCGGCTGGCGAGCGCCGGACCAAGCGGGGCAAGGACGGAGGGAGGCCGAATAGCAGCGCTATTTGGCCGACCGAGGACGCCGCACCGCGACGTGTCCGCCGCCGCCAGGCGTGCGCCGGGAGTTTCGCTAGTCCCTCCTAGGCCGCTTCGGGCTCGGCCTTCTTGCGCCAGTAGCGGTCGAGGCCGCTCCACTGATATGCGGTCGGCACCGCCTGCAGCAGCTCGGCGACCGTCTCTTCGCCGTCGATGCCTTCCTCGCTCAACTGGGTCCGGATCCGGACCTGTAGGTCGGCCTCGTATTCGCCCTCCGGCAGCTTCTGCGCCAGCTCGGCCTCTTCGCGCAGGCGGGCGCGGACGATCTCCAGGTGCGCGATCGGCTCGTCGATCGCGCCGAAATGGGTGAGGGCGAGGCGCTCCGGGCTCCAGTCGACGACAACGTCGATCGAGGCTTCCCACTTCTCGACGTCGATGTCCGGGGGCGGGGTGGGGGGAATGACCAGCTTCGAAGGCGGGATCCGGCAGGCGGCGACGTCGCCGACGAAAGCGGTGCCGCTCTCCTCGTGCAGGAAGCAGACGTGGTGAGAGGCGTGGCCGGGGGTGTAGGCGACGCGCATGCCGAGCACCGTCTCGCCGCCCGAGAGGACGGTGACGTTCTCGGCCGGCAGCGGCAGGATCCTGCCCCACAGGTACTCGAGTTTGTCGCCATAGAGGCGTCCGGCGCTGGCCAGCAGCTTCGAGGGGTCGATCAGGTGCGGGGCGCCGCGCTCGTGGACGTAGACCTCGAGGTCGGGCCAGCGCTCGACCATCGCCCCGGTCGCGGCGGCGTGATCGAGGTGGATGTGGGTCAGCAGGACCGCCCGCGGCTGCTCCCCGCCCAGCGCCTCGATCACGGTCTGGAGCGCGGACTCGGGGCCAGGATCGACGAGGACGCCGTCGACCTCCCAGCAGCCGATCACGTGCGGTCGGCCCAGGTGCATGACGTCGATGACGCGCATCGCGGCAGCTTATTGAGCCGCAACGCTCAGGCGGCAGCGGCGGCCGGAACCCGGCCTTCGACTTCGAGCATCTGGCGCAGGCCCTGCTCGAGCGGGCGCGGTTCGTAGCCCAGCTCGGCCTTGGCCTTGTCGTAGCTGGCCCAGAAGGTGACGCCGTCGGCGGAGGAGATCAGCTCGCGCAGGTTCGGCGGCTGGCCCATCAATTTTCCGACCAGCGGTCCGACCGGGATCATCGCCTTCATCAGCCCAACCGGCATCGCCCGCTTCGGCGCCACCTTGCCGGTCACCTCGGCGACGATCCCGATCGCCTCGCGGACCGTCGTCGCCGGCCCGCTGATCACGTAGGACTCGCCCGCCTTGCCCAGGTCGAGGGCGAGCAGGATGCCGCTGGCGATGTCTTCGACGTGGGAGAGGCAGATCCCCAGCTCGGGGAACGGTAGCAGCGGCATTTTTCCGGCCAGGAACTGGTTCAGCAGCTCGGCGATCGAGGAGGTGTCGCCGGGGCCGTAGACGCCGCCGGGCTGGACGATCACGCAGGGCAGGCCCTCGCCGATCAGCCGTTTGGCGACCCGGTGGGCTTCCCACTTGGTCTGCTCGTAGCACGAGGTGAACTCCTGGGCCGGATGCTCGTAGGACTCGTCGACGACCTCGCCGTGAGTGTTGCCGAAGACACCGACGGTCGAGACGTAGACGACCTTGGGGATCTTCGCTTTCAGCGCGGCGCCGAGCACGCGCTCGGTGCCGCCGACGTTGGCCGCGCGCATCGCCTCGCGCGCCGAGACCGGGATCCCGACCTCGTAGATCGCCGCCGCGTGGATCACCGCGTCGCAGCCGGCCATCCCCTCGCGGATCGCCACCTCGTCGCCGAGGTCGCCGGAGACGAGCTCACAGCCCAGCGCTGCGGCTTTCTTGCCCTTCTCGGGGTTGCGGACCAGGCAGGCCACCTCGTCGCCGCGCTCGCGCAGCAGGCGCACCACTTCGCCGCCGATGAAACCGGTCCCTCCGGTTACGAAGACCCTCACGGCGGTCAGCCTATCCGCCACCGGCGTCCGACCCGTACAATTAACTTGAGTGCAACGTTCGAGAAATGGCCGCAGTACCGAGACGCGCTACAGCGCCGAAGACGGGGACGGTGCCGGGGTAGTAAACCCACGCGCCCGCCAGCGGGCGATGGCGATCGGCGTGATCGACGGCCGCGAGCACGGCGAGCCGCTGGCCGAGCTGCGCGAGCTGCTGCGCACCGCCGGCGTCGCCACCGCGGGGGAGGCGACGCAGCAACGTCCCAAACCCGACCCCGACCGCTACTTCGGCCGCGGCCGGCTCGACGAGCTGAAAGCCGAAATCGTCGCCTGCGACGCCAACGTGGTCGCCTGCGACGACGAGCTGGCGCCGCGCCAGGAGCGCAACCTCGAGGCCGCCCTGGGGGTGCCGGTGATCGACCGCACCGCGGTGATCCTCGACATCTTCGCCGACCACGCGCACTCGGCCGAGGGCAAGCTCCAGGTCGAGCTCGCCCAGCTCGAATACAACATGGCCCGCATGCGCGGGCTCTGGACTCACCTCGAGCGCCTTGGCGCCGGCCGCATGGACGGCGGCATCGGCACCAGGGGTCCGGGCGAGACCCAGATCGAGACCGACCGCCGGCTCGCCCGCGACCGGATCGCCGCCCTGCGCCGCCGGCTCAAGGACCTCGAGCGCAACCGCGGCGTGATGCGCGCCCGCCGCGACCGCTCCTCGCTGCCGCGGGTCGCCCTCGCCGGCTACACCAACGCCGGCAAGTCGACCCTGCTCAACGCCCTCACCGGGGCCGAGGTCGGGGTGGGTGACATGCTCTTCCACACGCTCGACCCGACCACCCGCAGCCTCGAACTCTCCGGGCGCGACTACCTGCTGACCGACACCGTCGGCTTCATCGAGAAGCTGCCCCACCAGCTCATCGAGGCCTTCAAGGCGACGCTCGAGGAGACCGTCCTCGCTGAGCTGATCCTGCATGTGGTAGACGCCTCCGAGCCGGAGGAGCGCCGCGTAATCGCGATGAAAGCCGTTGACGACGTGCTCGAGGAGATCGGCGCCGGCGAGACGCCGCGCCTGCTCGTGCTCAACAAGGCCGACCTGCTCGACGAGGAGGAACGCCGCGACGTGTCGCTGGCACACCCCGATGCCGTCCTCGTCTCCGCCCTCGCCGACGAAGGGCTCGAGGAGCTGCGCGAGAAGGTCGAGATCGCCTTCGAGGAGACCCTGACCGAGGTCGAGCTGCTGATTCCCTACGCCCAGGGCGAGCGCCTGCACGAGCTGCACGAGGTCGCCGGCAACCTGGTGCGGACCGATCGCGAGGACGGCGTCCTCGTCCACGCCAGGGTGCCGGCGGCCGAGATGCACCGCTTCGACGATCTCGCCGTCGTCTAGGACTGGCTAGGCTGGCTGCCGTGGAGCTCCCGGTCGCAAAGCTGAAGGACGAGGCGATCCTGCCGAGTCGTGCCCACGAGGGCGACGCCGGCCTCGATCTCTACGCCTGCGAGGCGGCTCACATCGGCCCCGGCGAGCGCTGGGGGGTCGGGACCGGGATCGCGATCGAGATCCCCGACGGCTACGCCGGGCTGGTGCTGCCGCGCTCGGGCCTCGCCCGCGACCACGGCATCGCCCTGGTCAACGGCCCCGGGCTGATCGACTCCGGCTACCGCGGCGAAGTCCGCGTCCTGCTGCTCAACACCGACCCGGCCGAGACCCACAGGGTCGTCGCCGGCGACCGCATCGCCCAGCTGCTGCTGATCCCGATCGCGCTGGCGGATCCGGTCGAGGCGCCGGCGCTGGCCGAGTCGGCCCGGGCCGAGGGCGGCTTCGGCTCCAGCGGCCGCTGAGCCGCGCGCTTAGACGTCGGCTTCGGCCACGCGCCTGAGCAGGACGGTCGTGGCAGCAGACCGCTAGTCAAGGAGCCTCGGTGAGACCACAATTTTCGGGATTCCCACTCGGGGCATCGCGGTAGAGCTTTTCTGCGCTATGCGTCGAGAAGCTCAACCTCATTCCGATGAGCTGGGACCGCCGCCTCCATCCCTAGCGAGGAATCGGCGACCTAACTGATTTGGGCGGGACTCAATCGCCTATGCGCCGGCCGCAGCCCGGGCGCCGGCGTGGGCGGCGTCCTCGAAGGCGTCGTCGAGCGGCTCCAACTGGGGACGGGTGCCGTAGCGACGCTCCAGCGCCTGGGCGATCAGGTGGTCCGCGAGCCAGGCGTTCTTGGGCAGCAGCGGCCCATGCAGGTAGGTGCCGATCAGGTTGTCGCGCCGCACCCCCTCGAAGCCGTCGCGGCCGTTGTTGCCGTGGCCCTCGAGCACCCTCCCGAGCGGCTGGGCGCCGGCGCCGAGGTAGGTGCGACCGCCGTGGTTCTCGAAGCCGGCAAGCAGGTTCGGGCCGCCGCCGAGGTCGACCTCGATCGCGACGTTGCCGATCAGCCGCGCGCCGGGCTCGCGGACGGTCTCGAGCTCGGCCAGGCCGAGGCCGGGAAGCACCTCCTCGCCGAGCTGGTAGCTGTTGCCGAGCAGCTGGTAGCCGCCGCAGACGGCGAGCAGCGCGGCGCCGTCGTCGACCGCGCCCACCAGCGACTCGCGCTTGCTGGCGACCATGTCGGCGGCGACCATGCGCTGGTCGCGGTCCTGGCCGCCCCCGATGTAGAAGAGGTCGTGGGCGCCGGGGTCGACCGCATCGCCGGGTCCGGCGCCGGCGTGGGAGAACCCGATCCCGCGCCACTCGCAGCGGCGCTGGAGGAAGACGATGTTGCCGCGGTCGGCGTAGATGTTCATCTGCTCCGGGTAGAGGCTGAGGACGCGCAGCTCCATCTCAGCCCGCCTTGCCGAGGACGACGACGGTGGAGCCGACGTGGATGTCGGTGGGGGAGATCTCATGCCGGGCGACGGGAAGGAGCCCCGCCTCGGCGGCCTCCGCCTGCAGCTGGGCGGCAGGGAAGGTGGCGATCCGGACCTGATTGTCCTCCTCGCCCAACTCACCGACGGGAGAGACCGTCTGGCGCAGGCGGTGAATGACGATCTCACCGTCGCCGACGGCGACCTCGACCGCGAGGCTCGAGTAGATCCAGCCATCGACCTCACGGACGTCGGGCAGCGGCGGCGGCGAGTCGTCGGGCTCGGGCATCTGCTCGAGTATCGCGGCGGCGAAGCGCCCGCCCGGACGCAGCTGCGATGCGACCCGGCGCAGGCAGGCGACGCGGGCGGTGGAGTCGGGCAGTAGCTGCATGACCTGCATCGGCGCCACCGCCAGCGGGAACTCGTCCTCGAGGCGGAAGTCGCGAGCGTCGGCGACGACGCCCTCCAGCGGCAGGCCCCTACCGCGCTCGCGCAGGGACTCGATCAGCGCCGGCTCGAGGTCGATTCCGACCACGCGGTGGCCGCGTCGGGCCAGGTGCAGGGCGACCCGGCCGGTGCCGCAGCCGAGGTCGAGCACGGGTCCACCGCCGGCGCGGGCCAGCTCCTCCCAGAGCGGCAGGTCGGCCGAGTATGAGCCGCACTCGACGTCGTGCCAGATCGCTTTGGCGCTCATCGCCAGAAGTCCTCGGCCAGGCCGCGGGCGGTGAGCAGCTTGTGCAGTTCGAGCAGCGCCGTGTAGGTGGGGAGGGCGTAGAGGCTCCCGGAGGCGGCGGCGACGGCACGGTCGAGCGAGGCCTCGATCCCGACGACGACCTCGATCCGGTCCGTCGGCCAGCCCGCGTACTTCAGCCGCAGCGCCATTTCCGGAGCCCGGGTGCCGGCGCAGACGACGCGCCGGACGGCGCCGTCGAGGAGCTCGAAGTCGGCATCCCAGATCCAGGAGACGTCGCGCCCGTCGGCGATCCGATCGTTGAGGGCGATCCAGAGGGCGATTGGCTCATCCTCGGCCTCGAGGCGCAGGGTGCGCAGGACCTCGTTGGCGCCGGCAGGGTTCTTGATCAGCAGGATCGAGAGGTCGACCCCATCGACCGCGATCGTCTCGACCCGGCCGAAGGCAGCGCGCATCTCTCCCAGGGCGGCGGCGATCCGGTCCGGGGCGACGCCGAGCCGCAGGCTGGCGGCGATCGCCGCCAGCGCGTTGTAGACGTTGTAGACGCCGGGCAGCGGCAGCTCAAGCTCGATCTCCCCGGCCGGGGTCCGGATCGTCGAGCGCGAGCCGCGCATCCCGTCCAGCTCGATCCTGGTCGCGGCGACGTCGGGCCGCGGCCGGCGGGCGCCGCAGTTGGGGCACGAGTAGTGGCCGAGATGGCCGACGAAGGCGCGCTCGTAGGCATAGGGATGGCCGCAGCGGCGGCAGTGCTTGGCGTCGAAGGCATGCTGCAGCTCCGGCAGCGCCTGGGAGTCGTCGTCGATCCCGAAGTAGATGACGCCCGGGCGCGGCTCCTCGTCGGAGTCGCGGCCGAGGTCGGCGATCAGCGGATCGTCGGCGTTGAGGGCGAAGCCGGTGCCGTCGCCGCGGGCGGCGACCGCCCGCGCCCACTCGTCGGCCAGCGCCTCCATCTCGCCGTAGCGGTCGAGCTGGTCGCGGAAGAGGTTGCAGAGCACGATCAGCGACGGCTCGAGCTGCTCCGCGACCCGCGGCAGCCAGGCCTCGTCGACCTCGAACAGGCCCTCGTTCCCGTCCTGCTCGAGCAGCGCGGTGGCGACGCCCCAGGTCATGTTCGAGCCGGCGCGGTTGTGGACCGGCGCGCGTCCCTCGGCAGCGAGCACGGCGGCGATCATCCCGGCCGTCGTCGTCTTGCCGTTGGTGGCGCTGACCAGCGTCGTGCCGCGGTCGAGGCCGGCGCCGAGGCGGGCGATCGCGTCAGGCTGCAGCCGCAACAGGATCCGGCCGGGCAGCGTCGTGCCGCCACCGCGACCGCTGGCCCTGCTGGCGGCGCCGATCCCGCGCGAGGCGAGGACCTTGGCGCCGAACAGCACTCCGCCCTGGCGCCTGCCGCTCGCCGCCGCGCTCAAGCGTCGCCCTGCCCCGGGACCAGCACGCTGAGCGAGCGGGGCAGGACCCGCAACGAGGCGGGCAGGTCGGTGAGGTGCTCGCCGTCGGCATAGACCGGGAAGGGCCGGGAGGCGGTCAGTTCGAGGTGCTGGGCGCGAAACACCTGCACCTCCTCCTCGTCGACGTGGGTGCCCTTGAACACCTTCGGCAGGTTACGGACGAAGCGCAGCTTGGAGACCTCGCCGACCGCGACGATGTCGAACTCGCCGTCGTCGAGCTGGGCGTCGGGTGCGATCCGCATGCCACCGCCGAAGGTGCTGTTGTTGGCGACCGAGATCGAGTAGCCGCTGACCCGGGTGCGTTCCTGGTCGACCCGGATCGTGAAGCCGGCCGGCCGCCAGCTCAGCAGGGTACGCAGGGCCGAGTAGGCGTAGACGAGGTTGCTGCGCAGGAAGCGGACTTCGTTGGCGAGCTGGTTGCACTCGGAGTCGAAGCCGACGCTGACGATGCCGAGGAAGCGCTTGCCGTTGGCCTCGCCGACGTCGATCCGGCGGCTCTGGCCGCCGAGCAGCACCGCGACCGCCTGCTCGGGGTCGTCGGGGATTCCCAGCACCCGGGCGAGGTCGTTGCCGCGCCCGCCGGGGACGATCCCCAGCGGCGTCTCGGCGCCGGCCATGGCGCCGCCAACCGCGCCGACGAGCCCGTCGCCGCTCATCACCACCGGCACCTCCTCGGCTTCGACCGCGAGCAGCGCCTGCTCGGCGCCGTGCTCGAGACCCTTGGTGCGCTGGACGCGAAAGTCGACCCGGCTCGCGTCCAGAGCCTGCTCGACGCGGGGCAAGAGCTTCAGGGTCCTTCCGCCGGCAGAGGCCGGATTTACTAGCAGCGTCAGAGGCATCCCCGCGATGTCCATTCGATTTGCAGCCTAAACGGCGGCGGCAGCGGTCTCGCCGCGGCGCAGTCTGCCGACAGAGAAGCTGCCGTCGCCGACGCCGACCGGCTCCGTCAGTTCGATCCCGTGGCGCTCGAGTCGCCGCCGCGCCAGCCAGCCAGAGAGGCCCGGGAACGGGGTGGAGCCACTGGTCCGAGCCAGGATCAAATGGCCCCCGGGACGCAGGACGCGGGCGATCTCCGCCGCCGAGGGATTGGCGTCGAGCCCGGCGACGAGGTCGAAGTTGTCGGCCGGGAAGGGGAGCGACCCGGCTCTGCCGACCTTGAACGCGACCCGCCCCTCGGGATCGAGCCCGACCCGCCCCTGCGCCGCACGCACCAGCCGCTCGGAGGGATCGACGCCGCGGACCCGCGCCCGCGGGAACTCGCGGGAGAGGAACAGGGTGGCCTCGCCGTCGCCGCACTCGAACTCGAGAAGCCGCTCCGGGGTGCCGACCTCGAGTACGGCGGTGGCGAGCGGAGTCAGCGGTGGCAGCGACACTCGAAGATCCTAGTTTGCTCTACCATCCCCCGCCGTGGGGGACCGGAAGATAGATCAGCGCTGGATCATCCTCGCCGTCTTCGGGGTGAGCATCGTCGGCGTCGTCGCCGCGATCCTGTTCTCGCGCGGCGGCAGCGACAGCGCCAGCAGCGACTCCTCGACGGCCAAGACCAGTGCCGGCGGCGCCAGCGGCTGCAAGGAAGTCGAAGCGCCCGAACCGAAGCACGTCAGCCTCAAGGCGCCGCCGCAGACGGTCAAACCGGGCGAAAAGCTGACCGCGGTGGTCGAAACCAGCTGTGGCACCTTCGACATCGCCCTCAACACGAAGGAAGCCCCGACGACGACCAACTCCTTTGCCTATCTGGCCGAAGAAGGCTTCTACGACGGCCTCGACTTCCACCGGATCGTCCCCGGCTTCGTGATCCAGGGCGGCGACCCGCTCGGCACCGGCCTCGGCGGCCCCGGCTACAAAGTCGTGGAGAAGCCCCCGTCGAATGTCTCCTACACCAAAGGCGTCGTGGCGATGGCAAAGAGCTCGGCCGAGGCCCCGGGGACCTCCGGCAGCCAGTTCTACGTAGTCACCGGTGCCGACGCCGGCCTGCCGCCCGAATACGCGCTGGTCGGCAAGGTCAGCAAGGGCCTATCGGTTGTCGAAACTATCGGCGAACTCGGGACGGCTGCGGAAAAACCCAAACAGACCATCCTGATCGAACAGATGACGATCGAAAAGGGCTAGCCGGCAGGCTAAGCTCAAGCGGTGGCCAAGCTCAAGGTAGGTGACCAGGCGCCGGAGTTCGAGCTGCCGGGCACCGGCGGCAAGACCTACCGGCTGTCCGACTACCGTGGCCGCAAGGTGATCCTCGCCTTCTACCCGGGGGACTTCACCGCCGTCTGCACCAAGCAGTTCTGCTCCTACCGCGACCAGAGCGACAAGCTCGACGGCCTCGGCGCCGACGTGCTGGGGATCTCGCCGCAATCGGTCGACTCGCACGAGCGCTTCGCCCAGGAGAAGAGCCTCAACGTGCCGCTGCTGGCCGACGAGGACAAGGAGGTCGCGAAGGCGTACGGGGTGCTGGCGGGGCCGATGGTGCGACGGGCGATCTTCGTCATCGACGAGCAGGGAATCGTCCGTCACCGCAAGGTCACGCTCGCCGGCCTCACCTACGAGTCCGTCGACGACCTCGAGCAGGCCCTGAGCGCGATCGGTTGATGGCAGGCCCGGCGGCGGCGGCGTTTGTCGTCGGCCCGGCGCCGGAGATCCGCGGCGAGGCGGCGGGGGAGGGGCCCGCGATCGTCCTCTGCCACGGCATCACCGCGACGCGTCGCTACGTCGTCCACGGCTCCCGTTCGCTGGAGCGCGCCGGGCACACGGTCGTCAGCTACGACGCCCGCGGCCACGGCGAGTCCGATCCGGCGCCGACCGCGGAGGGTTATGGATACCCGCAGCTGATCGTCGACCTCGAGCGCGTCGTCGCGGCCGAGGTGGGGGAGGGACGGTTCGTGCTGGCCGGCCACTCGATGGGCGCCCACACGGCGGTCGGCTACGCGCTGGCGCATCCCGACCGCCTCGCCGGTCTGGTCGTGATCGGACCGACCTACCTGGGAGAGATACGCCCGTCATCGCTCGAGTACTGGGACGGGCTGGCGACGGCGCTGGAGAGCGGCGGCATCGAGGCTTTTGTCGAGTACATCGGCGACAAACAGGGGATCGACGCGACCTGGCGCGACTCGGTCCTGCGCTTCAGCCGCGAACGGATGCTGCTGCACAGGCGGCCCGAGGAGCTGGTCCGGGCGCTGCATGAAGTTCCCGGCTCGAGGCCGTTCGGGTCGCTCGAGGAGCTGCGCGGCCTGGAGCTGCCGGCGCTGATCGTCGCCAGCCGCGACGAGGCCGACCCCGGTCATCCGCATGCCGCGGCGCGCGCCTACGCCGAGGCGCTGCCGCAGGCGCGGCTGATCAGCGAGGCGGAGGGGGAGTCGCCGCTGGCCTGGCAGGGAGGCAAGCTCTCACGCGAGATCGCCGCCTTCTGCGCCGAGCCGGCGGTCGTCGCCGCCTCTCAATCCAGCCTTTAGGCAGGACGAAGTTCAAGGCATTATCGTGATCACTATGAAATTTCCGACCGAAGCCACGCTGCGCCGCATCATCGCCTTCGTGGCGGCCCTCGGCATCGGCGTCGCGACCTACATCACGATCGCCGATTCCGGCGGCGGGGCGCCGACCTGCCTGGCGGGTGGGGGCGGCTGCGAGACGGTCGCCAACAGCTCCTACTCGCATATCGCCGGCGTCAACGTCGCCGTCTTCGGCATCCTCGGTTACGTGCTGCTGCTGGCCAGCGCCTTCGTCGTCAGCGACCTGGCCCGCTTCGGCGGCTTCGCCGTCGCCCTCGGCGGCTTCGGTTTCAGCGTCTACCTGACCTACCTGGAGATCTTCAAGATCGAAGCGATCTGTCAGTGGTGCGTCTCCAGCGCGGTCCTGATGACGATTCTCTTCCTGCTCAATGCCACTCGCCTGATTGGATATGTCGGCACCGCCGGCGCGGCCGTGCAGGGGCCATTGCAACCGGAAAACACCTAGGGAGGACAAAAGTGAGCGGCAAGCAGGACAGGGAGCAGCGCAGGCAGGAACGGATCGATGCGGAATCGCAGGTCAACACCAAAGACCGCCGCACGCGGCTGCTCCAGCTCGGCGCCGGGGCCGTTTTCCTGGTCATCGTCGCCGTCGTCGTCCTGATCGTCGCCAGCTCCTCGGGCAGCGGCAGCGGCGGCGACGCCGGCAACCTCAAGGAAGTCAGCGCCGTCGACAGCCTCGTTTCGAGTGTGCCGCAGAAGGAAATGGTGCTCGGCGAAGCGAATGCGCCGGTCACGCTCTACGAGTACGGGGACCTGCAGTGCCCGGTCTGCAAAGAGTACTCGGAAGAATTTCTACCGGGCGTGATCGAAAGTCAGGTCGACCAGGGGCAGGCCAAGATCGACTTCCGCAACTTCACCATCATCGGCCCGCAATCGCAGCCGGCGGGCGCTGCCGCAATCGCCGCCGGCAAACAGGGCCGTGGCTGGAACTACCTCGAGCTCTTCTATCGCAACCAGGGCGAAGAGAATTCGGGCTACGCCACCGACGAATTCCTCACCTCGGTCGCCGAGGGCGCCGGCGTCAAGGACATCGCCCAGTGGAACAAGGACCGCAACAGCGCCAAGGTCAAGGAAGAAGTCAAGAAAACGACCGCAGAAGCCGTCAAATTCGGCTTCACCGGGACGCCGTCGTTCGCGATCAGAGGCCCGAGCACCAAGGGCCTCGAACTGCTCGGCACGCCGCAGACCACCGGCGAATTTGAAGAAGCGATCAACAAGGCCAGCTGAGCGGGGTAGCGGCAGGGGGCTCGAAAGGGCCTTGCCGCACCGGCTCCGCCCGCCTTTTCGCTTCGGGTTTACATAACCACCATTATCGTGCGTTGAAGCTGCGGATCGGGGGAAGACCGCAACTCCCGACCCTCCTCGCCCCGTTTCGGGTGATTTCGCCTCCGACGCTCTGAAAGCCGTTCTAAGCGCTCCGCATTGCCTGACGGATGATCCGCTTCGCGTCTTGCCCCGAAACGGGCCCTTTTCAGCGGCCGCCCTCACCGGCCGCTTGCTCGATGCCGGCGAGCCGTCAGCCGCGGGCGCGGCGCAGGACGCGGACCTTGGTCGCCGCCGCCTGGCAGCCCGCCGGCCTGGCAACCGCGAGCCGCTTGCCGACCTTGAACAGCCGGGCTTTGATGTGGGCGCGGCCGCGGAGGTTGGTCTTGACCCGGTGGCCGGCGAAGCGGACCGTCGCGCCGGAGCGGCATTCGGGCAGGCTGCTGATCAGGTGGAAGCGAAAGACCCTGGTGCGGCGTTTGCGCACCCGGCGCGGCTGCACCCGCAGTCGCGTTGGCGCGCCGGATCAGGTTCCGCTGGGCCACCGCGCATCCCGGCACCACGCTCACCACCTCTTCGACGTCGGTGGCGAACTGCCGTTCCTGGCTGTCCTCGACGAAGGCACAGATCGTCTCTTCGCCGACGCTGCCGACCGCGATGCTGGTGCTGACCCCGGCTCGAGCGGGCCAGCCCGGGCGCTCCCCACAGCGCCGAGACCGGGATGTCGGTGTAGAAGTAGTGATTCGAGATCCCCTTGGCGGAGAGCGCGTTGAAGATCGTCGAGTCGGGGAAGCCGAGTTCGCCGGGGCCAAACGGCATCGTGTTGTCGGTCCTGCCGTAGGACTGCGCCGCGTGCATGTACTCGCGGTTGGGATAGGTGGAGGCGAGGATCGAGCAGAAAAAGCGGTCGAAGGTGGTGAAGGCACGCGCCGCCGCGGGGATGAACGGCAGGTCCTGTTCGGCGTAGTAGCCGATCGAGAAGACGTCGTTTTCACCGGAGCGCAGAAAGCCGTCCATGCGGCCGCCGTCGAGCTGCTGGCGGCCTCCCAGCCAGGAGTGGTCGGGGTCGGGATGGGCGCAGCCCTGGAAATCGGGCGCCAGGCGGTGGGTGTCGTGCGGGTTGCCGGCGGCATCGTTGAAGACGAGTCCCCCCTGCCGACCGTCGGCCCCGGGCAGCCAGCCCAGGTAATGATCGAAGGAGCGGTTCTCCATCATCAGCACGATGATCGTGTCGAGCGGGACGTTGCGCGGATCGGGCACCGGTGCCCGCGAGATCTTGGCCGCCTGGGCGAGGATCGTGTCGGGGCTGAGGATTCCTGCCAGCCCGGCAGCCAGCCCCCCGGTCACCGCCGCCCGCTGGAGGAACTCGCGCCGCCGCAGCGCACCGTCCGGATCGCGCGCGGCGAGTTCCTCGGCTACCTCGGGATCGCGCTCATCGTTCGGATCAGGCGTCGCCTGACGGTCGCTCATTCCGGCCGATCATAGACACGGCGCTCGCCCAGTTGTGAACATCGCGTGGGGAAGTCTGATCAAATTTTCAATCTGGCGGAGCCGCGAATCAGCGGCCTGACGATCGGGGGCGCCTTCGGCGTCCTCCCGCGCTCGACCTCGCCGATCTCGAAGCTACTCGCGGCGAGCGTCGCCAGGGTGTCGCGGTTGCAGTGACAGCCGTCGGCGAAGAAGCGCCAGGGCAGCTCGAGCCGGTCCTGCCAGGCGGCACCGCCGGCGTCCTCGGCACGGACGTGCTCGATGAAGAGCAGCTTGCCGCCCGGCCTCAGGACCCGCGACAGCTCGGCGACGGCGGCGACCGGATCGGGCACGGTGCAGAGCACCAGGGTCGTGACCGCGGTGTCAAAGCCGGCGCTCTCGAAGGGGAGCCGTTCGGCCGGCGCTTCGATGATCTGCGCCTCGCGCGAGGAAGCAGCCACCCGTGCCCGCAGCCGCTTCGCCATGTGGGGTCCGGGCTCGACCAGCGCCAGCTCGCTCACCGCCTCCGGGTAGAGATCGAGGTTGACGCCGGTGCCGGCACCGAGCTCGATCGTCCCCCCCGCTGCCCCGGCCAGCAGCTCGGCCCGCATCTGGCCCAGGCCAGCCTCCTCGGTCGCCTTCAGCCCGCGGTCGTAGGTCGCCGCGAACGCTCGCCCCCAGGTCGCCTCGTACAGTCCCATCGCGCTTGCTCAGGCGGCGTCTCGCTGCGCCGGCTCGGGCGACTCGGCGGCCGGGGCCCCCTCGGCGCTCGGCTCGCTGGCGGCGGCGCGCTCCTCGTAGGCGCGGCGGGCGCCGTGGTCGACCTCGAACATCAGCTTGTCGACCTTCATCAGCCGGCCCATGCCCTCGCGGGCGCCACGGGGAAGCAGGGTCAGAACCTTGTAGAGGACGCCGTTGGCCTTCGGCACGAAGACGTCGAAGCGCGGCACTTCCATCGCGTCGACGATCTCGTTGGCGACGTCCTCGGGCTCGACCGGTTTCACCCAGCGCTGGGCGACGCCACTGGTCAGCTCGGTGTTGACGATCGTCGGCATCACGCAGAGGACCTCGACGCCGCTGCCGCGCAGCTCGGTCCGCACCGCCTCGCTGAGGCCGACCACCGCGTGCTTGGTGCCGGAGTAGGTGGCGATGCCGGGGATGCCGGCTTTGCCCGCCTGCGAGGCGATGTTGACGATGTAGCCGCTGCCGCGGGGCTGCAGGCGCTTGATCGCCAGCTGAGTGCCGGTGATGACGCCGTGGAGGTTGATGTCGATCTGGCGGCGGACCGAGTCCTCGCTCTCGTCGACGAACGGGGTCACCGGCATGATCCCGGCATTGTTGATCACCGCGTCGATCGGGCCGAGCTGGCGCTCGGCCTCGTCGAGGAAGGCGGCGAAGGAGGCGCGGTCGGTGACGTCGAGCTTGACCGCGACCGTGCCGCCGCCGAGGCCGGCCGCCGTCCCCTCGGCCAGGCCGAGGTCGAGGTCGCCGATTGCGACCCGGGCCCCTTTGCGGACCAGTGCCGTCGCAGTCGCCTTGCCGATCCCGCGGGCGCCGCCGGTGATCGCCACGACCTTGCCGCTCAGTGAACGCCGCTGCTTCGCCATCTGCTGCTCCTCCTTGGTGCGGCGGGCCTCAGCTCGCCGGCTTGTAGACGGTGACCACGGCGGCTCCGCCGAGGCCGATGTTGTGTTGGAGCGCCACCTTCGCGCCCTCCACCTGGCGCTTGTCCGCGGTCCCCCGCAGCTGCCAGGTCAGTTCCGAGCACTGCGCAAGTCCGGTCGCGCCGAGCGGGTGCCCCTTCGAGATCAGCCCGCCCGAGGGGTTGACCACGACCTGGCCGCCGAAGGTCGTCGCTTCGGCCTCGACCAGCTTGTGCGCCTCGCCCTCGGCGGCGAATCCGAGCGCTTCGTAGGTGATCAGCTCGTTGGCGCTGAAGCAGTCGTGCAGCTCGCAGACGTCGACCTCCTCGGCGCTGACTTCGGCTTCCTCGTAGGCCTGGTTCGCCGCCGTCTTCGACATGTCGGAGCCGACGATCGTCATGCAGTCGGCGTCCTCGTCGAAGGTGGAGCCGAGGTCGGTGACCATCGACTGGCCGACGATCTCGACCGCCTGGTCCCAGAGCGCGTGCTCATCGACGTAGCGCTCGGAGGCGACGATCGCGCAGGCCGAGCCGTCGGAGGTCGGAGAGCACTGCAGCTTGGTCAGCGGGTCGTGGATCATCTTCGCGCTCTTGATGTCCTCCAGCGAGTACTCATCCTGGAACTGGGCGTAGGGGTTGTTGACCGAGTGCTTGTGGTTCTTCCACCCGATCCAGGCGTAGTGGTCGGGGGTCGAGCCGTACATCTTCATGTGGTCGCGGCCGGCGTTGCCGAACATCTGCGGCGCGAACGGCGAGGCCTCGGGGTCGCGGATCTCGAACATGCGGGTGATGTGCTTGTCGAGCGCCGGCGTGCGGTCGTCGTACTTCACCCCCAGGCTGCCGCGCTCCATCTTCTCGAAGCCGATCGCCATCGCGCACTCGACGAGCCCGCCTTTGACCGCCTGGCGCGCCATGAACAGCGCCGAGGAGCCGGTCGAGCAGTTGTTGTTGACGTTGATGACCGGGATCCCGGTCAGGCCGAGGCCGTAGAGGGCGCGCTGGCCGTAGGTCGAGTCGCCGTAGCAGTAGCCGGCGTAGGCCTGCTCGATGTCGTCGTAGGGGATGCCGGCGTCCGCGAGCGCCTTCTCCCCCGCCTCCTTGGCCCAGTCGGGGTAGTCGCCCTGCTTGGTCCCGGGCTTGTCGAACTTGGTCATCCCCACCCCGATTACGAACGTCCGGTTGCTCAAAGTCTGGCTCCTGTGGTTCGCCGCGCCGAGCGGGCGGCAGTTTGGCTGACTGGCCAAACCTACCGGGCGGCGGCCTCCGGCGGGGCCAGCGCGCGAGATTCCGACCTCCTCTCCCCTTCCCCGGGATGACGGCGCCGACGACCGGCGGGATGACACCGCGCTGAGGGTAACCTGAGTGGCCGTGGTCACCGCGGTCGTCAGCTCCGATCCTGCTGCAGGAGTGGGCATTCTCGCCGCCCTCGCGGCGGGGATCGTCTCCTTCCTCTCGCCCTGCGTTCTGCCGCTCGTGCCCGGCTACCTCTCGGCGGTGACCGGCGTCTCCGCGGCGGAGCTGGACGACGCCAACTGGCGCCGCGTGCTCGGACCGAGCCTGCTCTTCGTCGCCAGCTTCTCGGCGATCTTCATCCTCCTCGGGCTGACCGCGACCGGGCTCGGCTCGACCCTGCAGGACCACAAGCAGCTGCTGACCAAGATCTCCGGCTGGCTGATCATCGCGATGGGGGTGCTCTTCGTCGCCTCGCTCTTCATCACCCGCCTCAACCGCGAGTGGCACGTCGACGCCCTGCTCGAGCGCGCCGGCAAGGGCGGGCCGATCGTCGCCGGGGCTGCCTTCGCGATCGCCTGGACCCCCTGCATCGGCCCCACCCTCGGCGCGATCCTCACCGCCGCCTCGCTCTCGGGCTCGGCCGCGCGGGGAGCCTTGCTGCTCGCGGTCTACTCGGCCGGGCTGGCGATCCCCTTCCTGCTCACCGCGCTCGCCTTCTCGCGGATGACGACCGCCTTTGCCGTCGTCAAGCGCCACTACCAGGCGATCGTCGCCGTCGGCGGCCTGATCCTGATCGCGATGGGTGTCCTGATCCTGACCGGCGAACTGCGCCAGCTCAACATCGAAGCCCAGAGCTGGCTGTCAGGTTTGGGGCTCGACTTCTGGAACCAGATTTAGGAAGACGCCCGACCGGCGCTCAGTTGTTGGCCGGGGCGACCGGGTGCAGCTCCTGGCCGATCGCCTCGACCTCCTCGAGCTGCTCGCCGTCGACGTCGCGCGAGCAGACGATGCGGAAGCGCCCGGTGCCGATCTCGCCGTCGGGGATCACCGGCAGGCCGCGGATCTGATCCCAGCCGAGGCGTTCGATCTCGAAGGGGTTCATCCGCACCTCGGCCGCCGGGAACGGGCAGTTCGCGTTGTGCTGGTCGATCGCCTCGGAGATCGCCTCCAGGTTCTTCGCCTCGGGAGATGCCATCGCGACAAAGCCTAGAGGGTGTCGCCCGGTGCCCGATCCCAGCACAGGAGCCGCAACCGCGCCGGCGAACCCACCTCCATGAGCACGAACAGGGTCGAGGCATTCTCCGATGGCGTCTTCGCGATCGCTATCACGCTGCTGGTCCTGCAGATCAACGTCCCCGAAAGCGGCTCCGGCGAACACCTGGCCCGCGCCCTGATCTCCGAGTGGCCGAGCTACGCCGCATACGCGACCTCCTTCTTCACGATCGGGATCATCTGGATCAACCACCACGTGATGATCAGGCGGCTCGAGATCGTCGACCACTCGATTCTGATCTGGAACCTGGTGCTGCTGATGTGCGTAGGCCTGCTCCCGTTCACCACGGCCCTGATGGCCGCCTACCTGAAGGGAAGCGAGGGCGAGGCGCTCGCCGCCGCTGTCTATAGCGGCTCCTTCCTGGTGATGACCCTGGTCTTCGCCGCGACCAACCACCACGTCCTCTTCCGCAAGTCCGAGCTGCTGATCGACGAGGTCGACGACGCCACCCGCCACCTCACCGTCAAACGCGGCGCCGCCGGCTCACTGCCCTACCTGCTGGCGACCGGCCTGGCCTTCGTCTCCCCCTACCTGACCTTCGCGATCTGCGCCGGCGTTGCCGTCTTCTACTCCCTCCCCTTTGCGACGGCGAGCGAGAGTCCGACCTCCGTCGCGACCTAGCCTGGGGGCGGTGGTTCAGCTCGACCGGAAATTCGGTCAGCCCGCCGGCGTACAGGGCAGGTCGTGGGTTACCTTCAGCGCCGTGCCGTCGCTGAACTGGACTTTGCCTTCGGCGAAGTAGTGCCCGGTCGGGCAGCTGGCGGTCAGGTAGCTCTCCTTCCTGCCCCTGTAGGTGAAGGTCCGCCCGATCGTGATTCTGAACTTCGTGACCGAGCCGGCGCCGCCTGCGATTGGCGGGATCTCGGCGACCGCGTGGAGGCCGAAGTGGCCACGGTGGATGTGGGTCAACTCGACCGAGGCGACCACGGCGGTCGGCGCCGGGACGCTGACGTAGGTGTGGATGTAGAGAACCGTGGTGTCGCCGTGGACGCCGCCGTTGAAGACGGTGATTGGGCCGGTGGCGCCAAACGGCGCCTGTTCGGGGAAGGCGACTTCGACTTCGGCTTCTCCGGAGCCGATGATCGCCTCGGGGCAGGCCCTCTTGGCGTCGGCGGTCGAGCGCGCCACGAGCTGCTTCTCACTGCAGTCGGGGAGCCCCGTGGCGTCGACCTGGATCGTCTTGTCGAAGTCCGCGATCACACCTTCGATCGCCGGCGGATGAGTGCCGTCCACGGCCTTGATCTGGCCCTTGAGGTGGGCCGAGATCGGCGCCTGTTCATGCCTGGGGAGCTTGGTCGGCGAGATGCCCCCGTTGTCGGTGAAGATCAGGTTCCCGGTCCGCACCACCTCCGGCTTCCCCAACGCGCTGGCGACGACGATCAGCGCCAGACCTGCCGCAACCGCCACGCCCAAGATCAGCAACTTCCTCATGTTCAGCCCCCTGCGTCCGTGAGATGGAATCGGACAGATCCTCGCCTGCCGTGGGGGACGCCGCTTCCACAATGTGCGGCCTTGCCGAGCTCGGATTCACCAACTTGGGAAAGCGGACGCCCGCTCAGCCGTCGAGCTGCAGCGCGACCTCGAGCTCGATCGCGATCTCCCGGAGCTGGCGGCCGAGCAGCTCTTCGATCGCGTGGATCCGATTGCTGACGGTGCGACGATCGACGCCCAGCGCGGCAGCCGTCGAGGAGACGTTGCGCTCGGCGGCGAAATAGGCGCGCAGGGTCTCGCAGCCGACCTCTCCCCCGTCCCGCGCCCGTTCCAGCGGCTCCAGGTAGAGCCGGCGCAGCGAGGTGACGAGGAGGTCGTCGCGCAGGACTGAGGCGAGCAGGGCAACGTCGACGTAGGGGACGATCGGCTGGCTTCTGCGCTCGGCGACCGGCAGCGCTGCCTTCGCCTGGCGATGGCTGAAGCGCCAGCCCGAGAGCCCCTCGCCAGGCTCACCGACGGTCACGAACACCCCGCCGAGGTCGATCTGGCCCAGCGCCCGCAGCGCCTCGTCGGTAGCGAGCGCGGAGCGCCCGCCGAGCCAGCAGGCCCAAACCGGCTCCTCCTCGCGGTTGATCGCGAGAAGGCGGCGGTCGAGTCGTCCCGCCAGCACGCTCATCGCCTCCGGCACTCGCTCTCCCTTGGCCATCAGCGCGAGATGATGGCCGCCGAGGTCGTAGCCCAGCTCGGAGTGGTCGACCAGCTCGCCGGCGAGCAGGCTCTTGACGCACTCGCGGCGACGCTCCGAGGCGCTGCTGGGCCGGTTCTTCGCCTCGCGGGCGAACTCGGCGCTGACAGCGTCAAGCAGCCGGTCTCCGAGCGTCGCCTGCGCGGCGAGAAGTGAGCGCAGAGCGGGGTTCGGTACCCCGGCCCGCTCCGCCTCTTGGACGAGGAAGTTCCCGAACAGGCTGTTGCCGGCGAAGTAGCGGCGCAGGACGGTGTCGAGGGAGACGCCGTCGCGCGCGTCCAGCCGGGCCTGGGCGAGCAGCAGCGGCGGTATCGCCGGCGCGCGGCGCTCGCCGGTCTCGAGCACGACGAGCCGGTGCTCGACTGCGGCGGCAAGCGCCGCGTTGAGGCCCTCGAGGTAGGCGGGGTCGGCGACGTCGCGGGGATCGGAGATCGCGTAGACACGAGTCGCGACCGCCGCCTGGATCTCCGGCAGACGCTCGCGCAGGCGGGACGAGAGCACGGCGCAGGCCTCGTCGACCGAGCGCGGACCACCGGCTGGGCGCAAGCCACCCCTGTTCACGGGCTCAGCCTAGCGGCAACGCGCACCCCCCACGCCACTCCTCAGATTCACCGGCGAAGCACCCGATCGTCCAACCGCGGCGGGCCGTACCTTGGGTGGGTGTCGATCGAAAACTGGCCACGCTCCATCGCCCATCTGGATATGGACGCCTTCTACGCGTCGGTCGAGCTGGGCAAGCGGCCGGAGCTGCGGGGGAAGCCGGTCGTGGTCTGCGGGTCGGGGCCGCGGGCAGTGGTGACGACGGCGAGCTACGAGGCGCGCAAGCTGGCCGGAATCCACTCGGCGATGCCGGCGGCGGTGGCGCGGCGGCGGTTGCCGGACGCGGTCTACCTGCGGCCCGACTTTCCCGCCTACCGCGAGGCCTCGGCACAGGTGATGGAAGTGCTGCGACGCAACGTCGAGACGGTCGAGGTGGTCGGGCTCGACGAGGCTTACCTCGACCTCACCGGGCTGTACTCGCCGAAGGCGACGATGCGGCGGATCGCGGCTGAGATCCGTGCGGACACCGGGCTCACCTGCTCGGTCGGGATCTCCGAGAGCCGGATGCTGGCCAAGATCACCAGCGAGCTCGGCAAGCCCGCCGGGCTGGTGGTGCTCTCACGCGAGGATGCGCTGGTGCGCTTCGCCGGCGATTCCCCGGGCCTGGTGCCGGGGATCGGGCCGAAAACCGTCGCCAGGCTGGAGGCGATCGGGATCGCGACGCTGACCGAGCTCGCCCGGCGTCAGGCGTCGGAGCTCGAATCGACCTTTGGACCGCGCTCGGGCGCCTGGCTGCACGCCCGCGGCCGGCTCTGGGACGAGACCCCGATCACCGTCTCACGCGAGACGAAATCGCAGTCGACCGAGATCACCTTCGACGTCGACGTGCGTCAGCGCGGCGAGCTCGAGAAGCACCTGGTCGAGCTCGCCGCGGAGCTCTGCCGGCGGCTAGCCAAGCGTGAGCTCGAGGGCCGCACGATCGGGATCAAGATCCGGCTCGACGACTGGACCAACGTCAGCCGCTCGCACTCGGTCGAGGCGCCGACCAACGACCTCGCTGTCGTCACCCGCGTGGCGCTCGAGCTGCTGCGGGCTTACGACCCCCAGCGCCCGGTGCGGCTGCTCGGCGTCCGCCTCGCCTCGTTTCAGGGCGAAGCGGACCCCGTCGCGGCCGAGTCCGAGGCGCCCGCTGGGCAGCTCCGGCTCGGCTTCAGCTCCGCCGCCTGAATCCGCGGTTCCTTATGCACCTCCTGCGTGCAAAAGGAACCACGGGATGGGGCCTAGTGGTTGGCAAGCAGCGTGTCGACCCCGGGGAAGCCGAGGCGGTCCTTGGTCGCTTCGGTCAGGTCGAATTCGCGACCGGCGACATAGGGGCCGCGGTCGATGACCGGGACCGTGATCGAGCGGCCGCGGTAGCGCAGCTTGACCATCGTCCCGCAGGGCAGGGTCTTGTTGGCGACGCCGGGCGTGTCCGGCTCGAGGGTGCCGCCGCAGGCGACGCCGTTGCCGTAGAGGCCGGCGCCGTAGTAGGAGGCTCCGGCTTCGCGGTAGCTGGTGAGGTGGCGCGCCTTGCTGGCGGCGGCGTGGGTGTGGGCGCCGTGGGCACCGTAGGCCCGGGCGGCATAGTTGCCGATCGCCTCGGGCGAGAAGCGCAGCGCGAAAGTGCCGTTGGCCCTGGTGGTCGTGGTGAGCACCTTCGTCTCGGGGCCGCGGAAGACGACCTTGACCCGGTGCCGGCCGCTCGGCTGCGCCTTGCCGCGGACGGCGATGCCGTTGCCGCTGACGATCGTGTGGCCGGAGAGATGTAGGGAGACGTGGGACCTGACCCGCGCCTGATGGCGTTGATGCTTGTGGTGGTGCGAATTCGCCGCGGCCGGCACGACGCCGACTGACAGCGCGGTGGCGGCTGCCACCGCAGGCAGGATGAAACGCATCTGATCACTCGCTTTCTGGCTGCCTACGGGGTTAGCTGACGGGCTCGCGGGCGCGTCGGATCTCCGGACACTCGCTACAGGCGGCTCGCCGCCCGATTCGCCCCCGCCACGGCCGTTCGCCGTGACATTTGGGTCCCCCGTTCCCGCTCGCCAGGGGCGAGGGGATTCGGCAGATGGGTTCGGTCGTTTAGTTGCTGAACACCGTAGGCAGCCCGTTCGGAGCGCGATGTGAGCGGACGCACACATGGCCCGAACCGCCACTAATCGCCCAAATCGTTCTACAGAGCCAAAAGTCACCCCTATCGCGCCTGACGGTCGTGTGCGAAGATGCACATATGGCAGCGGAGAGATTGACCGGGTTGGACACCTCGTTCCTTCACATGGAGCGCGCCGGCGCCCATATGCACGTTGCCTCGACGATCATCTTCGAGGGTCCGGCGCCCTCCCACGAAGAGTTCCGCAACCACATCGCCTCGCGCCTGCACCTGGTCCCGCGCTTCCGCCAGAAGCTGCGTTTCGTCCCCTTCGACCAGGGCCGGCCGGTCTGGGTCGACGACCCCCACCTCAACCTCGACTACCACGTCCGCCAGAGCGCGCTGCCGGCGCCCGGCTCCGAGGAGCAGCTGCGCAACCTCGCGGCGCGGATCTTCTCCCAGCAGCTCGACCGCAGTAAGCCGCTCTGGGAGCTCTGGTTGGTCGAGGGCCTTGCCGACAACCGCTTCGCGATCGTCGGCAAGAGCCACCACGCGCTGGTCGACGGCGTCTCCGGGGTCGACATCACCACCGTCCTCTTCGACCTCGACGCCGAGCCGGAGGGAGGGTCGAACTCTCCCCCACCCTGGCTCGCGCGCCCCGAACCGACCGACATGAAGCTGCTCGGCGACGCCGTCAAGGAGCGCCTCACCAGCCCCAAGGAGATCGTCCGCGGCTTCCGCGCCGCGCTGCGCGGCCCGCGCCAGGTACTGCACGGGATCGGCGCCACCTCGAAGATGATCGGCGCCGGGATGTCGGCGCCGGAATCGGTTTTCAACGTTGACATCGGGCCGCACCGGCGCTTCGCGATCACCCAGACCGACCTCGGCCAGCTGAAGCTGGTCAAGGACAAGCACGGCGGCACCGTCAACGACGTGATCCTGGCGATCGTCGCCGGCGGCATCGGCCGCTACCTGCGCGCCCGCGGTCACGACACCGAGGGCCTGGAGCTGAGGGCGATGGTCCCGGTCAGCGTCCGCGCGGACGAGGAGCACGGCGCCCTCGGCAACCGGATCACGGCGATGATGGCGCCGCTGCCGGTCTGGGCCGAGGACCCGGTCGAGCGCCTGCGAGTCGTCACCGCCGAGATGGGCGACCTGAAGTCCTCCGGCCAAGCCGTCGGCGCCGAAATCCTGACCAAGATCACCGACTTCGCGCCGCCGACGATCGCCTCCCAGGCGGCACGCCTGCAGCCGGCGCAGCGCTTCTTCAACCTCGTCGTCACCAACGTGCCGGGACCGCAGTTCCCACTCTACGTCCTCGGCCGCAAGATGGAGTCGATCTTCCCGATGGTGCCGCTGGCGCGCCGACAGGCCCTCTGCATCGGGATCATGTCCTACAACGGCCAGGTCAACTTCGGTCTGATCGGCGACTACGACGCGATGGCCGATCTCGACAGCTTCGCCCTCGACCTCGAGGCGGCGACTGCGGAGATGATCGCGACCGCCCCGAAAAAGCAAAAGAAGGCGGCCAAGAAGAAGCTGGCGGCGGTCTCCTCGAACGGCGCCGGCGCTGTAGTCGCCGAACCCAGCAGCTAGCCGCGCCGCTTAACGAACGATTCGGCCGCTGATCTCGTAGGGGACGCGGTCGGTCAGGTAGCGCCAGTCGAGCCGGCGGGCGTTGTAGCCCGAGGCGCTGGCGCCGGCGTTGACCAGAACCGCGGTGATGCGGCTGAAGCGGCGGGGGTCGGGTAGGCGGACCCGCAGCTTGCCGCCGCTCTGGCTGTAGTCGACGCGGGAGATCGTGTGCCCGTGCTTCTCGCTGCCGATCCTGCCGACCAGGGCCAGGCCGGAGGCGACTCCGCCAGGCGCGACGGCATGGACAACCACCGCGCGGCCGCCGTGGGCGGGGACGCCGAGCAGCTCGAAGGTGGTGTGGTTGAGCAGGCGGGTCAGGTGGGCGGGGCCGAGCGGCAACCGGCCCTGACGCGGCATGTCCGGGTAGAGCCGGCTCTCGCGGAACCCCTTGCCGGTGCGCCACTCGGCGACGTCGGCGGCGAAGCGGGTGAAGTCGTGGCCGAGATCGGACCCGCCGGCGGAGGCGGCACCGATCGCGCCTTCGTAGACGTTGATCGAGAAGCCGCCCGGCCGGGTGTGGATCGCCCGCGCCCAAGCCCGGCGCACGAAGGAGAGCCCGTAGCGGCGCGCCAGCCACTCGTTCCAGACCGCCGAGCCGTACTCCTTGATCGAGCTGGTCGTCAGCGGCGTGTCGAAGCGGTGGATCCAGCGGCCGACGTAGCGCAGGTAGTCGTCGATGCCGTTGTAGACCTGATCCTCCATCCAGGTCGCGCTCGACTCGGCGAACCAGGGGTCCTGGAAGGCGTCGTAGCCGAACTGGAGGATGTGGTTGTACTCGTGGGCGACGGTCACCTCGAGGTCGCTGAGCGGCTTCGTCCCCGGGAACTCGAAGGCGCTGTAGTCGTTGTCGAGGACCAGGTAGCCGTGCAGGCGGCGCGGGATCTGGTGCTGCCTGGTCGCCTGCCCGCGGTCGGGGGCCGCGTAGCCGAACAGTTCGCCGCCGATCTGCGAGAGGTAGATGTCGGTCTTGCCGTTGCCGCCGCCCGTGTGGCCGTCGCTCTTGGGCTCGCGCCAGCCGAGCTTGTCGTTCTCGACCGAGTGCACGTGTTCAGCGACGCCGAGGACCGCTTCGACGTAGTCGGGCACGCCGTCGCCGTTTGAGTCCTTGAGGCTCGGCGCGTCGAGCCCCTCGGCGACCCAGTGGACGCAGAAGTTCGGGCCGCAGGCGGGCGAGCGGGGCGCCTGCGGGACGGAGTAGGCGTTGCGATTGGGGTCGGGGTCGTCGGTCGGCCTGCCGCGCGTTTCGGTCGGCCGCGGCTGCGGCACGATGAACGGCTTCTGCGACGGCGAGGCGAGGCTCGGCACCGCGTCGGCCAGCCCCTGCGCGGCCGAAGCAGCGCTGGGCATGGCCGCGAGCGCGAGGAGCGCCGCCACCGAGATACCGGCCAGGTGGCGACGGCGGTCCCGCATCGCAAAGACCTTAGTCGCAATTCCTAAACCCCCGCGCAAGGCGGGCGCACCCTCCCCCGCTTCCGGCGATGGCGATAATCCCGCGATGACCCGCGGCCGGCCGCCATGCGCATAGCCCTCGCCCAGATCGACCCGACGGTCGGCGACCTCGACGCCAACGCGGCGAAGATCGCCGAGTGGATCGGCCGCGCCCGCAGCGAGGGCGCCGACCTGGTCGTCTTCCCCGAGCTCTGCCTGCCCGGCTACCCCGCCGAGGACCTCTACCTGAAGCGCCACTTCCTCGAGGCCAACAGCCGCGCCGTGCAGGAGCTGGCCAAGGAGGTCAGCGACATCGTCGCGCTGGTCGGCTACGCCGAGCCGGTCGTCGGCGACGAGGACTTCCGCCACGCCTACAACTCCACCGCGGTCCTCGCCGACGGCGCCGTGCAGGCGGTCTACCGCAAGAACAGGCTGCCCAACTACGCGGTCTTCGACGAGCAGCGCTACTTCATCCCCGGCAACGGGCCGCTGACCGTCGAGGTGTCCGAGCTCGGGGTCGGGTTGACGATCTGCGAGGACTGCTGGGTCAGCGGGCCGCCGGCCCAGACCGAGGTCGAGCAGCAGGGAGCGAAGCTGATCGCCAACCCCTCCGGCTCCCCCTACCACCGCGGCAAGGGCCACGAGCGGGAAACGATGTTCGCCGAACGGGCCCGCGAGTACGGTACCCACTTCGCCTTCTGCAACCTGGTCGGCGGCCAGGACGAGCTCGTCTTCGACGGCCAGAGCCTGCTGATCGGGCCCGATGGCGAGGTCCTCGCCAGGGGCGCCCAGTTCGAGGAGGACCTACTCGTCTGCGACGTCCCCGGTGGCCCTCCCGGTCCGCTGGCCGAGCCGCTGGCCGACATCGACGAGGTCTACGCGGCGCTGACCCTGGGCCTGCGCGACTACGTCGGCAAGAACGGCTTCCAGCACGTCGGCGTCGCCCTCTCGGGCGGCATCGACTCGGCCCTGGTGGCGCTGCTCGCCGCCGACGCCGTCGGCCCCGAGCGGCTCAGCTGCGTGGTGATGCCCTCGCCCCATTCCAGCTCTGCAACCCAGGGCGACGCCAGAACCATCGCCGCGAACCTGGGCTGCGAGCTGATCGAGATCGGGATCGAGCCGATGATGGACGGCTACGAGCGGGCGCTGGCGGGGCTGCTGAGCCCCGGTGCGGCGCCGGCGGTCGGCGAGGAGGAGCCGCCGCGAGACCCGGCGCGGCCCTCCGAGCCCGACCTCGCCGCCGAGAACATCCAGGCCCGGATCCGCGGCAACCTGATGATGGCGCTCTCCAACCGCCACGGCTGGCTGGTCCTGACGACCGGCAACAAGAGCGAGATGTCGGTCGGCTACGCGACGCTCTACGGCGACATGGCGGGCGGCTTCGCGGTGATCAAGGACGTGCCGAAGGGGCTCGTCTACGACCTCGTCCGCCGTTGCAACGAGCGCGCCGGCAAGGACCTGGTGCCGGTCGCGGTGATCGACCGCCCGCCCTCGGCCGAGCTCCGCCCCGATCAGCTCGACAGCGACTCGCTTCCCGACTACGACCTGCTCGACCGCATCCTTGAGGCCTACGTCGAGCGCGACCAGGGGCAGGAGGAGATGATCGCCGCCGGGATGCCGGGTGAGACAGTCGACGCGGTGATCCGCCTGGTCGACCGCTCCGAGTACAAGCGCCGCCAGGCAGCGCCGGGAATCCGGATCACCCCCCGCGCCTTCGGCAAGGACCGGCGTCTGCCGATCACGAATCGCTTCGGCGGTTAGGCCTTCGGCAACGGCCTGACGGCGATCGTCATTTGGGCGATCGCGCAGACCCTTCCGTCGTCATCCAGCAATTCGGCGTCCCAGACCCAGGTGGTGCGGCCGCGGTGGCGGGCCCGGGCGTGGACCTCGGCGGCGCCCGCGGTGACCGGGCGGATGAAGTTGACGTTGATCGACTGGCCCATCGCGATCATCCCGTCGCCGAAGACGGCGCGCGCGGTCGCCCGCGAGCAGACGCTCTCGACCAGGGTCGAGATCACTCCTCCGTGCAGCAGCCCGACCGGCTGGCGCAGCTCGTCGCGCATCGGCAGTCGCACGCGGGCATGGTCGGGGTCGTCGTCGAGCCATTCGGTCCCGACCAGCTCATCGAAATGGGACACGGTGCGGTTCAGATCGGCTGCCATCGCGGGCAACCCTACCGGCGCCGAGATTAAGCTTTCGAGTCCCTGCCGGGGCGGCAGCCAACTCGTCGGCCGCTCGGCATAAGGTTTGCCGCGGATGCCGCTCAGCGACGACCAGAGAGCGATGCTGCGCCTGCTGGCGCAGCGGGAGCAGGGATACGAGGACATCGCCGCCCTGATGGGGCTGAGCCTCGACCAGGTGCGCGCCAAGGTCAAGGAGGCGCTTGCCCAGCTCGAAGATGAAGGCGTGGCGCCGCCGCTGCTGCCGGCCGAGCCGCCGGTTGCCCTCGTCCCGGAGCCACCCGCCGCAAACGAGCCGGCTCCAATCCCCACCCCGGCCGCGCCGGCCCCGGAGAAGAGCCCGCCACCGGCTCCCCCCGCCGCGCCGCGCGCGTCCGGCGCACCGAAACTGACGCTGCCGAGCGGCAAAGGGGCGCGCGCGGCGATCGGCGCCGGGATCGCGGTGGTGATCGCCCTCGTCGTCGTCCTGATCGTCAGCGGCGGGGGTGGCGGCAGCGACTCGAGTACCTCGGCGTCGACCGAACCGAGCGCGGCGGAAAGCGAAGCCTCGAACGAAACGTCGCCGACTGCGGCCGGCTCGAAAGAAATCACCAAAGCGGTCCTCAGTCCGGTCGGCGACGCCAGCGGCAAGGGGGTGGCGATCTTCGGCCGGGTGAAGAACAAACTGGCGCTGCAGATCGAAGCCGAAGGCCTCGAACCGAGCACCGGCACCACCGCCTACACGGTCTGGCTGGCGCAGTCGCCGCAGCGGATGCTGCCGCTGGCCTCCACCGAAGTCGGCACCAGCGGCAAGATCGGCGCCCAGTTCGAAGTCCCGACCGAAGTGCTCGCCTACCTCGCCAACGAAACCTTCAGGCAACTGGTGATCACCAAGACCGACGACGCGGCGCTGAAAGCGGCGCTGGCGAAAGCGACCAAAGAAGAACGCGCCCCCGCCTACACCGGCACCGCCGTGCTCGAAGGCGAAGTCACCGGCCCGATCGTCGGCGCCGCCAAGGAAGCCGAAGAAAAAGAAGGCGAAGAAGAAGGCAAGTAGCGCTCAGCCGAGTAGCTTGCGGGGGTTCATGATCCCGCTGGGGTCGAGCCGCTCCTTCACCGCCCGCAGGAGCTCGAGTCCCGTCTCCCCCACCTCAGCCTTCATGTACGGGGCGTGATCGCGGCCAACCGCGTGATGGTGGGTGATCGTGGCGCCGGTGGCGACGATTGCCTCGCAGGCGGCGCCCTTGACCGCGGCCCACTGCTCGAGCTCGGCGCCGCGGCGGGCGCGCGAGATGAAGGTGAAGTAGAGCGAGGCGCCGTCGGCGTAGGCGTGCGAGAGGTGGCAGAAGACCAGGCCCGGCGTCCCCTGGCGCTCGAGGGAGGCGTGGATCGCGGCGGCGACGGCGTCGTGCAGCTCGCCGAGCCGGGACCAGGTATGTGAGGTCTCGAGCGTCTCGACCATCGCCCCCATCCCGATCAGGGCGTCGCGCAGATATGGCCCTTGGTAGCGGCCGTGCTCCCAGGAGCGACCGGCCGCCTGGCCGAGGTAAGCGCCGCCGCCGGAGCGCAGCGCCCGCACGCTCAGCGCCCGGCTGCGCGCCACCGACTCCTCGTCGCCCTCGAAACCGACGATCAGCAACGCCCCGCCGCGGCGCTTGCGCAGCCCGAGGTAGCCGTCGAAGAGCCGGCCGGCGCTGCCACGGGGGCCGGAGAGCGCCAGCGACCCCTGCGTCTCCTCCTCGTCGGAGACCCGGACGATCGTCGGCAGGCCCGGTCCCTGGGCCAGGGCGCGGACGATCTCGGCGCCGACCTCGAAGCTCTCCGCCATCCAGGCCTCGTAGCGGCGTACGGCGGGCGCTGGGCGCACGCGCACGGTTACGTCTGGGATCACCCCGAGGACGCCCTCGGAGCCGACCACGAGCTCGCGCAGCGCCGGTCCGGCGGCAGTGTGCGGCGTCTCCAGCGTTCGTAGGTCGCCGGCAGGGGCGAGCAGGCGGATCGAGGCTACGAGCGCGTCGAAGCGTCCGTAGCCGCTCGACGCCTGCCCGGCCGAGCGGGTCGCGGCGAAGCCGCCGATCGTCGCGTACTCGAAGGACTGCGGGAAGTGGCCGAGGGTGAGCCCCTGGCGCCCGAGCGCCGCCTCGGCCTCAGGGCCACGCAGCCCCGCTCCGAGGCGGGCGGTAAGCGAGCGGCGATCGACGGTGACCTCGCGCAGCGCGGCGAGGTCGAGGCTGATCAGACGCGAGTGGGCGCCGCGCAGGGGCTCGACGCCGCCGACGACGCTGGTGCCGCCGCCGAACGGTACGACGGCGATCCCCTCCGCTTTGCAGATCTCCAGCACCCGCCGCAGCGCCCCGGCGTCTGCGGGCATCAGTACGGCGTCTGGAGCCGCGTCGAGCGACCCCATCCGCATCCGCGCCAGGTCGGCGTAGCCGCAACCGCTGGCGTGCCGCAGGCGGTCCTCGTCTCCGGCGAAGACGTTCTCGGCGCCGACTGCATCACTCAGAGCGCTCGGCAGCATCTCGGCGACCGGCAACTCGAAGTCCTCGAGGCTCCTCGCCAGCGGCCACGCCTCGAGCTCGCCGATCCGCTCACTCAGCACCGCCTTCGCCTCGGCGTCGAGCTCGGGCGCGACGGCGGGGTCGCCCCAGCCCCACCAGTTCGAATCGCGGCGCGGCTGGGTCACGCCAGGCCGCCCGGTGGCGCTTTCTGGCCGGATAGCGGGCAGAACGCGCCACGCCTCACGTCAGCGCCCTCTCGATCGCGTCCAGTGCCTGGTCGAGGTTCGCGCCCTGGGCGCGGCGCATCATCGGCGACCCCATCCGCGACATCCCTTTCATCGCCTGCAGCGAGGCGATCGTCACCTGGGTCCCCTCCTCGCGCCCGCGCAGGCCGATCTCGACCTTGGAGCTGCGCAGGTGGCGCGCGAACGGCGTCCCCTCGAGCTCCTGCTCCCAGACGTAGCGCTCGTTCTCGGCCGAGCTGATGCAGCGGAAGTCGGCCCGGACCCCGCGCCCCTCGGCGGTCTCGAGCACCTTCGTCCACTGCGTGCGGCGGCCGGCACTGCGCTGCTCGACGTTCTCCACCCTGCCGGTCCGCGGCCACCAGCGCGGCAGGCTGTAGGGGTCGGACACGAGCCGCCAGACCTCCTCGACGGGCGCGGCGATGGTCCGCTTGCGGGTGACCCGGGGCACGCGCGCCGGGCCGTCAGTCGCCGGCGAGGCGGCGGAGATCGCGCACAAGCAGCAGGTGCTTGAGATGGCTGACCGTTGCGGCGAGGCTTTCCAGGCTCTGCAGCGCCTCTTTGCGGCGCTCGGGGTTGCGCGAGCGCAGCGAGGGGCCGAGCAGCGCTTCCAGCAGGTTCGCCTCGCGATCGGCGGAGGAGCGGAAGACGCGCAGGTTGCGGGCGCCGACGCCGACCCGCGAGAGTTCGTTGGCGGCGCGGACGATCTCGCGGTCGGTCTCGTCGTAGACGGTTTTGCCCTCGCGCTTCTCGGGCTCGACGATGCCGAAGTTCTCGAGCTCGCCGATCAGCTCCTCGCGGGCGCCGGTCTCCTCGACCACTTCCTCGAGGCTGAGATGGGCGCGCGAGGTGTCGACCAGGATTGCCCGTCGGGCAGCGCCGTTGGTCGGTTTGCGCTCGGTGTCGCCGCCGAGGATCAGCTCGCCGCCGCCGGCCAGCTCCTGGCGGATCACCCGCAGCGGCAGGAACTCGTCGCGCTGCAGGCGCAGGATCGTCCGCAGCCGCTCGACGTCGGACTGGCTATAGAGGCGGTAGCCGCCCGAGGTGCGCCGTGGGCTGAGCAGCTTCTGGTCCTCGAGGTAGCGGATCTTCGAGATCGAGACATCGTCGAACTCGCTCTGCAGGATCTTGCAGACGGCGCCTATCGTCAGCGCCTTGCGCGGCCGGCTGGCGGATTCGGGGGTTCGGGTCGGCTGCTCGGAGACGGGCATGTCCTCAGCGCTCCAGGTAGCTGAGCTTGTACTTGCCGACCTGGATCTCGTCGCCGTCGGCGAGCCGGTGGGACTCGATCCGGCGGCGGTTGACGTAGGTGCCGTTGAGCGAGCCGAGGTCATCGATGTAGAGGCCGTCGCGGCGGCGGACCAGCAGCGCGTGGTTGCGCGAGACGGTGACGTCGTCGAGGAAGACGCCTGCATCGGGGCTGCGGCCGATCGAGACCCGGTCCTCGCCGATGCTGAAGCTCTCGCCGGCGCGGCCGCCGCCGGCCCGGATCACCAGCGCCGCGCCCGACTCCTCGACCACCTCGTCGATGTCGACCGGCTGCATCTCGCCGGTCTCGTCGACCCGGTAGGTCATCGTCGTCGGGTCCTCCCCGCCCTCGGTCGGACCGCCCAGGTACGCACCGCACTTCTGGCAGTAGTTGGCGCCCTCGGGGTTCGAGAACCCGCACTCGGGACAGTGAACGGCCATGCCGATGCTCCCCGCGCTAGGCGGCGGAATCGTCTTCCGGCGACTGGGCCTTGCCGGCCAGGATCTCGGTCAGCTTGCTGACGTCGTCGCCGGTGATCATCGAATCGCCGCGCTCGTGTTTGTCCCGCAGCCGGTTGACCAGCTCCGCGCGCAGAATGTCGATCTTTCCGTGCAGGACGCGTCGCTTGTAGGAGATCTCGTTCTCCTCGGCCATCAAGTTGTCGATCAGGTCCTTCAGCTCTTTGTCGCTGAGGGAGCCAAGATCGGGAAAGGTGTCCTCCATCGTGCTCCTAGTCTCGAGGAGGCCCATGGGCCTCCGTTTGCGCGGACGGCGATTATAAGTCGAGAACCGCCAAAGGTTCAACTGTAGGTTGAAGGTTTCGCGGGATTGGCGCTCAGCGTGCAGTTCCGGCCCGCACCGCGCGCATGCCGGCGCGGGCGTAGAGCACGGTGGCGAGGATCGCCATCCCCACCCCCCAGACCAGCAGCGCGGTCGCCACCCAGCCCGGTGCCAGCAGGGCGAGGAAGATGCCGCCCATGATCGGGAAGACCGAGATCCGGCCGGGCCAGTTGATCTCGATGTCGACGCCGTGGCGCAGCCCGTACTGGGCGAGGTAGAGCATCGTCAGCTCGCGCAGAGCCAGCAGCGCCAGGGCCCAGCGCGGCAGCAGCTCGAAGCTCCAACAGACGACGGCGCCGGCGAGAATCGTGAGCCGGTCGACCAGCGGGTCGAGGAGCGCCCCCATGCGGCTGTACTGGCCGGTGACGCGGGCGAGGAAGCCGTCGAGGTAGTCGCCGGCGGCGATCGCCCAGAAGACCATCGCCGAGGCCGGCGAGGTGCCGTCGTCGGTGCTGTAGGCGAGGACGAGGAAGACCGGTAGCGCCGCGAGGCGCACGTAGCCGACCAGGTTCGGGACCGTCCAGGGGTTGAGCGGCTCGCCCTTGCGGGTCGAGCGCGGCGGCGGCGCGCTGCGGTCGAGGCCGAAGAGGCGGCGCGTGCGGCCGCGGCCGAAGGGGTTCTTCTCAGACATCGAGCCCGTCGAGGAGTGCGATCGCCCGCTCGGCGGCATCCTCCACGGGCAGCTCGGGGGCCGAGCCGCTGCGGCGCTCGGTCGCCTCGACGACCCCCTTGGCGAGACCGCGACGCCCGACGACCAATCGCAGCGGGCAGCCGATCAGGTCGGAGTCGTTCAGCTTGTTCCCGGGACCGACGTCACGGTCGTCGTAGAGGACCTCGGCCCCGGCGGCGCGGAGGGCGTCGTAGATCTTGTCCGCCGCCTCGCGCTCGGGCTCGCCGGGCTTGGAGAGCGAGACGAGGTGGACCTGCCAGGGGGCGAGCGCCCGCGGCCAGACGATCCCGTGCTCGTCGGCGCGCTGCTCGATCGAGGCGGCGACGATCCGCGCCGGGCCGATCCCATAGCTGCCCATCACGATCGCCTGCTCCACCCCGCTCTCGTCCAGATAAGAGGCCCCGAGCGGGTCCGAGTAGCGGCTGCCGAGCTTGAAGATGTTGCCGACCTCGATCGCCGGCTCGATCGCGATCGTGCCGCCGCCGGGAGCGGTGTCGCCGGCCTCGACCACGCGCACGTCGAGCTCCTCGGACTCGAAGTCGCGACCGGGCTGGACGCCGCGCAGGTGGGCGTCGGACTCGTTGGCGCCGCAGACGTAGGAGTCGCCGGCGATCGCGGCGTCCTTGACGACCGGGATCCTCGCCCCGACCGGGCCGATGTAGCCGACCGGGCCGAGCTCGGCGCCGATCTCCTCCACTCCCGCCGGTCGGAAGCCGGCGCCGAGTGCGTTGCGCAGCTTGATCTCGTTGAGGCGATGGTCGCCGCGGACGAGGACCAGGACCATGCCGCGACCCTCGACGATCACCGGCAGCGCCTTGATCAGGGCGCCGGGCGCCAGACCGAGCGAGCCTGAGACCTGCTCGACCGTGGTCAGGCCCGGGGTCTCGATTCGCTCGGGAGCCGGCAGCGGCGGCGGCAGCTCGGCCGACTGCGCCGTGGCCGAGGCGACCTCGACGTTGGCGGCATAGCCGGGGGCCAGGGCGACCTCGTCCTCTCCCGCCGGGCAGGGGGCCATGAACTCGTCGGCGCCGGAGCCGCCCATCATCCCGACATCGGACTCGACCTTATACCAGCGCACCTCACAGCGGTCGAGGATCCGCTCGTAGGCGCCGGCCTGCGCCTCGTAAGAGCGCGCCAGTCCCTCCTCGTCGCGGTCGAAGGAGTAGGCGTCCTTCATCGTGAACTCGCGGGTGCGCAGGACGCCCGCGCGCGGGCGGCCCTCGTCGCGCTCCTTGGTCTGGATCTGGAATAGCATCAGCGGCAGGTCGCGGTAGGAGCGGACCTCGCGGGCGACGTGGTAGGTGATCGCCTCCTCGTGGGTCAGCGCCAGAACCATCGGCGATCCCTTGCGGTCCTCGAGCTTGAACAGCTCGGGAATCGCGTAGCGGCCGGTCTTCTCCCAGTTCTCAGCCGGCTGCAGCAGTGGCATCAGCATCTCCTGGCAGCCGATCGCCTCCATCTCCTCGCGAATGATCGCCTCGACCTTGCGCTGCACCCGCCACCCCGCGGGCAGATACGTCCACAGCCCCGCGCCCAACTGGCGGATCAGGCCGGCGCGAACCATCAGCTTGTGAGAAATGGCCTCTGCGTCGGCAGGGGCATCCTTGAGGGTGGGAATGAACGTCTGCGACTGTCGGCTCACCCGGTGAAACCTATCCGGCCGAGGGTGAGGCCTAGGCCCTGGTGAACCTGCGCCCGGCCGTGGGCGAATCCGCCTCGTCGAGCAGGACCCGGTCCGACTCCCCTTTCTCGACCGCTTCCTTCTCCATCGCCGCGATCCGCTCGGGAGTCATTTCGTGGGCGTTTTCCGCCTCGATCTTGGCCAGCCAGGCGGCACCCTCGGCCGACTCGTCGGCGTCGATCTCGACCTTGCCGCGGTCGAGCGATTTGTCGATCTCCTCGAACAGGGTGTCGACCAGCGTCTCCTGCGGCACCTTCCGCAGCGGCTTGCCGTGGGTGAAGATCAGGCCCTCGTTCTTGGCCCCGGCGATGCCGAAGTCGGCGTGACTGGCCTCGCCGATGCCGTTGACGGCGCAGCCGAGCACCGCCACCTCGACCGGCTCGGCGTAGCTTTCCAGGCGCTGCTCGATTTCGGCGACGACCGAATCCATGTCGAACTGCAGGCGGCCGCAGGTCGGGCAGGCGATCAGCACCGGGCCGCGCTCGCGCAGCTGCAGCGCCTTGAGGATCTCCCAGGCGACCTTGACCTCCTCCTCGGCATGGAAGGTCGAGAGGCTGATCCGGATCGTGTCGCCGATCCCGTCGGCGAGCAGCGTCCCCAGCCCGACCGCCGATTTCAGCGACCCCGCCCATTTCGTTCCCGCCTCGGTGATCCCCAGGTGCAGCGGATACGGGACCTTCTCCGCCAGTAGCCGGTTGGCGGCGATCGTGTTGGGCACGTTGGTCGACTTGATCGAGATCTTGAAGTTCGTGAAGTCGAGGCCCTCCATCAGCTCGGTGAACTCGACCGCGGCGGCGACCAGCGCCTCGACCGGCGCCTCGCGCTCGAGCTCGTGCAGGTGCTTGGGCAGCGAGCCGGAGTTGACCCCGATCCGCATCGGCACGTTCGCCGCGTTGGCCTTGACCGCGACCTCGGCGACCTTGTCGCGGCCGCCGATGTTCCCCGGGTTGAGGCGGATGCAGTGGGCGCCGGCGTCGATCGCTTTCAGCGCCAGGGTGTGGTTGAAGTGGATGTCGGCGATGATCGGGATCGGCGATTCGCGGACGATCGTCTTCAGCGCCTCGGCGTCCTTCTCGCGCGGCACCGCGCAGCGGACGATGTCGGCGCCGGCGGCGGCGACCTTGCGGATCTGCTCCATCGTCGCCGCCAGGTTCGCGGTCTCGGTCTTGGTCATCGTCTGCACGGCGACGGGGGCGCCGCCGCCGATCGGGACCTTGCCGACGAAGATTTGGCGTTTTGAGGCCACGGGCGAAGCGTACCGGGACGACCTCGCGACCCGATTGAACCCGGCGGCCTGACGCTCCGTACCCGCAAACAGATGCGTTTCTCATTGAGGGAGAGGCGGTGAGACGGCGGCGCTCGCGCGGGCGCGTTCTGCTGCCCCTGCTCGGCGCGCTGCTCGCGCTGCTGGTCGGCGCTCCGGCCGCGCAGGCGACCTTCCACCTGATCAAAGTCCGCGACGTCTACCCCGGCAGTCAGAACGACAGCTACGTCGAGCTGCAGATATTCGCGGCCGGGCAGACCCTCCTCTCCGGCCACTCGCTGACGGTCTACGACGCGACCGGTGCCCTCACCCACAGCTCGACTTTCTCCTCTGGGGTCGCCGGCGGCGCCAACCAGAGCACGGTGCTGATCGGCGACAGCGGCACCGCAGCCAAATTCGGCATCCAACCCGACCTGGTCGACTCCGCCCTCTCGATCCCCGCCGCGGGCGGGGCCGCCTGCTGGAACGCCGGCGGGATCCCGGCCGATTGCGCCGCCTGGGGGAACTTCAACGGCGCCGCGGCGCTGCAGTCGGCGACCGGGACCAGCACCGGCTCGCCGGTCTCGCCCGGCGGCGTCACCGCCGGCAAGGCGATTCGCCGCACGATCGAACCGGGCTGCCCGACCCTGCTCGAGGAAAGCGACGACTCCAACAACAGCGTGACCGACTTCAATGAGGTCGTTACCCGCGCCCCGCAATAATGCCACCGCGGCGACCGAGACCACCTGCGCCGGGGCCCCGGACACCGCGATCGACGACCGGCCGGCGCTGAACTCGAACAGCACCAGCGCCGCCTTCACCTCTTGCCCGGCGATTGGGACGGAATACACGGTGCTGGCGGACGGCAGCCACGCCTTCCAGGTCCGCGGCGTCAACGCATCGGGCCCCGATCCCACCCCCGCCGGCTTCACCTGGAAAGTCGACACGGTGCCTCCGACGACGGCGATCGACACCCACCCGGTCGACCCCAGTCCCGGCAAAAAGCGCGAGCTTCATCTTCCACGCCGGCGAGACCGCTTCCAAATTCGAATGCAGCCTCGCCAAAGGCGCCGAAGCCGACGCCTTCTCCGTCTGCAGTTCCGGCAAGAGTTACTCGGCGCTGGCCGACGGCACCTACACCTTCAAGGTCCGCGCCACGGACCTGGCGGCCAATCAGCAGTCGACGCCGACGGCCTTCAGCTGGCAGGTCGACAACTCGCTCGCCGACACGACGCCGCCGCAGACGACGATCGACTCGAGGCCGCCGGATTCGAGCGACGGCCCGACGGCGACCTTCAGCTACGAGTCCAGCGAGGCGGGCTCGAGCTTCGAATGCGCGCTCGACTCGGGCCCCTTCGCTCCCTGCCCGGCCGCGGGTATCACCTATGCCGGCCTCACCGACGGGCCCCACAGCTTCCAGGTGCGGGCGATCGACAGCAGCGAAAACGTCGACCCCTCCCCCGCCGGCTACTCCTTCAGCGTCGCCGTCCCGGCTCCCCCGCTGCTGCTGTCGGCTCCCACGCCGCCGCCACTGACCGCCGCACCGGGGCCGCCGCGGACCGTTCTCGGTGGCAAAGGCCCACGACCGGACCCCGACCTTCCACTTCAGTTCCGACCTCGCCGGCGCCGCCGGTGTCAGCGCGCCACCGACTGCAAAGGTCGGCTTCACCGTGGTCAAGGGCCGGTGAGCGCGTGAGGGGGACGCGGTGGCGTTGCGGGGTCTGCCGCTCTCCTGGCCCTGGTCGTGCTCGCCGGCATGGCGCCCTCGGCGTCGGCGACCTTTCACCTGATGCAGATCCGCGAGGTCTACCCGGGCTCGCTCGCGGCGCCATCTGCTGGGAAGCGCTCGACTGCGTCTCCTGGGGAAGCTTCGCCGGCTCCCTCCCCAGTCCCGCCGGGACCCCCGCCAACCCGGCGGCAATCCCGGACGGCATGGCCCTGCGCCGGACCATCGCCCCCGGCTGCCCCACCCTGCTGGAGCCGACCGACGACCACGACAACAGCGCCGCCGACTTCACTCCGGTCTTCCCGGGACCCAGGCCGAACTC
>JACDGU010000107.1 GCA_013821475.1 Solirubrobacterales bacterium
CGCGCCTTCGGCAGCCTCGGTCATCAGTGCCGCGACGCCGGCCGCGTGCGGAGCCGCGGCCGAGGTGCCGCAGAATCGCCAGACGGAGGCGACCAACTGGGCGAAGAAGGTCGTCACCCCGCAGTCGGTCGCCGTCACGTCGGGCTTGGAGATCGTCACCGGGGGGTTGAGGGCCGCGGCTTCGGTGATGCCGGCCACGGGACCGAAGTAATGGGTGACCGGGCCGCGCGAGGAGAACCTCTCGGGTGCGGTGTTGTTGGTGTAGCGCTCGGCGGCGACCGAGATCGCGCTGGCCGCGCCGGCGTGGCCATAGATCGTCGGTCCGACGACGTCGCCGCCGTTGGACTGGGGGTACTCGGTCTCGCTCACCCCGGCGCCGTTCTCGAGCAGCGCGAACTTGAGTCGAGGACTGGCGCCGCCGGAGTAGCGGTTGATCGCCAGGTTGACGCTCGCCGGCGAGGCCGATTCGTTCTTCCACTGGATGATCTCCGATGGTTTCTGGGAACCGCCTTTGCCGGTGTTTTCTGCGTAGGACTGCGCGATCAACTGGCCGCCCGAGGCGAGCAGGAACGCATCGAGATCCGTTTCGACGCCGAACCACGGTTCGTCCCACTGCAGATCGACCGTCAACGTCGCTTTCGGTTCGACTTCGATCCCGAAGCCGGGGTCGGTTCCCGCCCCCGGGTCGAAGTCCATGCAGTGCGTCCCGTTGAAGCCTTTCAACGCCGTGACCGCCGCCGGGCAGGTACCCGAGTCGCGGTAGGCGGGTGCTTCCCAGGACGCTATTTCGTTGCCGGCCGGGTCGGTGAGGTTGTTGTTGCCGGCGGCGGAGAGGTAGGTGACGCCTTCGCTGGTGACTTTGTTGACCGCCGCCGCGACCGGGCCGTCCTGGAAGAAGGGCTCTTCGAAGTAGGAGACGTCGTCGACGATGACCTTAGCTCCGGCGCTGGCCAGCGCTTCGATGTTGTGGGCAAACGAGACTTCGCCTTTGAAGGCGGTGGCGAAGGCGAGCGAGGCGCCGGGAGCAACGTCGTGGACGATCTGCAGCATTCCCCTGCCCTCGTCGAATACTTCCCCATCCGCCGACGTCGCCTGGTCTTCGACGTCGTTGACGGCACCTTCCTGGCCGAGGCAGGTGTTCGCCGGGCCGGGCAGGTCGCCGGTTTCGATGTCATTGGCGGCGTGGGTGGCGATCGGTTCGTTTTCGGTCGCCCCCGTTTCCGCGGTGGTCGCTTGGTCGAACGAGTCCGAGAGCACCCCGACGGTGACGCCACTGCCGTCGACGCCAAAGGCTTCACGCGCGGCTTTGGCGTGCAGCTGGGTGACACCCTCTGAGATCACCGAGCCGCCCTCGCAATCGACGGCGGCGACGAGCGGGCTGCGGATCTCGCCAACCGCCGAGACGCCTGCGACCCCTGCCAGCGCCCGCAGCGAGGCGGGCAAGACCGCGGCCGTGATCGTCTGGTAGCGGCGGCTGATGGCAACGATCCGGGCCCCGGCCTCGCGCAGCGAGGCGAGGCTCGAGGCGGCGCCCTGCGGGAACCTGACTTCGACGAGGACGCGCCCGCCCTGCCGCAAGAGGCCGCCGGGGCCTTCCGCGGCAACGCTGAGGATCGCCGCCTGCCGCGCCGGCGACTTCGACCGGACCGCGGGCTTGGCAAGTTCCGCCAGAACCGGAGAGAGAGCGCCGTCGCTGCGCGGAGCGACCATCGCCAGGGCCGAGGCGGGGGCCAGCGCCGCGGCGGCCAGCGCCGACAGGAGCAAGGCTCCTCGCGAGAGGCGGACGCAGCGGCTGTGAAGAGTCATCTGGAGCAGAGCATCGGCAGGACCGGGCACCTACGAAACACCACCGGACGGTAATCCGAGCGGCTCTCTCAAATATAGGAGCCGCGCCTGAACCAGACCACCAGTGCGATCACCGACGCAACCAGACTGCCAATGCCGAGGACGAGGAAGTCGGCCTCGGAGCCGATCCCTTCCACCAGCCACTTGAAGTTCTGGCCGAAGAAGCCGACGATGAAGGAGAGCGGCAGGAAGATCGTCGCGACCACGGTCAGCTGCTTGGTGATCTGGTTGAGGCGGTTGGAGACGACCGAGAGGTAGGCATCGCGGGTGCCGGCGAGCAGGTCGCGGTAGGAGTCGATCTGGTCGGAGATCCGGATCGCGTGGTCGTAGACGTCGCGGAAGTAGTTGCGCGAGTCCGCTTCGAGGCCGGGGATTTCGAGGATGTCGTCGACGCCGCGGGCCAGCAGGTCGCGCTGGGGGGTGACGATCCGGCGCAGCGCCACCAGTTCGCGCCGCAGCGCGGTGATCTCCTCCAGCTGGGCGGGCGCCGGCCGCTCGAAGATTTCCTGGTCGAGGCCTTCCATCCGTTCGTCGAGGCCGTCGAGAACTGGGAAGAAGCTGTCGGTGAGGCCGTCGAGGACCCGGTAGATGACGAACTGCTCCGACCGCGGCGTTTTCGCCTCTAGCTGCTTCCGCGCTTCCATCAGCGCCGGGCAGGGGCCGAGGTGGGCGGTGACGATGTAGCCACCGCTGAGGAAGGCATGGACCTCGGTCAGGGCCACCTCGCGATCGCCCTCCCCCTTGCCGGCCCCGTAGTAGACGAGGAACATGTACTCGCCGAAGTCGTCGAGCTTCGGCCGCTGGCCGCGCTTGAGCATGTCCTCCAGCGCCAGTGGGTGGAAGGAGAAGACCTCCTCCAGCGCCTTCGCCTCGTCCTCGCCGGGATCCCTCAGGTCCAGCCAGAAGTACTCGTCGCGCTTCAAGAGACCGGCGATCTCATCGCGGTCGATGCTCTGGAGGAAGCGCATGCCGCAACGCTAGATCCGTCCCCGGACGCCCCACTTCACCGAAATTCCGGCGCCGAGGCGGGCGATCCTGCTACGGTCCCCCCTGTTAGGGTCGGTAAAGACCGGCAAAGTTTGTGTCTAGCGCTCGCGTCGTTGCTTCACTGCATGCTCCGCGTTCGCAGCACATTACGTGGAGGCAACATGCCTACTGGAACTGTTAAGTGGTTCAGCGACGACAAGGGCTACGGGTTCATTACGCCCGACGACGGCTCGAAGGACGTCTTCGTTCATCACAGCGCCATCCTCGGCGAGGGCTTCAAGTCCCTCACTGAGGGCGCCAAAGTGAGTTACGAGTCCGAAGAAGGCCCGAAGGGTCCGGCCGCCGCGAGCGTCCAGCAGACTTCGTAGTCACGCCACGCTTTAATTGACGGGGTCCGCCTCTCTGGGCGGGCCCCGTTTTTTGCGCTCTGAGGTCTGTTCGGTGGTTCAGGGCCGAGCAGTCCAAGGACGCAGGGAGCGAAGTGTGCTCCGCACACGAGCGACCGAGGACACAGGAATGCGAAGTGCCATGAATCTCCGAACAGACCTCAGAAATATCGCGATCATTGCCCACGTCGACCACGGCAAGACGACGCTGGTCGACGCCATGCTCTGGCAGACCGGGACCTTCCGCAAAGGCCAGGACGTCGCCGAGCGGGTGATGGACTCGATGGACCTCGAGAAGGAGAAGGGGATCACGATCCTCGCCAAGAACACGGCGGTCAACCGGGGCGACGTCAAGTTCAACATCGTCGACACCCCGGGCCACGCCGACTTCGGCGGCGAGGTCGAGCGCGCCCTGACGATGGTCGACGGCGTCCTGCTCCTGGTCGACGCCTCCGAGGGCCCGCTGCCGCAGACCCGCTTCGTGCTGCGCAAGGCGTTGGAGTCGAAGCTGCCGGTGATCCTCGTCGTCAACAAGGTCGACCGCCCCGACGCCCGCATCGCCGAGGTCGTCGACGAGGTCTATGAACTCTTCATGGATCTCGACGCCGACTCCGAGCAGATCGACTTTCCGATCGTCTACACCAATGCCAAAGCCGGCTGGGCGGCGCTCGAGGAGGGAGTCGAGGGGACTGACCTCTCCCCCCTGCTCGACCTGATGCTGGAGCGGATCCCGGCTCCCACCTACGAGCCCGACCACCCGCTGCAGGCGCACGTCACCAACCTCGACGCCTCGCCCTACGTCGGCCGCCTCGCCCTCTGCCGGGTGCGCAACGGGACGATCCGCTCCGGCCAGCAGATCGCCTGGTGCAAGCAGGACGGGACGATCGCCCGCGCGACCGTCTCCGAGCTCTACGTGACCGAGGCGTTGGAACGGGTCCCGGCCCAAGAAGCCGGCCCGGGCGAACTGATCGCCGTCGCCGGCCTCGAAGAGGTGACGATCGGCGAGACGCTGGCCGACCCCGCCGATCCCCGGCCGCTGCCGGTGATCACCGTCGACGAGCCCTCGCTCTCGATCGTGGTCGGGATCAACACCTCGCCGCTTGCCGGCAAAGAGGGCTCCAAACTGACCGCCCGCCAGGTCCGCGACCGCCTCGACCAGGAGCTGATCGGCAACGTCTCGATCCGCGTCCTCGACACCGAGCGTCCCGACGCCTGGGAGGTCCAGGGGCGCGGCGAGCTGCAGCTGGTCGTCCTGCTCGAGCTGATGCGCCGCGAGGGCTTCGAGCTGACCGCGGGCCAGCCCCGGGTCCTGACCCGCGAGGAGGACGGTAAGGTCCTCGAGCCGGTCGAGCGCCTGGCGATCGACGTCCCCGAGGAGTACGTCGGCGCCGTCACCCAGCTGCTCGCCGCCCGCAAAGGCCGGTTGGAGCAGATGGTCAACCACTCGACCGGGTGGGTGCGGATGGAGTACCTCGTCCCCGCCCGCGGCCTGATCGGGTTCCGCACCGAGTTCCTCACCGAGACCCGCGGCACCGGCATCCTCCACCACGTCTTCGACCGCTGGGAGCCCTGGTTCGGCGAGCTGCGCACGCGCCCGACCGGAGCCCTGGTCGCCGACCGCCGCGGCTCGACCGCCAGCTTCGCCCTGTTCAGCCTGCAGGACCGCGGTACCCTCTTCATCGGCCCCGGCGAGGAGGTCTACGAGGGGATGATCGTCGGCGAGAACGCCCGCGCCGAGGACCTCGACGTCAACGCGGTCAAGGAAAAGCACCAGACCAACGTCCGCGCCGCCAGCGCCGACCTCCTGGTCCGCCTCACCCCCGCCACCCGGCTCTCGCTGGAGAACTCGCTCGAGTTCGTCCGCGACGACGAGTGCGTCGAAGTGACCCCCGAGTCGGTCAGACTGCGCAAGCTGATCCTCGACAAAACCCAACGCCAAAAGGCGGCGCGGCAGCGCACGAGGGCGGGCGTCGCCAGCTAGACGACGGGGTGCGTGAGGGAGCCCGGATGGGACTCACCTGCGCGAACTGCGGGGAGGCTTGGCGAGTCCCGTCCGGGCTCCCTCCCACGCCACGCCGCCGCAGGTCCCCCGTCCCTGGCGCGCTTTTCACTCGAAGCTTGAGTGGGGATCCGAGGCGGTTGGAGGGTCGGGTGCCCCTCCGAACGTTTTGTGCCGCTGGCCCAAAAGCCACCCTCGGACGGCCCCTAGACGATCTAGCCAGTCAGGCAAGAGAGGAGGGGCACCCGACCCTCCAACCGCTCCCAAGTCCCTACCCGAGCCCCGCTTCGATCCCGTCCAAGAGCCGCTCGAGCCCCGCAGCCCCGCTGGTGCTCCTCGGCTGAGGATCCCCGAGCGCGCCGCCCTTTCGGCGGCGCGCTCGGGACCTCGAGGAGCTAGACGGTCGCGGCGGCCTGCGCGGACTGGCTGTCGCGGGCGGCGCCGGCGGCCTTCGCGTCGGCCTCCGGGGTCGGCTCGCCGACTGGACGCGGCAGCAGCACTTCTTTGGCGATGACCAGGCGCTGGATCTGGCTGGTCCCCTCGTAGAGCTGCATGATCTTCGCGTCGCGCATCAGTTTCTCCACCGGGTACTCCTTGATGAAGCCGTAGCCGCCGTAGACCTGCACGGCGTCGACGGTGATCTCCATCGCCGAGTCTGCGGCGAAGCGCTTGGCCATCGAGGAGACCTTGCTGTTGCGCTGGCCCTGGTCGAGCAGGACCGCCGAGTTCCAGACCAGCAGGCGGGCGGCCTCGACCTTGGTCGCCATGTCGGCGATCATGAACTGGATCGCCTGGTGCATCGCGATCGGGACGCCGAACTGGACCCTTTCCTTCGAGTACTCGGTCGCGAACTCGAGTGCCGCGCGGCCGATGCCGACGGCCATCGCCGAGACGCCGGGACGGGTCCGGTCGAGGGTCATCATCGCCAGTTTGAATCCCTTGTTTTCCTCGCCGATCAGGTTCTCGGCCGGGATCTCGACTTCATCGAAGGAGATGGTCGCGGTGTTCGAGGCCCGCTGACCCATCTTGTCCTCCTTCTTGTCGACGCTGACCCCGGGGAGGTCGGCGTCGACGACGAAGGCGCTGATGCCGCGGTGACCGCCATCAGGGTCGGTCTTCGCGTAGACGGTGAAGTAGTCGGCGTAGGTACCGTTGGTGATGAAGCACTTGGAGCCGCTGATGACGTACTTGTCGCCTTTTTTGACGGCCTTCGTTTTCATCCCGCTGACGTCGGAGCCGGCGTCGGGCTCGGTCAGGCAGAAGGAGGCGAGCTTCGGGCTCTCGGTCAGCATCCCGAGGTACTTCTTCTTCGTCTCCTCGGAGCCGCCGAGGGCGATCGGGGCCGAGGCGAGGCCGTTGGCCATCAGCGAGGTGCCGATGCCTGAGCAGCCCCATCCCATCTCCTCCTCGATCAGGCAGCCGGAGAGGTAGTCGAGGCCGGGACCGCCGTAGGCCTCGGGCACGTGGGTGTTCATCAACCCGACCTCCCAGGCCTTGTTGATGACCTCCTGCGGCCAGCCGCCGTCTTTGTCCAGCTCCCAGGCGACGCTGCGCATCTCTTTCTCAGCAAAGTTGTGGGCCAGCTCGCGCAGGTCCTTCTGTTCGTCGGTCAGGGTGAAGTCAACCACCGGTCGGGGCTCCTTTTAGTCGGTGCTTTCCAAGCTTTTCTAGAGCGCCGGCGCCAGGCGGGCATACCGGCCGATTGACTGGTCAGTCAACCTGGCCAAAGGGTAGCGAATGACCCGGGTTGCGTGGGCGGTTTACCCTTCTCCATGTGGATTTAGCCGTGGCGACGTCCCCAACCGAAGCCTGCGTCCTGGTGCTGCTGTTCACCGGCGTCGTGGCGCCGCTCGTGGGCCTGCTGCTGTGGCACGTCGGTGGCAGCTGGGATTCGATCGGCAAGGGCCCGTTCGCGATCGAAGGGCAGCAGCCGCGCCCGGCCGGTCAGCCGGCGCCGGCGGTCGACCCGGCGATTCGCGCGGCCGAGGTTCGACAGATGCTGCGGGCGAAGTCCGAGCGGCGCCAGCGGCGCGGCGAGGAGCCGCTCGACATCGATGCCGAGGCGAAGCGGCTGCTCGAGCCCGAGCGCCGGACGCCGTCGGCGAGCGCCCGGATGGACGCCGAGCTGCGGGCCGAGGTCCGGCAGCTGGTCGTCGTCCGCAACGAACGCCTGACCCGCCAGGGCCTCGAGCCGCTCGACGTCGAGGCCGAGACCGAGCGCCAACTCGACGATCTCGTAGGATCGAGTTGATGAGTCCAGGGCCAGAGGACAACCTCTACGAGGTCGAGCAGCTGTTGGTGCAGCCGGGGACCTACTTCAACCCCCAGACCGAGGTCGTCGTGATCGTCGACGACTCCGCCTCGATCGACCAGGAGGTCTTCAACATGGAGGCTTACGAGGGCGCCGACTGGGTGCGGATCTCCGACGAGATCCCGATCGACGAGGACGGCCGCGACCGCGTCCTCGAGAAGTTCCAGACGCATTACCACCCGGGCTCGGCCGGCTCCGTCTCCGCAACCGCGCTCGAACAGGGCGACGAGGAGATGGACGCCGACGAGGACGGCCAGGACCCCGGTCGCGAGGACTGATGCTGTCCGAGGGCGACGCGGCGCCCGACTTCACCCTGCCCGACCAGGACGGCGACGAGGTCGAGTTGAAGGACCTCCGCTGGGCTTCACCCTGCTCGGCGACGTCGATCGCTCGCGGATCTAGCCGCCTAAGCGAAGTAGAACGCCAGCGCGAAGACGAAGTAGACGGCTAGCAGCTGCACGCCCTCGAACCAGGTGGACTCGCCGTCCTGGGTCACGTAGTTGGCGATCAGGATCGCGATCAGGATCGCCCCCAGCTCGAAGCCGTTGAAGACCAGCGCCAGCGGGTGCGGGCCGATGAAGTAAGACGCCATCACCAGGACCGGGGCGACGAAGAGCGCGACCTGGCCGCTGGAGCCGATCGCGATGTTGACCGCCAGGTCCATCTTGTTCTTCATCGCGACCAGGACCGCGACCCAGTGCTCGGCGGCGTTGCCGACGATCGCAACGACGATCACGCCGATGAAGAACTCGGAGAGGCCGATCGAGTGCGAGGCCTCGCTGATCGAGCCGACCAGTACCTCGGACATGATCCCGACCAGGACGCCGGCGATCGCCAGCGCGGTGACCGAGGTCCGCGTCGACCAGCCCCAGCTGTCCTCGTCCTCGTACTCGGGGTTGAAGAGGTCGCGGTGGGTCTTCAGCGAGAACAGCAGCCCGAGGCCGTAGGTGATGATCAGGACGATCGCGACCGCGAGCGAGAGGTGCTCGACGGTCGAGCCGTAGTTGACCGACTCGGCCCCCGGCTGCGGCAGGCCCTTGCCCTCGACCAGCTCGAAGATCGCCGGCATCACCAGCGCCGCGGCGGCGAGCATCAGCATCGAGGTCTGGATGCCGGCGCCCGTTCTGCTGAAGTTCTGTTTTTTGCGGCCGATCCCCCCTGCCAGCATCGCGGCGCCGAGGACGAGCAGGATGTTGCCGATGATCGAGCCGACGATCGAGGCCTTGACGACCTCCTGCAGGCCTTTGCCGAGCGCGAAGAGGGCGATGATCAGCTCCGGCGCGTTGCCGAAGGTGACGTTGAGCAGGCCGCCGATGCCGGGGCCCGAGCGGGCCGCGAGCTCCTCGGTCGCCCGCCCCATCAGCGCCGCCGTGGGGATGATCCCCAGCGCCGATGCGGCGAAGACCACGGTCGCCGGGACGCCGGCGAGGTCGAGCGCGACGGCGATCGGGATCAGCGGCGCCAGCAGGTAGGGATAGCCCTGCGGCGTGCGCAGGAAGGAGGCGTCCAGCCGGGGCCGATTGGGGTGGTCTGCCTGAGGCACGGGGGCGAAGCGTATGCGCAAAGGCGAGGGGCGCCGCCGCGGCGGCGCCCC
>JACDGU010000108.1 GCA_013821475.1 Solirubrobacterales bacterium
CCCCCTCCCGCCACCGCGAGGAGGCCGAAGAGTTGCTCGGCGAGAGCGAGGCGATCGTCTCCTCCGATCGCTGGTGGGCATATGACCACCTCGATCCCACCCGCCGTCAGGTCTGCTGGTCGCACCTTCTGCGCGACTTCCGCTTTCACGCCGAGAGCCCGCTTGGTCCATCCTGGGCCTCCGCCAAGTCATGACGAGCTGCTGATCCCAGGGGGTCGGCTGTGACTCCCAAGCGATCAGAGCGGGCCGCAGCCACTCGCGTCACCCGGCGCTTCGCCAAAAATCTCGCCTCGCGGCGCCGCCGGTCGGACCTTTCTCAGGCCAAGGCCGCCGAACGGTCGGGCTTGCACCACACTGAGATCAGTCTGCTGGAGCGCGGCCTCCGGGTGCCGCGACTGGACACGATCGTCCAGGTCGCGGCCGGGGTCGAAGCCGAGCCGTGTGAGCTCCTGGCCGGGATGGTCTGGCGCCTCGATCGCCGTCGTCTCCATGACCGGGACGTGCCGCCGGGATGCTTCGAGGTCAAGGTCGGCAACCGATGGGTGGCGGCCTGATGGACTCCTCGCGCCTCGCCGAGCACTTCGGCCGCCGGCTCTGGCGTCACCGGCGGCTGGCCTGTCTCAGCCAGGAGGAGCTCGGTCGCTTGCTTGACATGCACCGCACCGAGATCAGCCAGCTTGAGCGGGGGCTGCGGGTTCCGCGCCTCGACACGGTTCTCAAGCTCTCGGCAGGAGTGGAAGCCTCGCCGTGCGATCTGATCGCGGGCCTGCGCTGGCAGCCCGGTTCCCATGACCTCCTCGGCGGCGCCTACGCCGAAGGCGGTTCGGGAGCCGCTGCCGCCGGGAAGCGGGTCGTGCAATGAGACCCAAGCGGCCGATGCCCTCTTCCGACGAGCTGAGAGAGCAATTCGGCGTCAACCTGCGGAAATACCGGAAACGACTGGGAATCAGCCAGCATGAGCTTGCCTTCCGCTCGGAAATGGCCCTGGCCTCGATCTCGCTCCTGGAGTTGGGGAAGAAGCAGCCGAGGATCGACAGCCTCATTCGCCTGGCCGGCGCGCTGGAGGGACGCCGGGCGAGCTGGCCGCCGGCATCCACTGGATGTCGGCCGAAGCTGTCGCCACGCCCGGCAGCTTCGATGTCCCAGAGGACCCGGAGCTCGCAGCGGAGGTCGCAGCGTTGCGAGAGGCAGCTCCGGGTCGTGGGAAGCGATCCAAGCGATGAGCAAGTCGAAGGGGGTACGGGAGCTGTCATATGAAGCCAAGGCGCGGATCGCCGACAACCTGTTCCTGCGGCGGAGGCGGGCCGAGTATTCGCAGGCAGAACTGGCCGAGCTCGCGATGGTGTCCGCGGGTCAGATCGGGTCGATCGAAAATGGAAGGTCTTGGGGATGCTCGATACCTACGTGAGGCTCGCCGGGGCGCTCTCGCTCGCCCTCGACGACCTTCTCGGCGGGGTGACGTGGACCCCCGGCGAGATCGAGTTTGAGATCGACGCCGGCTACGAGGTCGACTTCGATGTAGAAGCTCCAGACGCCACCTAGGCGCTGCTGGTCCGCGAAGGCTCGAGTGATCGTGATCGTTGACGAAAAACAGGAGGCTTGGCAGCCTTTTCGTGGCGAGCGAAGCACGGCTGAGAAGCACGCATCGAACCGGACTGCGGGAGATCCGCGATGACGGGAAGCTGAGTCCCCGGGCCGTGAGGCTCGGCACCGACTCGTCGCCAGGCAGCCGGGCGATTCGCGGCAGGTCTATTTGCCGAACTCGCCACGAGCGTTGGCGCCCGTCGCCGGTGGCGGCGACGACGACGCCGGTGCTGATTCGGGTTCGCTTTCAGGAGGCGGCGAGACTTCTTCGGGCGGCGGCGCTTCTTCGGTTGCCGTCGGTTCGGCTTCGCCGTGCCGTGCGCGCTGGGAGCGTCCGAGCCGTGCGCGCCGTCTCGCCTTCGCGCGCCGCTTGGCTTGGCGCGCGCGCGATCGCGGAGCTTGCCGTGGCGAGGCGGGGGTGATCGAGGACGGCACCGTCGCCTCCGGCGCCGTTTCGCCGGCTGAGGGCGGTTCGGCCGCGGACGGGTTCGCCCGACTGCTCCTGGCTGGCTGCCGTTCGTCTGCGGAGTGGTCGGGGACCAGGGCGGTCACGACGTGACCGACTCAAGCTGCTGTGCTCCCCCGGAGGCCCTCGCGGACGTCGACTTCGCCTCGGAGAGCTTGGCCGCGACGCAGGCGATCGGTAAGGCCGCCCAATACCTCGGCCGCGAGGCAATCCTCGCTCCCTCGGCCAGCGGGGAGGGAAGCGTCCTCGCGGTCTTCATCGACCGGCTGCAAACTCGACTCCGAGGTCGAGGCTCTCGACTTCGAGCTCTGGGACAAGACCTCCTCCTAGCTCCGCCTGGTCGGACTGTCCGCGGAGCCGCACGGCCTGGGCCTGGCAGCCGCGCGGAGGTACGGGCCGCCTGCCGTTCCTGGGCTCCCCGGGGACCGTCGAATCACGACGCCATCCTCCTCAGACGGCCGCAGGTCAGCCCTCGCGGGACGCGAAGGAGCCGCTCGGGGCGAATGTTGTAAGAACTCTTACACCACGTCTCCATTTGCCTTTGCCTGAACCCGATGTTACGTTCCCCGCGATAGGCAACCAAGGGGAGGCTGAGGGAGATGTTGAAGAGGCTGATCGCTGCGGCGATCTGCACCGCCGTGGCCTGTGGGCTGGTCCTGAACAGCGCCGCGGCCGCCGGCAGCGGGGTACAGGTGTCAAAGGGGCGCACGGCGCAGGGGCGCCAGATCCGGATCGCCTTTCACCCCCGCAGCGTCGAACTGAAGCACTTCACGATTCGCCTGCGCTGCAAGGGGGGCGACGTGCTGATCGATGCCGAGAGTGGATTCCTGCCGAGCAAGGTGCTGAAGAACGGCCGCATCCGCGACCACCAGGTTGGTTCCACCGACGACGTCTACCTGCGCGGCCGGCTCGGCAATCACCGTCTCCACGGCGCGATCCGGGTCCGCGACCGGCTCGGCAAGCACCGCTGCGACTCCAAGTGGGTGCGCTTCCACGTCCAGCGCTGACTGGAACTCGCTCGGCGGCAGGGAGGCGAACAGGACCAGGCGGGCCTCACAGGCGCTGGCCAGCAGATCCAGCACGCGCAGCGCCACCACCGCCCGCCTCCCGTTGAGCGCGTAGCGGTGCTCGAGGGCACCGCGCCGGGGCGCCTCTTCGTCCGGGGCGATCACCTCCGCCACCAGCAGCGCCTTGATGTGGTCGCTGACGTTGCCGAGTCGCTGGCCGGACTCGCGCGAGTACTCGACCGCCGAGATCGCGATTCACAGCTACCCTCACATGCCGTGCGCGCGCTTCGAGCGAGGGGACCCGATCGGCGCCTCTCTTCGATTCGCGTCGAGCAGTTGCGCCCCCTCGCCGCGCTTTCCTCCTAGATACTGTCGCTGTCCGTCCGTAGCCGGTCATGGGCGCGAATCTGAACGCCCAGCAAGCCGCCCTCTGGATCCCGCCGATTCCTTTGGTCGACAACGTCCTCGTCTCCTCTCTCGCCCGCCAACTCGCAACCTCCGCGGTGCTCGTCGCGCCGGCCTCCCGCGTCGCCTATAGGATCGCCTTGCGAGCTCAGCTCACGTCGCCCAACTAGCCTTAGTGGAGCTGCCGTTCTTCGGACACCCGCCGGTGCCGGCCTTTTCGCATTCGAACTTGAGGACACCGGCGCTCGTGCGTTCGACCCAGAACTTCTGCGTCGAGCTCGATCCCCGCATCACGATCTTGTAGCTGGTTGACTTGACGGTCGGGGAGGAGGAGAAGGTTGCCGCCGAGAGCGTCGGCTCGATCGCTTCCAGCGCCGCCTTGGTGGCGCCAACATAGGAGTCGTCGTTTTCGCTCGCGTTGTGGGGTACGCAAATCCGATTCCGCAGCAAATGCTCAGCTTCGCCGAGCGACCGAATTGATGCATCCCAAAAGGCTTCCGAATTGCTCGACAGGGGCTCGGAGAGCCCTCAGTGGGATGTCGCGTCGGGCTCGTAGAGCTCCAGCTCGGCGAGGCTGGCGCCGATGCGCTCGAAGTCGGAGTCAAAGGACCAGAGGGCATGGCCGCCGCGGGCGGCGGCGACTGCGATTAGGAGGTCGGTGAGTGGGAGGGTCTGGCCATCGCCGCGCAGATGAGCGGCGACGCGGCCGACCTCACGCCACGCCGCTGGGTCAAGCTCCGCCCAGGGGAGCGAGGAGAGCGTCTCCCAGAGTCGCTCGGAGACTTCACCCTCGGCGCCCGCCAGTAGCTCGGCCGCGACCGGCCCGCAGGTCACGACCCCGCCGGCGTCCAGCAGCGGGCCCAGCCCCGATGCGCGGCCGCGGGCGCCGCGGCGAGAGAACTCGACCCAGACCGAGGTATCGGGAAGGACCACCGTGAATCAGACCCGGCGATCGATTGCGCGCAGCTCGCCGGAGACGTCTGCTATCTCGATTTGGCCGGCGTTCTCGAGCAGCCAGTCGACGGCACCGCGACGCACATGGTCGGCGATCGCGGCCTCGACGGCCTTGGTCTTCGACTCACCTGGGTGGCGCGCCAGCAGCGCCTGCATGAGCTGGTCGTCGAGATCGAGCGTGGTTCGCATAGCATAAGTATGGCATATAGCGCGAGGCCGGGCGAGTAGCCTCGATCTCGGCTCCGGCGGCGGAATCGACGTATTGCTCTCGGCCCGCCGCGTCGGACCGACCGGCAGGGCGTACGGGCTCGACATGACCGACGAGATGTTGGCCCTGGCCCGCGAGAACCAGCACAAGGCCGGAGTCGAGAACGTCGAGTGGCTTCGCGGTCAGATCGAGGCGATCCCGCCTGCCGGCCGAGACGGTCGACGTGGTGATCTCCAACTGCGTCATCAACCTCTCCGGCGACAAGCCGAAGGTGCTTGCGGAGGCGGCGCGGGTCTTGAGGCCCGGCGGCCGCTTCGCCGTCTCCGATGTGATCGCCGACGAGGGCATGGACGCCGCCACCCGCGCCGATATGGCCGAGTGGACCGGCTGCATCGCCGGGCGCTCACCCGCCGCGAGTTCGAGCAGGCGCTTCTCGCGGCCGGCCTCGGCGAGATCGAGATCACCGAGACGCACCGCGTCCACGATGCCGCCGCCTCGGCGATCATCCGCGCCCGCAAGCCCGTGTAGGAGCCGACGTGGCGAACGCCCTCTTCGTCTGTCTCCACAACGCCGGCCGCTCGCAGATGAGCCAGGCTCTCTTTGAACGCGCTGCCGAGGGCAGTCACGGCGCCCGTTCTGCGGGCACGACTCCGGGCGAGCGCGTCCATCCCGAGGTTGTCGCAGTGATGGAGGAGCTGGGCATCGACGACGTTGCCGATTCCGAGCCCGGAGGGCGGCAGATGGTTGTGGCCGGCGAGCGGCTCGAAGGCGGCCAGCAAGTTGCGCATCGCTTCCTTCGCCTGCGGTTTCTCGGTTGCCTCGCAGCAGAGGAGGATCTGCGCCTCGAATAGTGGCCCGGAGTCGCGGAGCTTCGCGTTGAGGGCTTCGCCGACGAGGCGGCGCTCGAACAGCCCGCCGGGATCGGCTGGGCCGCGGCGCCGTTCGTTGTTCAGCACCTCCATGAAGCTGCGCCCCTGGCCATGCAGCCGCCGCGCCTCCCGTTTCAGGCGGCGCTGCAATCGCGAGCGGCGCGTACCGGCGCTCGGCAGCAGGTCGACGCAGACGGTCACACGCTCGCCACGCTTCGGTCGCAGCGAGGCCATCGCCGCTGCGAACGGCTGCAAGGGATCGGGGTCGAGGTCGAGGCGGGCCAGCGGCTCGACGCTGGCGCGGGCGAGGGTCAGCTCGGTGCGGAGCCTGACCGTCTTGCCAGGCGCCTGCTTGTCCGGCGGCAGCACCTCCGCGACCTCCCGCAGCTCCACTCCCTCGTAGCCGCGCAACGCCGTGCGCAGCAGCCCGCGCGAGCGTTCGGGAACTTCGAGCAGGTAGACGAGGCGACCCTCGCGGTCGTTGGTCAGCCGCACCCGCAGCGCTTGGGCGCGACGGTCGGGCCAGCCGCGCAGGCTGCGGTCGGCTCGAGCCAGCTCGGCGGCGAAGCGCAGCACGGTCTCCGGCTTGGGGTCGAACTCATCGGCCGGGATCACCGCGACCGTGGCGCGCGCGGTCAGCGCGCGGCGCGTGGCGAAGAAGCGCTGTGGAGCCAGCGCGAGGGCGATAGCGATGGCGCCGAGAGCGAAGGGCGCGAGCGAGGCCGCGGAGGCGAGGAGGTGATCGAGGCGGATGCTCGACACGACGCTCCAGAGGGCGGCGATCACGAGCACCGCGAAGATCGCCAGCATCGGTCTGGGATCACGACCGTCGCCCTTCATGCACTTACCTCTGGGTGACGTAGGTATGTCGGCAAAATGCCGGGGCGGCGATCGGCGCTGTGATGCGGAATTGGGCTGGTTTCGAGGCTGAGCGCTGCGGCCCGAGGCCCGACCGCTGGGGCGATCGCACGTCCGGCCCCACGAACGAACGCGGCCACGCTGACCTCGCGCTGCCCCAGCGCCGGCCCCTGCCCCTCAGCGAAGCGGCCACCGGCAATCAGCGCAGGGGTGGGCCATCCGGCCCTCCTCGGCGCTGGCCCCGCTACGGCTCGCTTCTCGACGGAATCGTCCATCCACTTACCTGTCGTTTGAGCCGACGGAATCCGGCACTTTTTCCAATGAGCAGCGCTGCTCGCGACGCCTGGGCATCGTGATCGAGGGTCTGCCAGGCTGGACGTGATTTCCGTAGCCGGGGTCGAGCCGGGGCGTGCCCGGCGACCGGGACATGGCGACTGACACGGTGCCAACGGCAGCCGCTTCCTGGCCCTGGAATGCGGTTTGCGGAAAACCCTCCACATCACTACAGGGCGCCGAGGTCCGAAAGTGGACCCCGATTTGTTTTCGACTAATTCGCGGGCCATCTACTACAACAGAGGCACGAGCGGCGAAAGTGGTCCCCCTTATGTGACGGCTGTGTGACGAATTCGCGCAGTCAGGCCATCCATCAGGAGGCCCTGCACAGCATGATTGCGCCCGAGGTCGCGGTTTCGCGTCCCGTCGCTCCCGTTCCTGTTCGTCCTTGCATTTGAGGCACTTTCCGGTTCGTCCTCGGCGGCTGTCCTGTCCTCCTGGTGCCCAAATGGCGCGCATTCGTCAATGTGCTTCGATCACCGCAGGATCTGGTCCGGCCCCATCCGGCAATGATGTGAGGGCAAGGGGCTTGGGGGAGACCGACAGCCATCCCCCGTCCGGGCACCGAGAGACGAAATTTGCCGTTCGGCGGCGATCTCGGTGTTGCGGCGATGGACGGCGCGGGAGGCTGGGTGCTCGGGGACGTCGGCGATGAACGCGGCCGAGGCCGGACCGGCACGGATGCCTCCTTCGGGGTCGCCCACGCACCGACGTCGGTCCCGCTCCGGACGGCGGCTGCAGCTGGTCGCTGCCGCCCTTGGCGACGGCCGCCGCATTGCGTCTTCTGCGCGAGTCGAAATCGAACCTCGCCCAGGGCAGCGAGGTTCAAAACGCGATCGTGGCCTTCCTCGAACACCCACAGCCTCTCGGCGGGCTCGGATCTACGTCATGGCGTTCGGAGCGTCTCTGGGCTCGTCACCTGGTCCTACGGCTCGCGCATCGAGCGTAGCCGCGCGGCGATTTCTTGCCGGCCGCCGAGCAACGAGTCGATTTCGGGCTCGATGCGCGCCAACTCGGCCGGCGCACAGCTGGAGATCGCATCCAGCGTCGCCGCTAAGGTGGCGCTCTGGTGCCCGAAACGGTCGATGAGATGAGCGAGATAGATCTCTCGGAGGTGAGGGGGGCCGTCGGGGCGAGGTCGTTCGGCCGTGGAAAGGGCTACGCTCGCGGTGGGCGTGTGTTGTCGGTCGATTGGGATCCCAGCGGCCCGACGCTGACCGGCAAGGTGGTCGGGACTGCGCTTTACGCCGCAGCCGCCTATTTCGTCGACGCCGACGGTCGCCCTGCATTCGAGGCCGGGGAATGCACGTGTCCGGTGGGGTACAACTGCAAGCACGTCGCCGCGATCGTGATCGCGGCGGTCGGCGAGGGCACTCACCGCGCGCCGCGCCGGCCCCCCTCGAGCCCGGCCAAGGCGGACCGCCCAGCCTGGGAACGGTCGCTGCGGGCGCTGATCGACGCCCCGGTGGCGGTGACCGGGGAGCAGCTCTTGGCGATCGAGCTCTCCCTGCAGCCGGTCGGCAGAGGGCTGGGGCTGATGGCCAGGCTGATGCGGCCGGGCGCACGCGGGGGCTGGGTCAACGGCTCGCTTTCCTGGGCCGGGCTCGATTCGTGGCATGTCCGGGACGGCGACTACCGCTCCGATCATCTGGCGCTCGTCGGCGAGCTCTACGCCCTTCACCGCGCCCGCGAGCAACGGGCGGGCTACTACCACGGCCACGGCTACGGCGCCGCCGGCGAACGGATGATCGACCTCAGCGAGTGCGGCAGCCAGCGGCTCTGGGACCTGCTCGACGAGGCCGCCCGGATCGGACTGCGGCTGATCCACGTCCAGCCAGAGCTTGGCGAGCTGGCGCCCTTCGAGCGCGGTGAGCTGGTGGTCGACGTCGGCCGCGACGGCAAGCGGAGCTCGAGCGTGACCGCTGCGCTCCGCCTCGACCACGAAGCCCAGGCCGGGCTCGAGCCGCTGCTCTTCCTCGGCGCGAACGGGCACGGCGTCGTCTGCGCCGACGGCGGTGACGGCGCCGATCGGCCCGACCTCGAACAGCGGCGACTGCGGCTCGTGCGCCTCGCTAGGCCCGCCCCGCCACAGCTACAGGAGATGGTGCTGGACGGTGGGCGGGTCGAGATCCCGGCGGGGGAGCTCGACCGGTTCGCGGTCGAGATCTTCCCCGCGCTGTGTCGCGTCGCCACGGTCTGCTCGGCAGATGGGTCGTTCACGCCGCCGGAGATCTCCGAGCCGTCACTGGTCCTACGGGCGAGCTACGGCGCCGGGCACTCGCTCGAGCTCGATTGGGCATGGAACTACGAGGTCGGCTCCCATTCACGGCGGGAGCCGCTCGGGCTCGGCGCCGACGCCGCCGGCTTCCGCGACCCTGGCGCCGAGCGCGCGATCCTCGCCGCGACCGAGCTCGTCGAGACCGGCCTCGAGC
>JACDGU010000109.1 GCA_013821475.1 Solirubrobacterales bacterium
GGCCTGGATCGTCCGCGGCGGCCGACCGGCGCTGGCGCTGCTCGCCCTGCCGCTCTTCGCCCTCGCCTGGGCCGCCAAGGGAACGCTCGGCGGCCAGACGGCGGCGCTGGCGCTCTCGGCCCTGGCCTGCCTCAGCCTCGGCTGGCTGCTGGCCTGCGTCGTGCCCGCCCGCTGGCTGAAGCTCGGCATCTACGCGATGGCCGCGATCGACACCTACCTGGTCGCCACCGACCTCCTGCAGACCCCCAACTCCGTCCTCAACACCGCTTCGCCCGGGGGCGGCCTGCCGCGCCTGCAGCTCGTCCACTTCGGCTCGGCGCTGATGGGTTTTGGCGACATCTTCATCGCCGCCACCCTCGGCGCCCTGCTGGCCCGCGACCGGCGCCTGCAGCTGCGCGGCGCCGCCCTTGCCGCCGTTCTTGGGATCGCCTTCGACCTCCTCTTCTTCGCCGTCGACGAGCTGCCGGCCACCGTCCCGATCGCCCTGACGCTGGCGGTGCTGGAGCTTTGGGAGCGCCGCCGACCTACGAGCCGCGAACCGCGATGAAACCGATAACCGCCGTGTACCCGGTGATCTGGATACCGACGAAGGCCATGATCAGCTGATCGATGCGACGCTGGTTGGCATCGAACCGAGCATCGGACTCGGCAAAGCGCCGATCCATCCGCTCGGATGCGGTCTCTTCTCGACCCTTGAGGTCATCCAACCGCTCGTCGGTCCAGGTCGATCTCAACGTCTCCATGCCATAAGGCTACAGAAACGCTTGCAACCTTTTGTCGTCATTCGCAACATCTCAGCGATTTCTTCGCCACCAATCTCGCGACCACCGGTAGCCGTGCCCCGAGGCCGCGATCACCAGCACCAGTCCCCACAACGACCCCACCAGCGGCCGCGTCAACAGCGTCACCGCCACCACCGAGGCCCCCGCCGCGCCGACGATAAGCACCCACCTGAAAACCGCCTCCTCAGAAATCTTCATCTAGCCCATCTTCTCCGAAGTACGCACGGCCCCGAAAACCAAGCAGTTCGGTGGACGCAGGGAGCGAGGTGAGGGGAGCGCACTTCTAGTGCGTGACCCGATCCGAGTCGACCGAGGACGCCGGAATGCGCCGGTTTGCAGGGGCCGCCTCAGAGGATGTAGACAGACACGTAAACGATGATCCACATGACATCCACGAAGTGCCAGTAGATGCCCGGAACCTCGACCCCTAGGTGGTCTTTTGCATCGGGGCCAAAGTGGCCGCGGAAGGCGCGGATCGTCGCGAAGCTGAGCAGCATCAGGCCGACGAAGACGTGGGCTCCGTGGAGGCCGGTGAGGCTGTAGAAGATCGAGCCGAAGGAGAGGTCACGGGCGCTGAAGCCGAGGTGCGCGTACTCGTTGATCTGGATGAAGAGGAAGGTCGCGCCGAGGATCCAGGTCAGCAGCAGGCCGAGCTTCATCCCCTGGCGGTTGCCGCAGCGGATCGACTCCAGCGCGTAGTGGACCGTGAAGCTGGAGGAGACCAGGATCGCGGTGTTGACGCCCGCTACCGGAACCGGGAGTTCGTATGGGTGGGGGGGCCAGGCGGCCGGGTCGACGACGACGCGGAGGAAGAAGTAGGAGGCGAAGAAGGCGCCGAACAGCATCACCTCGGAGACGATGAAGAGGAGGATGCCGAGCGTCTGTTTGTCGATCCGCGAGCTTTCGTTCGCGTCCGGCGGGCCGTGGGGCTCGCCGTGATGACCGTGCTCGATCGGCAGCGTCGCGCTCTCCATCAGGACGCGCCCCCCTCGGCGACGACAGCGGCAACCGCAGATGGATGCCGGCCGACCTCGATGTGCTGGACCTGCTTATCGGTGATCTCGCGGACGCGGCCGATCAGGTCGTCCTCAAGCCAGCGCGAGCTCTCGCCGGCGAAGGTCGAGATCAGCACCTCGTCGACGCGGTAGTGCTCGATCGCGTTCTTGACCGCGAGGAACGGGTCCGGGCTCATCGGCTGGCCGGTGGCATCGATCTCGGCGCGGTAGAGCTCGGCCAGCGTGGAGGCGAGGTCGGCGACGATCTGGCCCTCGCTGACGTCGTCGCTGCGGGGACAGACGATCGTGTAGCGGTGCAGGCTGTTGCTGTTGGTGGCGCGCTCCTTGAGGCGGCTGACCAGTTCCGGCGCCGCCACCGTCTTGGTCGCGACCACCAGGGTGTGGATCAGGTCCCAGCGGATCGCGTCGTCTTCGATCCGGACCGGGATGTGGGTTACCTTGGTCTCCGGCTCGACCTTCTCGCGGATCCACTCGACCAGGTCGCGACGGGTGAGTCCGAAGCGCGAGTCGGAGAGGCATGAGAGCAGCATCTCGCCAGGTTCGTGGGCGCGGGTTGCGTCGGAGGCCGCGAGCCAGGGCTCGGGGTCCAGCACCTCGCCGATCGAGTCGATTCCGAACTCGGAGAGGACGGCCATCGTCACCTCGACCCGGGCACGTGCCGCCTCGCGGATTTCACCGGCGTCGATCAGCTGCCCGACCGAGGGCTGGTTCTGCGGCGCCGCGACGACGACTCCGGAGATAGTCGACTCGCGCTCGCGCACCGCCTGCAGCAGTTTGCGGCCGCCGGCGACCTCGTTGAGAAAGACCAGGAGCGGACGACCCGCCTCTACCTCGCTCACGCCGACCCCACCACGCTCGGCTCGGCAGCCGGGACGTCGGCGCCCTCACCGGCCATGATCGCGTGCCTGGCGCCGGGGACCCCGTACTCGTAGGGGCCGCCGACGACGCGCGGGATCTCGTCGAAGTTGAAGATCGGCGGCGGCGAGGAGACCTGCCACTCGATCGAGTTCGCCCGCCAGGGGTTGGCCGGGGCCTTCGGGCCGAAGCGCCAGCTGACGATCATGTTGTAGAGGAAGACGAGCTGGATCGCGCCGAGCATGAAGGCGAAGCAGCTGATCATCAGGTTCCAGTTGCCGAACTGGGAGGCGTAGTCCTCGACCCGGCGCGGCATCCCGTCCATCCCGATCCAGTGCATCGGGATGAAGGTGCCCCAGGTGCCGATCAGGGTGCCCCAGAAGTGGACGCGCCCGAGTTTCTCGTCGTACATGCGCCCGGTCATCTTCGGGAACCAGTGGTAGATCCCGGCGAAGATCGTGAAGACCGAGCCGCCGAAGAGGACGAAGTGGATGTGGGCGACGATGAAGTAGGTGTCGGAGACGTGGATGTCGATCGGCACCATGCCGAGCATGACGCCGCTGATGCCGCCGATCGTGAAGGTGACGATGAAGGCGAGCGCGAACAACATCGAGGTCGAGTAGGTGTGGATTTTGCCGAAGTAGAGCGTGCCCAGCCAGGAGAAGATCTTGATCCCGGTCGGCACGGCGATCAGCAGCGTGGTCAGCATCATCGGCACCCGCAGCCAGCTGAACATGCCGGCGACGAACATGTGGTGGGCCCATACCGAGTAGCTGAGAACGACGATCCCGATCAGCGCCAGCGCCATCAGCCGGTAGCCGAAAATCGGCTTGCGAGCATGGGTTGAGATGACCTCGGAGATGATTCCGAACCCGGGTAACATCATGATGTAGACGGCCGGATGGGAGTAGAACCAGAAGATGTGCTGGTAGCTGATCACGTCGCCGCCGGAGGCGAACTGGAAGAGGTTCGTGTGCAGGAGGCGGTCGAAGAGGACCATGAACTGGGCCCCGGCGATGAACGGCGTCGCGGCGACGACCAGCAGCGAGGTCGAGAGGTTGGCCCAGACCAGCAGCGGCATCCGCCAGAAGGTCATCCCCGGCGCCCTCATGGTGATGATCGTGACCAGGAAGTTGAGCGCGGTGGCGATCGAGGAGGCACCCGCAAACTGAACGCCGAGGTTGAAGAACGATTGCCCGAGCGGGGCCCCGGTGGAGAGCGGCGCATAGCCGGTCCAGCCGGCATCGAAGGCGCCGCCGGGGGCGAGGAAGCTGCCGACGAAGAGGATCCCGGCCAGCGGCAGCATCCAGAAGCTGAGCGCGTTGAGGCGCGGGAAGGCCATGTCCGGGGCGCCGATCATCAGCGGCAGGACGTAGTTGGCGATGCCGGCGAAGACCGGAATCACGAAAACGAAGATCATCAGCACCGCGTGGGTCGAGAAGAGGCTGTTGTAGGTCGCCGCGTCGACGATCTGGGTGCCCGGCTGCGCCAGCTCGGCCCGGATCAGCATCGCCATCAGGCCGCCCACGAAGAAGAAGAAGAAGGTGGTGCAGATGTACTGGATGCCGATCACCTTGTGATCGGTGTTGAAGCGGAAGTAGTCCTTCCAGCTCCTGGCGCCGTGCTGGGAGTGGTCGTCGGGGATCGTCGGCGCGCCGGCGGCCCAGCGCAGCCAGTAGTCGAAGCAGCCGAAGCCGGCGAGGAAGCCGAGCGGGGCGAGGATCAGTGGCACGACCACGTGCGGGTAGCCGGTCTGTTCGGTCTGGTAGAGCGGCAGGCCGGAGATCGCCCGCAGCGAGATGACCAGGCCGAAGCCGAAAGCCGCACCTGCCAGGGCGCCGAGCGCCCCTCTGGTCCAACCCGGTCGCTTGATCGCAGCCAACATCAGTTCTCCTCCATTATGCCCCGCCCGCGGTCAATGGCGGCGGGTTGGTTTCGGTGTCCTGGGTCACCGACTGCTCCAGTGGCTGCGGAACTTTTTCTTTCAGCCCGGCGACCCACTTCTGGAACTGGCCCGGGGGTTCGACGACGACGGTCGCCCGCATCGAGGCGTGGCCGAAGCCGCAGAGCTCGGTGCAGATCAGCTGGTAGGTGCCGACCCTGTCCGGGGTGACGATCGCGGTCGTCGTGATCCCCGGGACGTTGTCTTTCTTGATCCGCCACTCCGGCACCCAGAAGGAGTGGATCACGTCCTGGGCGTGCATTTTGAACTGGATCTGGCGGTAGACCGGCACGTGAAGTTCGCCCTGCGAGTAGACGTTGTCTTTGCCGGGGTACCCGAAGCTCCAGGCGTACTGCTGGGAGAAGACGTCGACGGTCATCGCGTCCTTGACGGGTTCTTCGATTTCGTCGAGAACCTTCCAGCTGTAGCCGCCGCCGAAGAGGACGATGATCGTCGGGATCAGCGTCCAGGCGATCTCGAGCCGGGTGTTGCCGTGGATCGGCTCGCCGTCGGATTCGTCACCGGGCTTGACTTTGAATTTCCAGAGGGCGTAGAAGAGGGCGACGATCACGACCGAGAAGACGAACGACGAGATGATGATCATCACGTTGAGCAGGTCGTCGATCTTCGGCGCGGCGGTCGATGCCGCCTGGCCATCCCAGTTGATCGAGAGCATCACCGCGCAGATCACCACGGTCATCGCAATGATCGCGGCGAGCATCTTGAGTATCGGGAGGCGGCCGTACATGGAGGCGGCGGGCATTCTATTGAAGCGACGGCCGGAGGTTTTCTGGCTCAAATGACGCTTGGCACTAGCTAGGCCGGGGGCGGCAGCTCCCCGAGGCTCCCGGCCGACGCGGCGAGAATGTCGCGCGCGACTCCCTGCCAGCTCCAGAGCCGGCCAACGGTCTCAACCAGCGTCCGCCGGGCACTCTCCCGCTCGGCCTCCGGCAACGCCAGCCAGCGGTTCAGGCGATCGCCGATTGCCTCCACCGCACCGACCTCGACCGGGAACGAGAGCAGTCGGGAGATCTCGACCGGCAGGCCGGGGGCGAGCTGGCGGGAGACCTCGAGCATCCCCGAGTGCCCAGCCGACACCGGCAGCGCCCCAGACGCCGCCGCCTCGACCGCAACCATCCCGAAGGCCTCCGGGAAGGTGCTCGGCATCACCGCGATCTCCGCCTTGGGGAACAGCTCCGCCACCTGATCGTGCCCGAGACGGCCGATGAACTCTACCGAGCCGGCGGCGGCCTTCGCCCTCTCGGCGTAGTTGGCCGGCGGATCGGCGAAAAAGGCCGAGAGGATCTTCAACGGCTTCGCCTCTCCTCCCTCGAGCGCCCAACCGAGTCGCGCCACCTGCCGCGCATCATCGAGATCGCCGCGTTCAAGCGACGCCAGCAATCTGCGCAGCCCGTCCTCGTACTCACCGAACCCGGCGACCTGCAATTGCGCGTCCGGATGCTCGGCCCTGACCAAGGGCCACGCAGCCAGCAACAGATCGACGCCCTTGGAGACGATCAGCTTGCCGACGAAACTGACCAGCCCGGATCGGCGAGCGCCGGATGGTGCAAACCCCTCGACGTCGACGCCCGGAGGGCCTAGACGGGTCTTGAGCTTCAAGCCCGGGAAATCGGGAAGGGCGTCCCAAAGGGATTTGGCGGTGTGGGCGGAGCCGACCAGGACGCCGGAGGCAGCTTCCATTCCTTCGTAGGCGTAGGGCAGGAATCGGGGATGCGGTTTGACCGTGTACTCGAGAGCGGAGCCGTGGATCTTGGCGGCGAAGGGGCTGACGCCGGCGCGGGCGAGGATCGCGGGGCCCATGACGAGGTGGTTGGCAAGGGCGGCGTCGATGCCGCCCGCGGCGCCAGCCGCCTCACGGACGGCGGCGACGTTGGCGTCGAGGTAGGAGCCGAGCTCGGCGTCGGTGAGCTCCGGGAACGCTTTGACCTCGAACCCCTCGTAGGGGTCTTTGACGTAGACGGGCAGCAGACCACCGATGTCGGGAACGTGGATCTCGACCCCGTCGATCTTCGTCTCTCTGTCCTGGCAGAGGAGATGGACCTCATGGCCCTGATCGGCGAGGGCGCGCGCGAGGTTGGCGTTGTAGATGTTGCTGCCGGTTCCCCGCAGCATGTAGCCGTGAAATAGAAGGACGCGCATCGGCGCCACCCAAGGTATTAGTCTTCGCGACGATGAACGACCGTCAGCTCTACCGGATGCGCGCCCCGGCCTCTGGCCGCGAGGCCCTCGCCCACGCCGAGCCAGGCCAGATCTACGTCGATCGCGAGACCGGCGAGGAGATGGTCCCGGTCGCCATGGTCCTGCCCCTGGCGCCCTCGCCATCGTCCCTCCCCCGCACCCCGGCCAACCTCCGGGCCTGCCGCCGCTGCGATCAGTTGATCGGGCTGGACGTCAGCGACTGTCCTCACTGCGGATTGCGTCAGTCGGCTCTTTGAGCGTCGGGTTGGGCGCGGGGGGCGTCGGTAGGTCCTCCTCTCTCGCCTGACTGGCGGGATCGCCTAGCGCCGTCCGAGAGGGCACCCTTGGCCAGCGGCGCAAAACGCTCGGAGGACCTACCGACGCCTCCCGCACGAAATCCAGCTCAAAGAACCGGGTGACCCCAGCACGGATTGAAGGGGGCAGTAACCGCCGTCTCCCGCTTGAGCTTCCGAGGGACATCGCCTCCCCGCCCCCTCCAGCGCTTCCCTCCCATCGAACCTCCGTGGGATTTCCTGGGGTGGGTGTCGGGGGACCCTCCGAACGTTTTGTGCCGCTGGCCGGCAAGCCTTCTCGGACGGCGCTAGGCAATCCAGCCAGTCAGGCAAGAGAGGAGGGTCCCCCGACACCCACCCCAGGAACCACGCCTACGGTTTTTTGACCAGCGTCGCCGTGTAAAGCAACCGGGCGTTCGAGTAGTAACACCCGTAGGTCTTGGTCTTGCCGACCCCCTGCTGGGGGTGCCCCCCCTGGATGTCTTCCTTGGAGGCGCAGTGTTCGGGCAGGCGGCTGCCGCGCCAGGTGTTTTCGGCGGAGACGTTGAAGGCGAACATCGGCGCCCAGGTCGGGATCGTGAGCGCGACGATCTGCCCCGTGAGCACGGTCAGTGGATGCGCGAGTGCGAAGACGGGAGTGCTGCCGAAGTAGGGGTTGAGGACCTCGAGCGGGCTCTGGCGGACGAGTTTGTACTGGGGCGGGTTCGAGCCTTCGATCGTCCGCAGGATGCCGATCCTCGCCTCGGCCGGCTGGCCGAGGAATTCGTTGAAGAAGGCGACCTCGTTGGTGGTCGTCGCGGTTTCCGTGGTCGAAGGCTTGGCGAGCGTGATCGACCAGGCGACGACCTTGCCTTCGAACGGAGCCTCGTACGGTTGTGCGACGCCGTCGGCGACCGCCTGAAACCCGGTGACGTGACCCTCGACCCGGCAGGGGGTGATCTCGACGTTGTTGACGATCTTGCCCGGGCAGGAGGCGGGCGGGGTTTCGGCGGTCTGCCCGAGGGTGAGGACGCGCAGCGGCGCCGAGTCGGCACCGGCGGGGGCAAGGACCGCAGCGAGAATTGCCAACAGGCAGCCGCCAGCCGCGATCGGCGCCCAAGCGCGGTCAAATCGGCTTGTTCTCTGTGCGGGGGTCATCGAATCAAGGCAACACGGGGCCGGAACCCCAGTTGCGCCGAGATTCTGCCTTCCGCGGCGGTGGAATGCGACTGGCCCACCCGCCTGCACGATCCCGGCCACTCCCGGGTGTAGGGTTCCGAGCGCCAGATGGAGGTTCCAAACCGCGCCGACGATTTTGTCCCCGCCGGTCTCGCCTCCTTCGGGATCGAGCCGGTCTGACGATGCCTGCGATCGTGGTGGCGGGCCTCGAGCGGGCCTTCGGCGAGGTGCGGGCGGTGCAGGGGATCGACCTCGCGGTGGGGGAGGGTGAGATCTACGGCTTCCTCGGGCCCAACGGAGCCGGCAAGACGACCACGGTGCGGATGCTGACGACGCTGCTGTTGCCGACCGGCGGCAGCGCCCGGGTCGCAGGGCACGATGTCGTCAAGGAGGCGCGGGCGGTGCGAAGCTCGATCGGCGTCGCCCTGCAGGAAGCGGCGCTCGACCCGCTGATGACCGGCCGCGAGCTGATCCGGCTGCAGGCGACGCTGCAGGGGATCCCGACCGCCGAGGGCCGCCGCCGCGCCGACGACCTGCTCGAGCG
>JACDGU010000110.1 GCA_013821475.1 Solirubrobacterales bacterium
CATCTATCACGACCCATGGTCCTTCAAGCCGGAGCGCTTCAGCGAGAGGCGGCCGTCGGCGAGCGAGTGGTTTCCCTTCGGCGGGTCGGCGCGGCGCTGCATCGGCGCCTCCTTTGCGCAGTTGGGGCGCGGATCGTGCTCGATGAGCTGACCAAAGCCCTCAGGTTCACCCCCGCACAGAGAAAGCCCGAGCCGGTCTGGCGGCGCGGCCCGGTCCTCGTGCCCGCCCGGGGCGCTCGCTTGGTGGCGGCTCGAAGATAGGGCTAGGGCTTGCCGACGTACGATTCGCGGCAGAGTTCCTCTTCGTTTGGTTCGAACTTCAAATAGCCTTCGACCATCTGCGGGCCAGCGGACGCGCGGAGATTGGTGAATTTTGCGAAGAGCCGTCCGCGGAATTGCTTGCTTCCCACCTTCACCGTCACGTAGTTCTTGAAAAGGCGCCAGGTGAAGATCGTTTCGGTTTCTTCGACTCCGACGAAGGTGGATTTGCCTTTTTTGCGGAGTGGGTGCGATCCGCTCACGGTCACGGTTCGGCCAGAGAGCGAACATCCGGCAGCTGATTTAAGGCGAAGTTGGAAGCCCTGGAAGAAGTAGCCCTGGTGACCCTCGCCGACAGTCAGGCCGCCCTCGCCTCGAGGGAACCTATAAGGCCCCTTCGCCGGAGGATCGCCCGCGACCCCGCAGACCTTCTGATATCTGGGACAGTCCCGTTTCTCGGCACTTGCGCTGGTGGCGAGGGCGAGGAGCACGCATACCGCTGCCGCCAGGGCGGGTGCGCACCTCCCGATCTGCTTCAACCTCATTCCCGACCTCGCCGCTGCGCGGTCCCGGCGAATTCAGCGCGGCACGGCGTCCCGGCTCCCTGCGGTTCGATCGTTCCCGACAGCATCCTGGTCGTCACGTTCCCGTTCTCTCTCGTACCGGTGTTGAAGAAGGAGATCCTCAGCGAGATACGCGCCGATACGCCAGCGATCGACACCTCGGCTGATGGTTCTCGTACAGCATATTCTCGTTCGATCAGGCTGCCGTCTCGCCTAATGCGGTGCTGCTCGACCCGGAGCGGGTGATCGAACGTCACCGTCGCGTCACGGAGTGATTCGCAGCCTTCGGGGCGGAGGTCACCGAACTCGACCCGCAGCTGGGAAATGACTGGTACGCCTCCATGCAGGTGGACGACCATGCTCGAGGCTGCGGTGTTCGGGTTCCTGGCGTGGAGCTTCCACTGACCGCGTTCGGGAGGCTGGCCGACGGTCTGGGTCCCGCTCGCCGCGGAGACGAGGACCGAGCTCAAGAGCGTCGCGACGACCAGCGCCAGTCCGACGAGCCGCGCAGCACACTTGACTTGAAGATCGGACACCAGCGCTCTCGCTTTCAACCGCACCCTCGCGACCCGCTCTTCTCAGCCGCCGTTGCCCACCAAGTACGAGGCGACCGCGCTGCCGTCGTTCTTGGCCTCGTCGGTCGACCAGTAAAGGCTGTGCTCGTTCAGCTTGTAGTGGAGCAATTCCGGTACTTCGAGGCCGTTCTGGCAGATCGGATCGTGCTTGTTGCAGTAGGAGAACACCCTGGAGGGCCGGCCCGACTTCTCGTCGGGGTATGACTGCCGCGTTCCGAGCGAGCCGTCCCACCTCCGGTTGTCGCGATCGGCGGGATCGTCGGCATGGTTATAGCGCGGATCGCCCCAGAGGACGACTGCGGCAATCCGCGTCCGCTGGCCAGGACTTAATTCCTGATAGGCGTCAGCGGTCGCCTGTGCCCCTTGGCTGTAGCCAAGCAGGACCAACTTCGACTGACCCCCACAAGCGCCCATGATCGTGTTCGTGACGAAGGCTCGAACCTTTGCCTTACCCACGCTCTCACTGGCGTGGTAGGCGCCGAGCTGGTTGACGCCGAGGAAGGCGCCGAGGCCGTTCACGTCCTGGCGCCAGTGCGTCCAAGAAAAGACCCCCACCGCGGGATAGGGATTGGCGTTGAGGGAGAGCGTGCTTGCATTCTTCAGAGAGCGGAAGCGCTGGAGGAACCCGGTCACGAAGTCGCTGCCGGGCTTGCTGAGGCCATGGTCTTCGCCCGATCCTCGGCTGTCGAACACCTGATAGGTCGGGCAGCTCGGGGCCGGCGCTGCGACCGGAGGCGGGGGCGGTGGGACAGGGATCGTGTAGGCCAGGTTGTCGAGCTCAAAGCCGTGAGGATCTTCTTCGTTGCCCTGAAGCTTGAAGCCGCTGATCGCCCCGCCACCGAGGGAGAGGTGATTGAAGCCGTATTCGTTGGCGTAGAGGACGAAGGGGCCGTTGGTCCGGTTGACGATCAGTTCCGTCGATCCCGGTTCGTCTATGTAGCCGACATCCATCGCCAGGTTTTCGACGGTCGCCGGGGTCGTCGTGCCCGGAACGACGAATTCAGCCGTGATTGGCGAGTTGAAGCCGAAGGTGCCCGAAAGCACTGGGTTGGTGAAGGCGGCATTGTCCCACTTGACTTCGGGGTAGTAACCGTTTTCATCCTTGAAGATGACGCCCAGGCCCTCGTACTGGGTTGAGATTTCGGTGTCGGTTTCTTGGTCGCCGAAAGTCAGGAGCTGGGGCCCGGTCAGGGCGGCGGCAGTGGCTGGCAGAGCAACTAGCGCTCCGAGTAGGGCGACGGCCAGTGCGGATCCGCCGATCCTCGCCCGCCACCGGGGCCGCGTTCGACGCCCGGAAAGGGTCAGGCGCATGCCGCTGCCGCCTTGGAGCGGGCTTTCCGCAGTTCGATGCCGACGTGGTGAGCCCGGTGGCGTAACCTCACCCGCTGAATCCCTCGCGCCCGACGGGAGTGAGCTTGGAGCCGATGTTGCTGGCGGGAGAGAATGTGAGCGTGGGCGGCGGCTTTCTTGCAGGCGGAGGAGGGGGCCGGCAAGACCGCGCTCGTGACCTTCGCCTTGACCACGGGGGCTTCGGCCGCCTGGTACTGGGCATCGGGGCCGCGGCCGACGACAAAGCTGGCGCGCTGGTTCAGCGCGCTTTCCGGTAGGGCCAACTGAAAGGCGATCTGTCCGCCAATGCTGGCCGCGGTGTAAGTGGCGATACCGCCGCCGTGCCAACGCACGGTCAGGCCGTAGATGAGCCCGTCGGGTGCCGGAAGGCCGGTGGCACCGGTCACCGACGCGTGAACCATGCCGTTGGCTGCAACTTCGGTGAACGCCGGGAGGTTGAGGGTGAGGGCGTGACGCGGTGCTTCAACCGAGAAGTCATAAGGATACGTTTCGAAAGCGGAGGGTTGGGTTTCTTCGGCGCGGGACCAGAACTCGAGGTAGGTCGCTGAGGAGTCCGTGTTCTGGATCGTGATCGAAGTCGCGGCCGTGCCGCTGCCCGCCAAGGCGTGCCCAGCCGGTTCGTAGCAAGATCCCCCGTTGAACGTGCTCCCCCAGCTGAAGTCGTTCACGCCCTGGACCAGCATCAGGCAAATCGGATAGCTAGTGCTATGGGTGAACGGCAGCGCGTGCCAGTTGACGACGACCGTGTCGCGGGTGCTGACCGGCGGCAGGCGCCAGAGGGCCACCTCCTTCTCGCCAGTCGTGTAGTTCGCGTCTTCGCGGTGGTTATTCAGCTGCCCCGTGTAGTGCTGGCCGTAGGCGATCAGGGGCGCTGCACTCGGTGAGCGCCCGCCGCCTTCGAAGGCCGAGGCCGGAACGGCGGCCAACAGTGCGAGCAAAAGCGCCGCGGCCACAACGATGACTTTCCTCATGGAGCCCATGCCTCCGCTTGGTCGATTGGTAAAAAGCCCGCCTCCCGGGCGATGCCGTCTGACAACTCAGCACGCGTCAGGCTATACCTCAGCTGGCACAGCGAGATTAGAAAGGAGTAGCAATTCAAGTTTTGGCGGATGCGAGGAACAAAACTAGGTGTGGAAGGGTGGGCGGCCGACCCGCGGCGCTCGAGGGCTCAGGGCGGATCAGACAGTGAAGTCGGTAATAGGATGGTCAAGGTGAGGATGACGACCCGGCACCGGCTCCTGATCGCTGCACTCGTCGCGGCCAGCGTGGCAGTGAGCACTGCGGCTCCAGTGGCGGATGCCCGCAGCCTGGCCGCTACCCACAGGTGTGGCTCGTTCCTGGCCGAAGACAGCACCTTTGAAGGCCAGACCTCATACAACCGGATCACCGTCTTCAACAGCCAGGGCCTCTCCTGCAAGACCGCGACGGCGGTGATCGAAGGCTTCTGGGGCCCGGAAGGCAACATCACCCAGCACGGTGGCCCGAGCGACGCACAGAGCTACTACACGATCACGGGCTTCCCTGGCTGGCGCTGCACGCAGGGAGCTGGCGGTGGTGGTTGCCGTCGTAGGCACAAGCTCGCCGCTTACTCGGCCGTGAACGCCTGAGCCCGGGAAACAAAGACCTCGCCGTTTGCTCGACGACCCGTCCGGCTCAGGGATGGCATCGCGAGGCTGCTTCGGCGCAGTTGCGTGCTGGCGGATCGTAGCGCTGGAGCTTGGCGCGCTCCGCCTCGCTCAGCTCGATCTCGATCTTCTGCGGCACTGCCGAGATGCTTCGCCACCCGGCGGCCGTTTCCTCCCGAATCGCCTGAACGTATTTTCGGATGGGTCTACTAGTGCCCAAAGTCGCGGGGATATGCGGCAATGGTGCCGATTCCGGGCGATTTCGACACTTGCTTCACGGCGCGGGTTCGGCGTAAAGACCCATAAGTGCAACACCTCATCAATCCAGTGCTACACTCGATCCCGTGCCGACCACGAAACCGCGTTACACGGTCACCGACGCCGGCGACCTGAGCGATCAGCTGGATCAGGCCCAGCGACACTGGCCAAAGGTCACCGATCGCAAGGAGCTGTTGCTGAAGCTGGCGGAAGCAGGACGTGACGCGATCGAGGAGGAGGCGACCGACCGAGCCCGCGCGGTGGACGAGACCGCCGGGGCCCTCAGTGGTGTCTACGAGCCGGGCGAACTGGAGCGGCTGCGCGAAGACTGGCCCGAGTGATCGTCCTCGACGCCAGTGTGCTGATCGCGCATCTCGACGAGCGCGACCCTCATCACGACAGAGCAAAGCGGCTGCTCGCCGACAGTGGCGCTGAACCGTTGGGCGCGAGCACGATCAGCCTGGCCGAGACTCTCGTCGCGCCGACCCGCGCCGGTCGTCTGGCGGACGCAACCGCGGCCCTCGCGCGCCTGGAAGTCATCGAGCTCTCGTTAGGCGAGGACGCATCCACGCGTCTCGCCCGGCTCCGGGCGGATACGGGTCGCAAGCTCCCCGACTGCTGCGTCCTCTGCGCCGCTCAAGACTCCCAAGGGGCAATCGCCAGCTTCGACTCCGCCCTGATCAATGCGGCTGCCGACCTGGGCCTAGCGACGATCGGGTGATCGAAGCTGCATTCCGGGGGATCGATTGTAGGATTCGCAGTGGAAGCCGGCGGCCTGGTCCGGGGACCTCCACCCCGGCGTCGACCGACGACCGGCGGGCGCGCCTTTTCGAGCGCCTTGACCTGGTCCTCGCTTTCAAGGCCTGATCTCGGTCATCCACTCTCGTAGCGACGGGAGAAGCTGTGGGGCCTCGAGGGCCTGCGGGATCAGGTCGTGGTCGTTCAAGATCGCATCGGAGACGAGCCGCACGGAAACCGTGTGCTGCGGCGGGCTCGTTCGCTCGATCTCTATCCCGTCGCCGGCGCCGAGCTCGCCGGCGCCGACGATTCGCAGGTAGGCGCCGGGCCGCGACGCTTTGGCGAACCGTCTGACGAACCCCGGGTCTTCCATGCGGAGCCCGAGCTTGAAGCAGGGGAGCCGCGGCTGAACGACTTCCAGGAGAGTGGTGCCGATCCGCCAGCGCTCGCCGAGCAGCGCCCCTGAGACATCGACGCCTTCAGTCGTCAGGTTCTCGCCAAAGGCGCCAGGGCCCAGGTCCCGTCCGACCTCCTCTTCCCAGATCCGAGTCTCCTCGATCGCGTAGGCGTAGACCGCCTTGTCGGGGCCGCCGTGGACGGTGAGATCCGCCTGTTCGTCGCCGTCGAGATTGATGCCCCGGACCCGGACCCGGCCCTCGACCGGCGCCTTGAAGATCGCGGTGAGCACGGACCGCTGACCGGTGTCGACCGGCTGCGGGCGACCGACGTTGACGCTGAGTAGATGTGGCTGCGCGGCGCTCACCTGATGACATCTTCCTCGCTGCGGCCGGCGGTTCACATCGTGTTCATCGTTTGCCTATACGGTGCCTAGGCATGAGTGAGACTCTTGGAATCGGCGAGGCGGCGAAGATGCTCGGCGTCAGCACCGACACCCTGCGGCGCTGGGACTCCGCCGGCAAGCTGAAGACGAAGCGCGACGAACGCAATCGCCGCCGCGTCCCGGTCTCCGAGGTGGAAAGGCTGAGGGATTCCCCGGCGCGCCACGAGACCGGCGACGGCTTCTCCGCCCGCAACCGCTTCCCCGGGGTCGTCCGCTCGGTCGAGGCCGACGGCGTGATGGCGCTGGTCGAGATCGAGGCCGGTCCTCACCTGGTCACCGCGGCGATCACCCGCGACTCGGTCGAGGAGCTGGGGCTGGCTCCGGGCGTGAAAGCCACGGCGACCGTCAAGGCGACCTCGGTGATGGTCCAGGCGGGACATTGAATCGGCGCGGCCCGATCCTCCTGCTCGCGCCGGCGATCCTCGCGGCGGCGCTCGTCACCGGGTGCGGGGGCAGCGGCGACAGCACGTCAAGCGGCGGTGACTCGCCCGGGGGCGGCACTCTGATCGTCCTCGGCGCCTCCTCGTTGACCGCAGCGGTGACCACCTACGGCGAAGCCTTCGAAGGCGCCACGGTCAAGCCCTCCTTCGCCGGCTCCGACGAACTCGCGGCGCAGATCCAGCAGGGCGCCAAGGCCGACGTCTTCGCCTCAGCCGACACCGATTACCCGGCCGAACTGTTCAAGGAAGGCCTGGTCGAAGAACCGCAGGTCTTCGCGGCCAACGAACTGGTGATCGCGGTTCCGGAAGGCAGCGAAATCAAGAGCCTCGCCGACCTCGCAAAGCCCGGTGTGAAATTGGTGATCGGCGACCCGAGCGTCCCGGTCGGCTCCTACACCCGCACCGTGCTCGGTCGCCTGCCGGCGGGCGAACGCGAAGCGATCGAAGCCAACGTCGTCTCAGAAGAGACCGAGGTCGCCTCGATCGTCGCCAAGCTCGAACAGGGTGCCGCGGACGCCGGCTTCGTCTACGTCACCGATGAGAAGTCGGCCGCAACGCTGGAACCGGTGACCGTCCCGGCAAAGCTGCAGCCCGAAGTCGAATACGGCGTCGCCGTCGTCAAGTCGAGCGACGACAGGGCGGCCGCCGAAGAGTTCGTCGCCGGGCTGATCGCAGGCGAAGGCCAGGAAGACCTCCGCAGCGCCGGGTTCCTGCCGCCGCCATGAGGCGCTCGGGGTTCTTGGCGGTTGCGGCGCTGGCCGCACTCGCAACCCTGGTCTTCCTGCTGGTCCCGGTGATCGCCGTCTTCACCAACGTCGGCCCCGGCCGCCTCCTCGACGCGCTCGGCGAAGAGAGTGCCCGCGAAGCCCTGCTGCTGAGCCTGAAGACGACGCTGATCGCGCTCGTCGTCGTGGTCGTGATCGGCACCCCGGCCGCGTACCTGCTGGCCAGCCGCGACTTTCCCGGTCGGGCGCTGGTCCTGACCGCGATCGAGCTGCCGCTGGTGATGCCGCCCGCGGTCGCCGGGATCGCGCTTTTGGCCGCGTTCGGGCCACGCGGGATCCTCGGTGGGCTGATCAGCGACGCCGGGATCGAACTCGTCTTCGAGACCGCGGGCGTGATCGTCGCCCTGATCTTCGTCTCGGCGCCTTTCTTCCTGCGCCAGGCGATCGCCGCCTTCGCCGCGGTCGACGGCCGCCTACTGGAGGCGGCGAGGACGCTCGGCGCCGGCCCCTTCCGGGCCTTCGCGACAGTCGCGGTTCCGAGCGCCCGCGGCGGCCTGGCCTCGGGGATGGCACTGGCTTGGGGACGCGCGCTCGGCGAGTTCGGCGCGACGCTCCTCTTCGCCGGCTCGCTGCAGGGGGTGACGAGGACGGCGCCGTTGGCGATCTTCTCCGCCTTCGGCGAACCTGGCGGCTTCGTCTCCGCTCTGGCGCTCTCCGCCGTGCTGATCCTGGTCTCGGCGGCGCTGCTGCTCTCGGTCAAGCTGCTCGGCGGCGACCGGCCGCTCGATGGGGCGGCGGCGCTGTGACGCTGACGGCGCAGGCGACGACGCCACTGCGCGGCTTCGACCTCGACCTCGAGCTGAGTGCGGCGGCCGGCGAGCCCTTGGCGCTGGTCGGGCGCTCGGGCGCCGGCAAGACCAGCGTCCTGCGAGTGATCGCCGGGCTGATGGCGCCGCGGCAAGGCCGGGTCGAGCTCGACGAGGACCTCTGGCTCGATACCGCAAACGGCACCGACCTCCCGCCCGAGCGCCGCAACTGCGGCTTCCTCTTCCAGGACTACGCTCTCTTCCCCCGGATGAGCGCCTGGCGCAACGTCGCCTACGGGATGCGAGCGCCGCGGCGGGAGCGGCGGGCGGCGGCACTGGCGATGCTCGAGCGGTTCGGCGTCGACGCCCTGGCCGAGGCGGCGCCGGCGTCACTCTCGGGAGGCGAGCGCCAGCGGGTGGCGTTGGCC
>JACDGU010000005.1 GCA_013821475.1 Solirubrobacterales bacterium
CCCGGACACCGCGCCGGCGCCCGTGGTGGCCACGGTCGCCGCACTGGCGCTGGGCGCGGGCGGTGGCGGTGGCGAATGGGCGGCGCGGGCGGCGGAGACGGAGGCGGAGCCGTCGTCGCCGAGCCCGGTGAGCGGCCAGTTCTTGAAGACCTGGGCCGAAACGAGCAGGACGAAGACTGCGATGGCGATCGCGATCAGCGTCGCTCCCGACATCGCACTCACCATGTAAGTGCGAGCTTGACGGACCATCCGATTGCTAAAGGTATCCCATTGGGTCGGTGACCTCACCATTTATACGAACCTCGAAATGAAGGTGAGGTCCGAGGCAGTAGCCGGTGCACCCGGTGTAACCGATGATCTCGCCCTGGTCGACCGACTGCCCGGGCCGAGACCGCGAAGGAGCTCTGGTGGGCGTAACAGGTGGAGAGCCCGCCGCCGTGATCGATGCAGGTGTAGTTGCCGTAGCCGCCGGCGCGGGGCGAAGCCGGAGGCGAGCTGAGCGGCGATCTTGCCCTGGATCGCCGCCACCGAGCCGTCTAGCTCACCTTCGCGTTCGCCGATCTCGGCCAGCGCCGCAACCCGCTGAGCACGGGCGGCCAAGAGCCGGCGCTGGCGATCCTTCAACGCGGTGCGGGAATCGGCGAGCTGACGCTCTTCGGAGGCGATCGCGCCGCGAGCGCTCTCGATCGTGTTCTTGGCGGCGCGCCGGCGGGCGACGATCCGGTCGGCCTCGTCCCGCGGTTCGGTGACCCGGCTCACGATCGCCTCGTCCATCCCCTGCAGCCGGTCGAGGTATTCGGCGCGGGCGGAGATCTCGCCGATGTCGGCCGAGCCGACGACCACCCCGATCAGGTCCGGGCTGCCGCTCTTATACATCGCGACCAGCCGCCGGCGCAGCGCCGCGACGGCCCATCCGAGGTGGGCGCGGACGCGGTCGAGCCTGCCCTTGGCGATGTCGAGGAAGGAGACCGGCCGGCCGAGCTGCCCCTGCTTGGCGACGAGCCGATCGCGGACCGCGGCCTCGCGGCTGCGGATCCCTGCGACCGCACCGGTCAGGCGTACGATCCTGTCGCCGAACTCGGTGATCAGGAGCAGCGCGCAGATCGAGGCGGCGAAGGCGCCCAGCGCGGTCGCGACGAGGCGGTTGCAGAACATCGTTCCGAGGCCTGTCAAAGCCGATTTCCCGTCTGCCGGCTGCGCGCGGGGTGCAACCGCACTTGCTGGCTCAGGCGCCGCTGGGAACGTTCTCGACGTGCAGCAGACCCCCTTCGGCCTCCTCCTCCATCTGCAGCGTCGTGTGCTCGATCCCGAACTCCTCGCCGAGGGTCAGCTCGAGCCGGCGGCGGATCAGGTCGCGATCGACGTCCTGGGCGACGACGACGTGGGCGGCGGCGGCGGTGAGCCCGGCGGTCACCGTCCAGACGTGCAGATCGTGAACCGAGCGGACACCGGGCTCGCGGCAGATCGTCGCCCCCATCGCTTCGACGTCGAGGTTGGCCGGCGCCGACTCCATCAGCACATCGAAGGGCTCCTTGATCAGCCGCCAGGAGGAGGCGAGGACGAGGCCCGAGATCAGCAGGCCGGCGATCGGGTCGACGATCGCCGAGCCACCGGCGAGGACGAAGCCGCCGGCGAGGACGACGCCGAGCGAGCCGAGCGCATCGGCTGCGCTGTGGCGCAGCACGCCCTCGAGGTTGAGGTCCTCGCGCTGGCCGCGGGCGAGGACCAGCGTCGCCGCCAGGTTCCCGGCGAGCCCGAGGAGGCCGAGGGCGAGGACGCCTGCGCCGTCGATCCCGGGCGGGTCGGAGAGGCGACCGACAGCGGCGATCGCGATGCCGACGCTGACCACGACCAGAAGCAGGCCGTTGACCAGCGCCGCCAGCACCTCCGAGCGCTGGTAGCCGAACGTGCGGTTGCCCGCCGCCGGCATCGAGGCGAGCCGGGTGGCGATCAGGGCGAGGACGATCGAGCCGACGTCGGAGAGCAGGTGGCCGGCGTCGGCGAGCACCGCCAGCGAGCCGGTGAGGATGCCACCGACCGCCTCGGCGACGAGCAGGCCGACGTTGATCCCCAGTGCCACCCGCATCCGCCCGCGGCTGTCCTCGCGCCGCGCTTCCAGAGCGTGGGCACCGAAGCCGTGGCTATGGCCCGCGTGGTCGTGCGAGTGCATGCCTGCGAGCTTAAGACCAGAGGGAGGGTCGGGTGCCCCTCCTCTTGCCTGACTGGCTGGATCGCTGGGAGTCGTCCGAGATCGCTTTTGGGCCAGCGGCACAAACGTTCGGAGGGGCACCCCGACCTCCACCCGTCCCCAAATCCGGACAGAGAGATCGGACCGAGGTTGAGGTTTTCTGCGCTATCCGTGGAAAAGCTCAACCGCTTGGGCTCCGATTCGGGGTCTGAGTCCGGAAAAGCTTCCGTCCCTCAAGCTCCCCGGTCCCCGGGAGCTCTCGTTCCCCCGGAACCTTCGAGCGAGACGACGAGGGAATCGGGTGGGGCTCGCCAAGCCTCCCCGCTTTTCGCGCAGGTGCGTCCCACCCGATCCCCGCTCGCCTGCCTAAGCCGGAACCGGCTCCTTCGCCGCCTCTGACTGGGCCATCGCTTTCGCGGCGACCTCCGCTCCGTATTCGAAGCGCTCGGCGTATTCGCGCGCCTGCATCCGCGAGATGACCATCCGCTGAATCTCCGCGGTGCCCTCGAACAGCTGGTAGATCTTGGCGTCGCGGAACCACTTCTCGAGCGGGCACTCGGTGTTCCAGGCATAGGGGCCGACCAGGTCCATCAGCGTCGTCGTCGCCCACATCGTCACGTCGCCGGCCTTGAGCTTCGACATCGAGCCCTGGCCACCGGTCATCGGCACGCCGTTGCGGCCCATCCAGGAGGCGCGCTGGACCAGCAACCGGGCCGATTCGATCTCGGTCGCGACGTCGGCCAGCGTCTGCTGGACGCGCTGCATTTTCAGCATCGGCACGCCGCCTTCGGAGCGGCTGTCGAGGTACTCGAGGGTCCACTCGTAGGCCGCCTGGGCGATGCCCAGGGCGGAGGCGCCGACGATCGGCCGGGTGATCTCGAAGGTCGCCAGCGCGTCGGCCGAGCGCGAGCGCTTGCCGGAGCGGGCGCGCTCGAGCTTGCGCTCCAGCTTCTCCTCGCCGCCGAGCAGGTTCTCGACCGGGACCCGGCATTCGTCGAGCACGACCTCGGCCGTGTGCGAAGCGCGGATCCCGAGCTTCGACTCCTTCTTGCCCTGGCTCAGGCCTAGGGTGTCCTTGCCGACCACGAACGAGGCCTGGCCGCCGGTGCCGAGCGCGGGGTCGACGGTGGCGACGACGACGTGGACATCGGCGATGCCGCCGTTGGTGATGAAGACCTTGGTCCCGTTGAGGACGAACTCGTCGCCATCACGCCTGGCCGTCGTCTTCAGGCTCTTGACGTCGGAGCCGGCCTGGGGCTCGGTCACCGCATAGGCGCCGAGCTTGATCTCGTCGCCGACGCCGAAGCACTCCGGGACCCAGTAGCCGATCTGCTCGGGGGTGCCGCTGGCGGCGATGCCGGCCGCGGCGAGGCCCGAGCCGGCGATCGCCAGAGCGGTGCCGGCGCAGCCCCAGTGCAGCTCCTCGGCGGCGATCACTCCCATCATGCCCTCGGAGTCGCCGGCCTGGCGCTGAAGCGCCTCGATCCCCTGGAATCCCTGGCGGCGCGCCTCCGCGACGACCTCCCAGGGCATGCTCTCCTCTTCGTCGTGCTTGCGCGCGGCGGGGCGGATCACCTCGCGGGCGAACTTGCGGCACTTCGCCTGAAACTCGCGCTGCTCCTCGTTGAGTTCGAAATTCATGGATTCCTTCCTCGACCGTGGACCGATTGACTGGTCAGTCAGCCAGTCCGCCCAACTGTACCCGACCGAAGCGGCGGAGTGTCCGACAGCCAGGGTGCGATCGCCGCCTCGACAGAGCCACGTGTAGCGTTCGGCCGGTGAGCCCTGAGCGACCGATCAACGCCGACGAGCGGGCACCCGAGCCCTCCGAGGCGCCCGCGGCGGCGAAGGCCCAGTCCGCCCCGCCGGCAGCGAAGTCGCCACCCGCGCCCCCGACGCCCGAACCAGCCAAAGCGAGGCTCGATGCGCCGGCGCCAAAGGCCTCGGCGCCCAGGCCGAGGAGAAATCGCGGGCGCCGGCCGATGCCGCTGACGCCGAAGCTGCTCGCCACCCTGGTCCTGATCGCGATCGCCTTCATCGTCGCCGCCGTGATCGGTGGCAGCGGCGGCTCCAAGCACGACACCGGGTCGAGCGCACCGGCACCGGCGCCGGCCCTCAGCGCCGACTCGGAAGAAGCCCCGGCCTCCCAGAGCGCCGAACAACTCGGCTACCCCTCCTTCGCGACCGACAACACGACCAGGATCGGCGGCTCCGACGCGGCGACGAACGCCGCCGCGGTGGCTCTCGCGGTCTTCCCCGGCACCGAACCGAGCCAGCGGCCGAAGGCGGTGACGCTCGTCTCGGAAGAAAACTGGGCGGGGGCGGTCGCCGCCTCGGTGCTGATGGCCGAACCGGTCCGGGCGCCGCTGCTCGTGTCCAGTCCGGAGGGGGTGCCGGACGCGACGACCGAAGCCTTCGAAGCGCTGCAGCCCACCGGCTTCGACGGCGACCACGGCGTCGAAGCGTTCTCGCTCGGCGCGCTCGATGTCCCCGGCGAAGCGAGGACCCGCGAGCTCGGCGGCGGCGACGCGGCGGCACAGGCCGCGGAAATCGCCAAGCTGCGCGACCGCCTCTTCGACAAGCCGCCCGCACACGTCATCGTCGCCCCCAGCGCCGACCCGGGATTCGCGATCCCCGCCGCCGCCTGGGCCGCCCGCTCCGGCGACCCGGTCCTCTTCACCAACGCCGACGCCCTGCCGGCCGCGACCGTGGCAGCGCTGAAGCGCCACAACGAGCTCCCCGTTTACGTCCTCGGACCCCCCTCGGCCATCTCCGCCGGCGTCCTCGCCGAAATCGCCAAGGTCGACAAGCACGTCAAGCGCGTCTCCGGCAAGGACCCGGTCGTCAACGCGATCGCCTTCGCCCGCTACGGCGACGGCGGCTTCGGCTGGAATATCAACGATCCCGGCCACGGCTTCGTCCTTGCCGCCGCCGACTCGCCGATCGAGGCCGCAGTCGCCTCGCCGCTCTCGGCTTCCGGCACCTGGGGCCCGTTGCTGCTCACCGACAGCGCCACTAAGCTTCCAGCGAAGCTGGGCAACTACTTTCTCGACGTGAAGCCCGGCTACAGCACCGACCCGACCCGCGCCTTCTACAACCACGTGTGGGTGATCGGCGACCAGGAGGCGATTGACGTGAATCAGCAGGCGGAAGTGAACGGGCTGGCGGAGCTGGCCAAGATCGGCGGGGCGCAACGGTGAGCGAATCCGAGACCCCGGCCCTGCTCGGCCACGAGCACGAGGTCACAGCCGAGGACATCCGCGCCCTCGCCGGCGCCTCCACCCCCCACTTCGCGCTGCAGGTCCGCAACCGGATCCGCCGCCTGATCGCGCCGCTGCCGGCGGAGCATCCGGCCCGGCTCGAAGGCGAACGCAAGATCGCCCGGCTCGAAGAGCTCGCCGACCACAGCGGCGATCCCCGGGGGACCTTGGGAATCAGCCATTGAAGTACCTCGCCCCGGGCGTCTGGCGGCTGGATGAGTTTCCGCGGCCGCTGATCAACGTCTATCTGGCCGAGGACGTCCTGATCGACGCCGGCCGGCGCTGGGACTCAGGCCGGATCCGCAAGCAGACGGCCGGCATCGGGCTCTCGATGGTGGCTCTGACCCACGTCCACCCCGATCATCAGGGCTGCGCCGCGACCGTCTGCGAGGAACGCGAGATCCCGCTGGCATGCCACGCGGCCGATGTCGACGCGATGGAGGGCAGGCGCCCGGTCGCGGCGACGTCGCATCCACTGGCGAAAAGCTTCGGGCGGCTCTGGCAGGGACCGCCGCACCAGGTCGACCGAGTCCTCGAGGAGGGCGACGAGGTGGCCGGATTTCGGGTCGTCCACGCCCCCGGCCACGCGCCGGGAGAGGTCATCTACTTCCGCGAGTCCGACCGGGTCGCGATCTGCGGGGACGTGATCAGGAACATCAGCTTCGTCACGGCGCTGAACAAGCTCGACGCGCCGCCCGCGAACCTGACCCCCGACCCGGCCGAGAACCGGCGCTCGATCCGCAAGCTCGCCGAGCTCGAGCCCTCCCTGATCCTCCCCGGCCACGGCCCCGCCGTGTCCGACATCGGCGCCTTTGACCGCTTCGTTGCGGCTCTGCCGGGTTAAGGGAGTGAGGTCGGGGGTATCCCCGACTCAGCCACAACCGGAAGGGAGTCCAGATGCGCACACTCAAGAACCTGCGTCCGTCGCCTTCGATGGTCGTCTCGATCCTCGCCCTGGTCGTCGCCCTCGGCGGCACCGCCTACGCGGCGCAGTCGATCAACGGCGGCTCGATTCAGAAGCAGTCGATCGGTGCCGGCAAGCTCAAGCACAAGACGCTGACCGGGTACCAGATCAACACCAACAAGCTCGGCGTCATACCCACGGCGAAGCGCGCCACCGGCACCTACTGGGCGGTCGTCAACAACCCCGCCAGCCCGGGCAACGCGACCCTCGCCCGCGCCAGCGACCCGACCATCACCGCGGCCGAGGGCGGCGGCGCCGTCAACGTGATCTTCCCGGTCAACGTCACCGGCTGCGCCAACGTCGCCGCGCGCAACAACGCCAGCACGACGATCCCCAACTCGGGTTACGCGCAGACGAACATCTCGCCGGCCAACCCGAACGCGATCGAAGTCCACACCAGGGACAAAGCCGGCGCCAACGAAGACGCCGATTTCCAGCTGATCGTCGTCTGCCCGTAAGATTCAAGCAATGGCCGAGGAAGGAATCGACACCACCGAGAACGCCCGCGAACTGGCGATCCAGCGCTTGAAGATGAAGCAGGACTTCAAGGGCATGGCCGCCGGTGGAGCCTTCGCGATCCTCGTCACGATCGTGATCTGGGCGCTCTCGGGTGCCGGTTACTTCTGGCCCGTCTGGGTCATCCTCGGTGTCGCGGTGGGCGTCGTCGCCACCGGTTGGAAGGTCTACGGGCCGAGCAACCGGATCAGTGAGGGCGACGTCCAGCGCGAGATGCTCAAGCGCTGAGCCGGTCACTGCTCATCTCCACCCGCTCGCCGCGGAACGGAACCCCCTCGGCGACCAGCAGCTGCTTCTGCCGCGCGCCCTTGGCGAGCGAGCCGTCGGCGCGGACGACGCGCCACCAGGCGAGGTCGGGCTCGTCGGCGCCGAAGAGCACACTGCCGGCGAAGCGCGGGGCGCCGGGCGAGACTTCGCCGTAGGTCGCGACCGAGCCCGCCGGGATCGCCCGCACCCGGGCCAGCACTTCGCCTTCGCGATCTGCGGGGGTCGCGATCAGTTCGCGGTGGGGCCGAAGGCGTCGATGATCCGGCCCTGGTACTCGCTCAGCTCCTCGGCCGAGATGAAGTAGGTCGGCGGGGTGAGGAAGAGGCCGTCAGCGCGCTCGGCGGTCGCCTCGACCCGGGCCCGGACCTTGTCGAGCGGCCCGGCGGCGCAGTAGGTCTCGACCATCTCGTCGCTGATCGCCGCCGGGACCGCGGCGAGGTCGCCGCGGCGGAAGGCGTCGCCGGCGGCGACGGCGTTGTCGGTGAAGCCGTGCATCTCCCAGAGCGGCGCGTAGGTCTTGACCGTCGCGTAGAAGGAGATTGTGCGCCGGGCCATCTCGATCGCCCGACCTTCGTCGTCGTCGATCGCGCAGCAGATGGTCGGCAGGTAGTCGAAGTCCCCACGCTCGCGGCCCGAGCGACTGAGGCCGGTCTCGAAGCCGTCAACGACGACCTCGTCGATCCACCGCAGGCTCTGGATCGGGTGACCGATCAGCCCGTCGGCGACGTCGCCCGCCATCCGCGCCATCCCCGCCTGGACCGCGGCGGTGTAGATCGGCACCGCCTCGCGCGGCGCCTCGTGGGGCCGCGCCCAGCCCTTGATGTCGATGTCGTAGTACTCGCCTTGGTAGCGGATCGGCTCGCCGGCGCTGGCCTGGCGCATGATCAGTCGGGTCGCCTCGATCGCCTCGCGCAGGTGTGGCGCCGGTTTGCCGTAGTTGGCGTTGTGCCAGGTCTCGTTCAGCCGTTTGACCCCCGCCCCCATCCCGAAGCGGAAGCGCCCGCCGGACATCTCGTCGATGTCGAGTGCAGTGATCGCGTGGATGAAGGGGCTGCGGGTGAAGGCCCAGACGATCCCGGTGGCGACGTCGATCCGCTCGGTCTTCGCCGCCAGGTAGGAGGCCTGGGTGACGGCGCTGCGGAAGAGCTCCGGTGCCCAGACGCACTCGACGCCGGCGGCCTCGGCCCGCAGCGTCTCGGCCTCGAGGTCGGCAACCGAGTTGCCGATCGCGGCGACGGAGATGCGGTCGAGGGCGCCCATCGCCGGCTCAGGCGGCCGCGGAAACAGCGGCCCGGGAAAGGACCGCGTCGGCGACCCGCTCGCGGTGCCACCTGGCGTCGCCGAACATCGCCGCGTTGGCGCGGCCGCGCTTGAGGAAGAAGTGGAGGTCGTGCTCCCAGGTGAAGCCGATCCCGCCGTGGACCTGGATCGAGGCGTCGGGGACGCGCCAGCCGGCGTCGGAGGCGTAGGCCTTGGCCATCGAAGCGGCGAGCGGCAGCCCGGCCGGCTCGGCGTCGGCGGCCCAGGCGGCGCCGTAATAGGTCGAGCGCGCGTTCTCGGTCTCCAGCAGCATCTGCGCGCAGCGGTGGGAGACCGCCTGGTAGGCGCCGATCGGACGACCGAACTGTTGGCGGTCTTTGGCGTACTCGACGGCCATCTCCATCGTCCGCTGGGCGATCCCGGTCGACTCGGCGGCGAGGGCCACGCAGAGGCGGTTGAAGACGTCCTCGTAGTCGGCGCCGGCGGCCGGCAGGGTGTCCTCGGCGGCGACCCGGACGCCGTCGAAGCGCACGCTCGAGAGGCGGCGGGTGGTGTCGATCGACACTTCGGTGACGACCGTCAGGCCGGCGGCAGCGCTGTCGACCAGGTGGCGCTTGCCGTCGTCGGTGGCGACGACGAAGAAGTCGGCGCTGGCGGCGTCGAGGACGAGCACCTTCTCGCCGTGTAGGACGACGCCGCCGTCCTCCGCCCGAGCCTCCATCTTGAAGGCGCCTGGGGTGGCCGTCGAGCCGGCGTCCCAGAGCGCAGGGGTGCCGCGCTTCTCGCCGACGGCCAGTGGCCGCAGGTAGCGCTCCCGCTGGTCATCGGAGCCGCAGAGGCTGAGCGCCAGGCCGGAGATCGTGTTCGAGAACAGCGGCGAGGGGGCCAGTGCGTACCCCATCTCCTCGAAGAGGATCGCCAGCTCGACGATGCCGAGGCCCTGCCCGCCCCACTCCTCGGGAACGGCCAGGCCGGCCCAGCCGAGCTCTACCATCTCGCCCCAGCCGCCGGCGTCGAAGCCGTCGTCGCCGGCGGCCAGCTCGCGAATCCGCTCCGATTTGAAGCGCGAGGCGAGGAACTCGTGTGCCGTCGCCTTGATCGCCTGCTGCTCGTCGGTGAGGTCGAAGTACATGTCAGCGCAGCCTCGGCAGGCCGAGCACCCGCTCGGCGATGATGTTCTTGAGGATGTCGGTGGTGCCGCCCTCGATCGAGTTGGCCCGCGAGCGAAGGAAGCCGTACTGCCAGGCGCCGTTGGCGACCGCCTGCTCGGCGCCGCGGGAGAGCGGCGCGTAGGCCCCCTCGATCTCCAGCGCCAGCTCGTTCAGTCCCTGGCTGATGTCCGACCACTGCCACTTGCCGAGCGAACCCTCGGGCCCGGGAATGCCCGACTGCATCGTCTTGGTCAGCCCGCGGTAGGCGGCGAGCCGCATCGCCTCGGCCTCGATGTGGAGCTGGGCGATGCGCTGGCGGTAGTAGCTGTCGTCGGCCGCCGAGCCGCCGCCGAGGCGGATCTCGTTGGCCAGCCTGGCGAGCCGGCGGAGGCTGTTCTGGATCTGGGCGATGGCGCCGAAGGCGAGCCCGGCGCGCTCGTTCATCAGGGTCGTGATCGCCACGCCCCAGCCGTTGCCGACGCCGCCGACGACGTTCTCCTCGGGGATCCGCGCTTCGTCCATGAAGACCTCGTTGAACTCGCCCTCGCCGGTGATCTGAACCAATGGTTTGGCTTCGACCCCCTCCTGCTCCATGTCCATCAGGAAGTAGGTCAGGCCCTGGTGCTTGGGAGCGTCGGGGTCGGTACGGGCGACGAGCATGCACCACTTCGCGTACTGGGCGAAGGTGGTCCAGACCTTCTGGCCACTGACCACCCATTCGTCGCCGTCCTTGACCGCGCGGGTCTTCAGCGAGGCGAGGTCGGAGCCGGACTCGGGCTCGGAGAAGCCCTGGCACCAGATCTCCTCGCCGGTCAGGATCGGCTCCAGGTAGCGTTGCTTCTGCGCATCGGTGCCGTGGGCGATGACAACCGGGCCGCCCATCGCCAGACCGAGGACGTTGGCCGGGCTTGGCGCTTCCTGAGCCGCCGCCTCGCCGACGAAGATCGCCTGCTCGATCATCGTCGCGCCGCGGCCGCCGTACTCCTTCGGCCAGGAGATCCCGGCCCACCCCGCCGCGTGCAGCTTCAGCTGCCACTCGCCGCGGAAGGTCATCACCTCGTCGAGGCCGGCCTCCGGCTCAGGGCCTGGGTTGTTCTCCTGCAACCAGGTGCGAACCTCGTCGCGGAACTCCTCCTCCGATGGCGACAGCGTCAGGTCCATCGATCGGGCAGCCTATAGGACCCCTGGCCGGGCAGCCAATAGGGCCTTTTAGAAATGGAAAGGGCGCCACTCGGGCGCCCTTTCCAAAACCGTGCAGGGTGCGTTATTCGCCGCAGACTTTGAAGCCGTAAGCGTTGGCGAGTTCGTTCGCTTCCGCGAACGGGCCGCCGCCTTCAGCTTCGACCAGGGAGCTCGGTTCTTCTTCTGCTTCTTCAGCCCCGTTTTCGACAGCATCGACGATCGCTTCGACTTCTTCCTCTTCACCGCTGGGAGCACCGAGTTCGCTGATCCCTTCCGCCTGTTCGCGGATCGCGGGCGCGACGACTTCGCTGACGACTTCTTCCTGCTGTTCAGTCGTCGGTTTTCCGATGTCGATCCCGTTTTCTTCGGCGAATTCGTTGGCTTCACCTTCGAGGGCTTCGTTGCTTTCCAGGCAAATCGCGTCGCCGGCTTTGATGAATTCGGCTTTCGTCAACGAAGACGAACTGCTTTCTTCGCCGCCGCCCGTGCTGTCGCTGCTGCTGCTGGAACCGCACCCCGCGGCGATGACGGCGATTGCGACGACGCCTGCGAGCATCGCGATGAGTCGCTTACTCAACTGATCTCCTCTGTCTGGATTGGGACGGAACCGCAAGCTACTGAGTCCGCCGACCTCAGATCCGCTGGATCAGGGTTCCGGTGCCCAATCCGCCACCACAGCACATCGTCACCAGGCCGATCTCCTTGTCGGTCCGCTCCAGCTCGTGCAGCAGGGTGGTGATCAAGCGGGCGCCGGTCGAGCCGAGCGGGTGGCCGAGGGCGATCGCGCCGCCGTTGACGTTGACTCGGTCCATGTCGGGATCGAGCTCGCGACGCCAGGCGGCGAGCACCGAGGCAAAGGCCTCGTTGATCTCGACCAGGTCGATGTCGTCCATCGTCATCCCGCTGCGCTTGAGCAGCTTCTGGGTCGCCGGGATCGGGCCGGTCAGCATGATCACCGGGTCAACCCCGACCGTGGTCTGGTCGAAGATCCGCGCCCGCGGCTTCAGACCCAGAGCGTCGGCCTTCTCGCGCGCCATCAGCATCACCGCGGCGGCGCCGTCGGAGACCTGCGAGGAGTTGCCGGCGGTGATCTTGCCGTCCTCCTTGAAGGCCGGGCGCAGATTCGCCAGGCCCTCCAGAGTCGTCTCGCGCAACCCCTGGTCGGTCATGTAGGTGTCGCCGTTGACCTGCATCGGCACGATCTCGCGCTCGAAGCGGCCCTCGTCGGTCGCCTGCCGCGCCAGCTGCTGGGAGCGCAGACCGATCTCGTCGAGCTCAGAGCGGGGGATCTCCCATTTGTCGGCGATCATCTCCGCCGAGAGGCCCTGGGGGATGAGCTCGTAGCGGGCAAGCAGCTCCGGTGAGAAGGGGTTGCCGTGCTCTTTGATCACGTCAAAGCCCTCGGCGAAGGAGACATGGCCCATGTGCTCGACTCCGGAGCCGATCGCGACGTCGTGGACGCCGGTTGCGATCAGCGCCGCGGCGAAGTTGACCGCCTGCTGCGCGGAGCCACACTGGCGGTCGATCGTCGTCGCCGGGACCTCGACCGGGAGGCCGGCCTCGAGCCAGGCGTTGCGGCCGATGTTGAGGCCCTGTTCGCCGAACTGCTGCGCGCAGCCGGCGATTACGTCGCCGGTCTCAGCGGGGTCGACCCCGCTGCGCTCGAAGAGATCGCCGTAGACCTTGGCGAGCAGGTTGGACGGGTGCAGGTCCTTGTAGTAGCCCTTCTCGAGATGCCCGCGGCCAATCGGCGTCCGGGTCGCCTCGACGATTACGACCTCGCGGCCACCGAAACTGCCTTTGCCGTTCTCCATCCCAGTCCCCCGTCAGTTAGCCGACTGGCTAGTCAGCCAGTTTTCCTATGCACGCTTCACCATTCTACGGGAGCGTGATAGGAACCCCGGCCAATGAGCACTCACCAGGGGTACGAAAATCCGGGGATCGCGGGGAGCGGGGCAATCGCCACCGGTCTCGCCGCCGTCTCGACCACTACGGCGGAGACGATCCTGCTTGCCCGCAGCGAGGCCTCCGCCTGGCGCGCCGAGGAGAAAGTCGTAGCCGCCTGCGCCAAGATCGAGGGCGCCGAGCCCTCGCGCCTGCGGGTGACGACCGACCCGGCCGACCTGGCCGAGTGCGACGTCATCGTCGAGGCCGTCGTCGAGGAGCTCGAGGCGAAGGGCGAGCTCCTGGCGAGGATCGACGCAGCCTGCCCCGACGCCGACCTGGCGACCACGACGTCCTCGCTCGGCATCGGTGAGATCGCCGCCGCCGCCGGCACTCCCCGCCTCTTCGGCCTCCACGTCTTCAACCCGGTGCCGCGGATGCAGCTGGTCGAGGTCTGCATCCCCGACGGTGCCGAGGGCGCGCGCGAGAAGGCCCTCGCCTGGTGCGCGGCGCTCGGCAAGACCGCCGTCGAGGTCCCCGACCAGGCCGGCTTCGTCGTCAACCGACTGCTCTTCCCATACCTCTTCGACGCGGTGCGGATGGTCGAGCGGACCGGCATGGAGGCCGGCGAGGTCGACGCCTGCATGAAGCTCGGCGCCGGCCACCCGATGGGCCCGCTGGCCCTGCTGGACTTCGTCGGCCTCGACGTCGCCGAGGCGATCGGCGACGCCCTCTACGCCGACTCTTCTGAGGTAGCCCACAAGCCCCCAGGCCTGATCGTCGAGATGATCGGTGAGCAGAGACTCGGCCGCAAGTCAGGCGCCGGCTTCTACACCTACGACTGAAGAAAGTCGGGGCGCGGCCACCTCCGCTTTCCGGTCAGTCTGCCTGGGCGGTCTTCCTCTTCCCGGAGATGTCCCAGATCACGTCGGCCTCAGAGATTCCCTGGCGCTGAGCGATCTGCTCGATCTGGTGCCAGGGGAGTTCTGCTTCAGGTAGCTCGTCCCAGCGAGCGAGGTCGAGTGCCTCGATCGAGCCTTTCAGCGCCGGGCCGAGATGCTCCTCGGAGCGCAATAGCGCTCTCAGAACCTCGAGCTGCTTGTCGGTCAGGCGTACAACCCACATAGCGATACCTCCACACCTTCGGGGGACTGCAGGTTGCCCGGAGAAGTTAGGCCGAGGGACGGACGGAACCGCTGATCCGGACCGCCTCGATCCGGTTCTCGCGAACCGCCTCGACCCGGATCGTGTACCCGTTGGCGACGATCGAGTCGCCGCGCTTGGGCAGCCTGCCGAGCTCGCCGAAGAAGTAGCCGCCGACCGAGTTGTAGGCGTCGGTGTCGACCGGCAGCTCGATTCCGGCGTCGGCGAGGTCGCCGAGCGAGACGTGGCCGCGGACGAACCAGTCGCCGTTGGTCAGCTTGCGCAGCGCCGCGGCGCGAGGGTCGGTCTCGTCCTCGATCTCCCCCACCACCTCCTCGAGGATGTCCTCGACGGTGACGATCCCAACCGTCCGCCCGTACTCGTCGACGACCACTGAAAGCGAGGTGCGCTGGACTTGGAGATCGTGCAAGAGGTCGTCGAGCGGCCGCGTCTCGGGCACGATCAGCGCGTCGCGGATCACCGTCTCGATCGAGGAGTCGGGGCCGTCGCTCATGTAGAGGCGGGCGAGGCTGTTGTTGTGGACGATGCCCTTGACCCGGTCGGGATTCTCGTCTTCGATCACGACCAGCCGGGTGTGACCGGAGGTGACGCAACGGCGTAGCGCCGACTCGACCGACTCCGCGGTGTCGGCGGTGATCACCGCCGGGATCGGCGTCATCACCTCGCGCGCCTCCTGCTCGTGGAGGTGGAAGACGCCGCCGAGCATCCCCGCCTCACCCGGGTCGAGGGTGCCCCCCATGCTGGAGCTGTCGATGATCTGCTTCAGATCCTCGGCGGTGTGGTGTTCCTCGAGGTCGCCGGGATTGACGCCGAAGATCCGCACCACCCGGTTGGAGAACCAGCTCAGGCCCTTGGTCACAGGCGCGGTCGCGACCCGGAACCAGTTCAGCGGCCGCGAGACCCGCCGCGCGGTCCGCTCCGGGTTGGCGATCGCCAGCATCTTCGGCACCTGCTCGCCGACGCTGATGTGGACCGCGGTGACGATGATGAAGGCGAAGGCCAGCGAGAGCACCGCCGAGGCCTCGTGCGAGAGGCTGCCGAAGATCGGTTCGATCAGCTTCGAGAGCGAGGGCTCGCCGAGGAATCCGATCCCGATCGAGGCGATCGTGACGCCGATCTGACAGGCGGAGAGCGATTCTTCGATTTTGTCGAGCTGCTCGACCACCGCCTCGGCGCCGGATTCCCCCTCCTCCGCCAGCTGCTCGATTTTGCCACGCCGGGTGCGAACCAGGGCGAACTCGGCCGCGACGAAGAAACCGTTGATCCCGATCAACAGCAGGAGCAGGACGAGCAGGAGGACGCTCATCGGCTATGCGGCCCGGTACTTCGGGCTGGAGCGTCGTCGGCCATTCGGCGAACGCAATATAGCTGTCCGTCCTCGTGGGTTTCGCGGTAGCTGCGATATTGATCGAATAATGCGCGTAGCGACGCTCAGTGAGATGCTCGAAGAGGTCGTGCTCCTGGGTGAGGCCACGGGCATGGAGGAGCATGCGCACGAGCTTCGCGGCGAACTCGAGGGCAGGCTGGCGACGGCCCGCGCCGCGGTCACCGGGGCGGGCAGCCCGCGGGTGATCGCTTTGGAGAGCTTCGACCCGCCGCGGGTCGGCGGTTTCTGGATCCCGGAGATGATCTCGATCGCCGGCGGCGAGGACGTGGCCGGCGACCCCGGCCTGAACCCCGCCGAGGTCGGCTGGGGCGAGCTCGCGAGCCTCGGCGCCGAGGTCGTGATCGTGCTGGCCGGCGGCGCGCTCGAGGACGGACAGGCCGAGGCGATGGAGCACTGGGAGTGGATCGAGTCGCTGGGCGCCCGCCGCGCCTTCGCGGTCGCCGCCGCCGCCGCGTTCGCCGAGCCTGGACCGCGCCTGGTCGACGGCGTCGAGCTGCTCTGCCACCTGCTCCACCCCGACCTGATGGACCCGCCCGGCAACACCGCCTTCATCACCCTGCGGGCACCGGTCTCGCGGCAATCTGCCGGCCGCTGAGCGGACTCAGGCAACGGCGAGGGCGCCGAAAAAGGAGACCGCGCCGACGGCGGCGATCAGGAGGAGCTCGACCGGCAGCCTTCTTGCGCCGAACATGCCGCGCTCACCGGCGACGATCGTCAGCGCGCAGATCACGCCTCCAACGAGGCCGCCGAGATGGGCGCCGACGCTGATGTTGGCGGCCGCGAAGGTGAAGACCAGGTTGAAGACGATCAGGAAGCCGATCTCTCCCGCGATCGCGTCCATCCCCCGTCCGCGGGCGATGACGAAGGTGGCGCCGGCCAGCCCGAAGATCGCCCCCGAGGCACCGGCGGACACCACGTTGGGGTCGAGCAGCATTACCCCGAACGAGCCGGCCAACAGGGAGGCGAAGTACACCGCGACGAAGCGGGGCGTGCCCAGCGCGGGCTCAAGCAGGCGCCCGAGGAAGTAGAGCAAGAACATGTTGAAGCCGATGTGCAGCGGGCTGACGTGAACGAATCCGCTGGTCAGCAGGCGCCACCAGTCGCCTTCGGCGACCGAGGGCCCGAAGAGGCCGCCGAGGTCGTAGAGCGTCCGCGTGCTCTGTTCGCCGATGCCACCGCCACCGTGGGCGATCTCGATCAGATAGACGACGATGTTGATCGCGATCAGAACCATCGTCGCCGGGAAGGCGCTGAACTGGCCCGGGGTTCCGGTCGGGTTGCGGATCACCTTCGTCTGCTGGCGCATGCACTCCGGGCAGCGCATCCCGACCGGGGTCGGGGTCATGCAGTCCGGGCAGATCGGCCGCCCGCAGGAGGAGCAGGAGACGGCGGTTTCGCGGTCGGGGTGGCGGTAACAAGTCTGGGTCATGGGGACGGTCAGCCTACAATCGGCGCCGATGGAGGCCGCCAGCCCAGCACGTCTCTACGCGACCGCCCTCGGCGCCCTGCTCGTCGTCCTCGGGATCGTCGGCTTCTTCTACGGCGCCTCATTCGGCAGCCCGGGCGACGTCGAAGCCGCGCTCGGCGTGCTCCGGGTCAACGCCTGGCTGAACCTGTTGCACGTCGCCACCGGTGCCCTCGGCCTGCTGCTCGCCGGCGTCGCCTCGCGACGCTACGCGCTCCTCGTCGGCGCCCTCTACACCGCCCTGGGGATCTGGGGCTTCGCGATCGGAGCCGCCGACGCGATCGGCGGCTTCCTCCCCGCCAGCGGTGGCGACGACACCCTGCACCTCGTCATCGGCGTGCTCGGCCTGGCGGCGGCGGCCGGAACCCCGAAGCCGCCAGGGAGGCGGAACGCCAAGCGGCCCGAGAAAGGTCGTGGTTCCTCTTCCACGCCCAAGGTGCAAAAGGAACCGCTCAAGCAGAAGTCAGAGCCGCGAGCGCAACCCGCTGGTAAGCGAGCGTAGGCCGCTTTCGCCCCGCTGCTTGCTGCGCCGGCGCAGCTCGAGCAGGACCAGCGCTCCGGTGGCGACGCCGCCGGCACCGACCGCGACCACCGGGCGGACCCAGTTGCGGGGGTCGCGCAGCGCCCGCAGCTCGCTCTCTGAGAGTTCCTCGGCCCACTCGGAGAGCTCCTCGGCAGCGGCCTGGGTGACGGCCGCCAGGGTGTCCTCCACCCGGCCGGAGAGCCGCTCGGGGGGCTCGATCGGGGCCAGCGCGTCGGCCAGCAGGCTCTCGACGTCCCAGCTCGAGCGGGTCAACCGCTCGCTTGCCTCACTCATCGCTCATCTCCTCCTGGAGTTGCTTGATCGCGCGATGGATAAGGACCTTGGTGGCGCCGTCGGAGCGGCCCAGGGCACGGGCGATCTCGCGGTTGTCCATGCCGAGCGCGAAGCGCATGATCAGCGCCTCGCGCCGGTCCTCGGAGAGGTGCTCGAGATTGGCCATCACCTGGCGCAGCTCCTCGCGCCCCTCGGCGATCGCCACGGTGTCGTGCCGGGCGGCGATCGGGTCGGCGTTTTCCAGCGGCGTCTGCGGCCGTCGTGAGCGGTCGCGATAGTAGTTCGAGGCGAGGTTGTGGGCGATCCGGATCAGCCACGGGCGCAGCGGCCGTCCGTCCGACTCGCGCCGCGCGCGGTCGAAGTGCCGGTAGGCCTGCAGGAAGGCCTGCTCGGTCAGGTCCTCGGCGTCGTGGTGGTTGCCCACCCGGTAGTAGGAGTAGGAGTAGACGTCGCGCAGGTGGGCGCGGTAGAAGTCTGAGAAAGCGCGGTCCAGCTCCGCCTTCGCCGCGGGACCCAGGTCGCCGGGCTCGACGTTCTCGCTGGGGCCGCTCACCGGCCAAGCCTAGCCCGATCACGCCGCCCACCTCGCCCTCTCGACCCGGCGCAAGCCGGCGACCCACTCGTCGGCGTCGATCTCGCCCCTGATCAGCTCGGCGAGCCCGGTCAGGGCATCAGCGGAGACGCCCGAGGCGGCAACCGCTTCGGCCAGCAGCGGCGTCGTGACGAGCCCCTCCGAGGCCTGGCCGATCAGCTTCGGGATCTCCGCCGCCGGCGTGCCGGTGCCGAGCAGCTCACCGGCGCGGCGGTTGCGCCCGGTCGGCGCCATCATCGTCGCCGTCAGGTCGCCGACCCCGGCCAGGCCGGAGAAGGTCTCGAGCTCGGCGCCGTGCTGGATCGCGTACTCGATGCACTCGCTCCAGATCTCGGCGACGGCGATCCCGGCGGCGTTGAGTCCGTGCGGCTCGGCGGCGGCGGCGGCAAGGGCCGCAGCGTTCTTCGCCGCGCCGGCCATCTCGACCCCGGTGACGTCGCCGGAGCGCTCGCAGACGAGGCCGGCGAGGTCGAACACCTCGCCCAGCTGGGCGCGCAGGTCGGCGTCGGCGGAGCCGAGGACGAGCGCCGCCGAGCCGGAGACCGCCTCGCGGGCGTGGGCCGGCCCGCCGAGACAGGCGATCGCCCGCGCCCGCACCCGTTCGCCGACGTATTCGGCCGGCAGTTGACCCTGCGGGGCAATCAGGCCCTTGGTCAGGAGCAGGATCGAGGAGCGGCCACCGACCCGGTCGGCGATCGACCCCACCGCCTGCGGCAGCGACCTGGACGGGATCGCGAGGCAGATCAGGTCGAGGCCGTCGAGCTCGATGTTGGAGGCGAGGCGGACGTCGATCGTCTCCGGCAGCGGCACCTCCGGCAAGTAGCGGCGGTTCTCGCCGTGGTCGATCAGCTCGGCCACCCGTTCGGGAGTGCGGGCGCCGAGCTGGACCTCGAGCCCGCCGCGGGCCAGCAGCACGGCGACGGCCGTCCCCCAGCTGCCGGCGCCGATCACCGCGGCGCGGCGCATCGCCGGCAGGCCACCGAGGTCTTCCCACTGCAGCTGGACGTTGGGCCAGATCCGCGCCGTAACGGTCTCCGCCAGCGCCCGCGAGGGCTCCTCGGCGCGGGGAAAGGTCATCGCCCTGCCGAGCCGCACCTTGACCTTGCGCGGCCGGATCCGCCAGCCGCGGCGGACATGTTCGGTCCCGAGCACCGCCGCCGGAATCACCGGCGCACCGGTCTGCAGCGCCAGGCGGCCGACGCCGCGCCGGGGCGAGCCCAGGGTGCCGCGCCGGATCCGGGTCCCCTCGGGAAAGATCGCGACGGTGCCGCCGCGTTCGACCAGCATCCGCGCCGTCTCCATCGATTCCTCGTCGGACTCGCCGCGGCGGATCGGGAAGGCGCCGAGGCGGGAGAGGATCCAGCCTTGCCAGGGGCGGCGGAAGAGCTCGACCTTGGCGACGTAGTTCATCGGCCGCCGCCAGGGCAGCGAGCCGCCGAGAATGAAGGGATCGAGGAAGCTGCGGTGGTTGGAGGCGACGATCAGGCCGCCCTTGAGGCGGGCGTGCTCGCGACCGGTGCGGGCGTAGCGGAAGTAGAGGAGGAAGCCCGGCGTCAGGAAGACGCGGGCGAGCAGGTAAATCGGCCAGTTGACGCTGTGCTTGCGCGTGTAGGCATGGTATTTGGCGAGACGCTCGGCGTTCACGCAGAGCGCTACACGGCCGGGCGGGCACGGTTACCCGCCCGACCTACCAGGAGCCTTCGACCAACCCCGCAAGATCGGACTTGGTCAGGGGTGGCCCGGGGACCGAGGCGAGCTCGGGGCGTTCGAGCATCTGCTCCAGGGCCTGGCCGAGCTTGCTGCGGTCGGCGCCGAGAGCGCCGAGGCCCGGCGGGTCCTCGCCGAGCTCGAGGATGCGGGGTTCGAGGCCACTGGGGTCGGTGCCGAGCGCAGCTGCGAGCTGCGCGAAGATCTCGGGAGCGCGGCCGGCGAGGAAGGCCGCGGCGCGAGGCAGGACCGCGGCGTTGGTCCCCGCGTGCGGGGTCCCGCAGACCCGCACCAGCGTCTGGCAGACCGGGTGGTGGAGGCCGAACTTGGCGCTGTCGACCGCGTAGCCGCAGAGGATCGAGCCGAGCGCCAGCGCCGCCCGGTCGCGCTCGCCCGGCTCTTCGTCGAGGGCACCGGCGATCGACGCGGCCCCGCGCAGCGAGCACATCACCGAGACCGGGCTGGCCAGCGGCGTGTAGAGGCAGTCGGCGCCGTGGGCGAGGGCGTTCATCGAGCTGGCGCGGAGTTCGGCCTCGGGGGCGCTGGTCATCGCCTCCGGGTCGGCGATCACCAGCTCGGCCCGGGCGCGGCGACGGACCCGGCCCTCGGCGCCGGCGGGAGCGCGGTGGTTGGCGCTCATCTCGGCCCCCGACAGCGTCGTCGGGATCGCGACGACGCGGGCGCCGCTGACCGAGGCGACCGACTTGGCGACATCGATCACGCGGCCGCCGCCGAGGGCGACGATCGTCGCCGCGTCGACCTGGTCGAGCAGCGGCGCGGCGAGATCGGCGACCGCGCCGGGCCCGACCTCGTGCACCGCGCTTACCGCGGCGGCCAACTCAGGTGCATCGCCGAGGGCGCGGGGCGTGCTCAGCAACGCGAACGGGTCGAAGTCGCGACCGAGCACCAGCTCGAGCGCCTGCCCGATCCCACCGCGACGGAAGACGACGGTCCGGCCGGCGTCCTCCCAGACGAAGTCCCCGTTCACTCCCCCGGATCCGAGCGCGGGTTGCGGACCGGCCTCAGATTGGGTTCGACCTCGGCCCGCAGGTGCTCGAAGTCGGGCGGCAGCGAGAGCTTCTCGCCGAGGTGCTCGAGCGGCTCGTCGACGGTGAAGCCGGGCCCCATCGTCGCGATCTCGAAGAGGACGCCGCTGGGCTCGCGGAAGTAGATCGAGAGGAAGTAGAAGCGGTCGATCTCGGGAGTCGGCCGAGCGCCGGCGGAGATCGCCTTCTCGCGCCAGGCCATGTGCTCGTCGGGAGTCGAGGCCCAGGCGACGTGGTGGACGCTACCCGCGCCCTGCAGGCCGGGCTCGGCGGTCGGCTCGTCGTAGAAGTAGAGCCCTCCCCGCACCTCGCCGCGCGCCTCCCAACCGCCGTCGGCCGGCTCGAACTCGAGCGCCTCGAGCAGCCCGCTGCTGGCGTCGGGGGCGGCGCTGTAGGCGCGCACCGCGTGGAAACCCTGGAGGGCGAGCTCGGCGGGGATCTCCGGGTGCTCGGCCGTCAGCGGCTCATCAGGGACGCTGACCACGAGCAGCTCGTGCTCGAGCCCCTCGGGGTCGGAAAAGACGAGGCTGCCGCCGTCCCGCTCGGGCTCGACGCCGTTGGCGCTGAGGCGCTGCGCCCAGAAGTCGAGCGAATCCTCGGAGGCGACGCGCCAGACGATGCGGTGGACCATGCCGGCGCCGGCGCGGCCCAGGGGCGCGCCGGGATACTCGAAGAAGGTCAGATCCGAGCCGGGGTCGCCGCCCTCGTCGGCGAAGAACAGGTGGTAGACGGTCGGGCTGTCCTGGTTGACCGTTTTCTTGACCAGCCTCAGACCCAGGACACCAGCATAGAAATCGACGTTGCGCTGGGCATTCTCGGTAATCGCCGTTATGTGGTGGATGCCCTCAAGCTTCATTGCCCACGTATAGCATCCCGGCGATGAGCCGCCGACGACGACGCACCGTGAAAGCGCTGGTCGTCCTCGGCGCGGTGCTCGCCTTCTTCAGCGTCTTCGCGATCTGGATCGAGCGCCAGGCGCTCAACACGGACGACTGGGTCACGACCAGTGGCCAGCTGCTGCATAACGAAACGATCCGCAGCGCGGTCGGCGAATACCTCGTCGACCAGCTCTACGAAAACGTCGACGTCGAGCAGGAACTGAAGGAAATCCTCCCCGGCGACACCAAGGAACTGGCCGGTCCGGCCGCCGGTGGGCTGCGCCAGGTCGCCGGCAGCGGGGCGGAAAAAGTCCTGGAAACGTCCACCGCGCAGGCGCTCTGGGAGGACGCCAACCGGACCGCCCACGAACAGCTGCTGGCGGTGCTGGAAAACAAGAAGGAAGCGATCTCGACCGCAGGCGGCAACGTCAGCCTCAACCTCGGCAGCCTGCTGACCAACCTTGCCGGCCAGGTCGGCCTGGCCTCGGACCTGGCCGAAAAGCTGCCGCCGGACGCGGCCCAGATCCGGATCCTCAAGTCCGACCAGCTGAAGACGGCGCAGAGCATCGTCGTCGCGATCAAGGGCCTGGCGCTGCTGCTCTCGATCCTCACCTTTGCCGTTTTCGCGCTGGCGATATACCTCTCCCGGGAAGGCCGCTGGGTGATCGTCCTCTTCAGCGGCATCGCCCTGATCGCGGCGGGCTTCGCGGTGATCGTCTTCCGCCACATCGCCGGCGGCATCGTCGTCGACCAGTTAGTCACGGCGCAGAGCGCAAAGCCGGCGGGCGAAGCCGCCTGGTCGATCGGCACCTCGCTGATGACCAGCATCGCGACCACGGTGATCATCGTCGGCGTCCTCTTCTCCGCCTCCGGCTGGCTGGCTTCCCCCAGCAACGCCGCCCGCGCCAGCCGCCGCGTGATCGCACCGGCCCTGCGAGATTACATCGCCTACGTCTACGCCGGCCTGGCGATCCTCGTCGGCATCTACTTCCTCGGCGCGGCCACCCAGGGGCTGCGCTCGTTCCTCACCACCCTGATCGTCGCCGGGATGGCGGCCTTCGGGATCCACGGGCTGCGCCGGCAGGCCGGCGAGGAATTTCCCGACGCCCACTTCAGCGACACCTTCGGCCCGACCCGGGACAAGTTCGTCAGCGCCGTCAAAGGCGCCAACATCGGCGAGCGCGCATCGAAACTGCGCCTTCCCGAGGTGCGCCGGCCCGAGCGCGCGGACAGCGGCCCCGACGCTCCAGCTCGCTCCGAGGCGCCGACCCAGGCGCTCCCGGTCGACGCGGAGGACGCCCGACTGCAACGGCTCGAGCGCCTCGGCTCGCTGCGCGACAAGGGCATCCTCACCGACGAGGAGTTCGCGGCGGAGAAGTCGCGCCTGCTCGGCGGCGCCAGCTCCGACTGACCGCGCTAATCCTCGGGCTCGGGACGCTTGCCGGTCTTCCCCGGCAGCAGGGTGAAGGCCTTGAGCATCTCCGAGCCGATCACCAGGTCCTCGCCGTGGGAGTCGATGCTGACCTTGCCGTAGGGCCCTGGCGAGATCCCCGGGTCGAGCGAGCCGAGCAGGCCGTCCACCTGGTGGCCGGTCGTCGCCTCGAGCCTGATCGGGATCTCCCCCTCGCGCTCGGCCCGGATCTGCTCGAGCACGTCGCGAAACCAGGCGGCCGGCTCGGTCGCTGGGCACTCGTAGCGGGTGCCGATTGAGAAGTCGGTCGTCATTCGAGGGGAATCTACTTCGAGAGCGATCGTCGTCGCAAGATTCAGATCGGCACCGAGTCCTGCCCGAGCAGCTCGTGGGCCGTGGCTACCCTGCGCCGTGGCGGGGTGCACGGCATCCACGTTTTCCCCGCTTTCCAATTGGCAGGGGCTCGCGCTCGACTTCACCTACGGTCGGGCGCGGGCCCCGTCTAGTCCCGAGAGCCCGCCGCCGGGTTCGAACCGGCAACCTCCTGATTACAAATCAGGTGCTCTCCCAGGTTGAGCTAGGCGGGCAAGTCACTTCTTTTGGCTTTCGCAGCCGTTTCCTGTGGGGTGGCGATGCGCGGGTGGCTCTCCAAAGCCTACCTGGGAGTCTCGGCGCCACCGGCCATTCGCTTGAGCCGGGCGGATACGGTGGCGATAACGAGCCAATGGAAGTGAACTTTCGATTTCTGGGGTCCGACGAGGGGGCCGTGCTGACCGAGGCGATCGAAGCCGCCTACGGCGACAGCTACGACGTCCGCTGGGTCTATGACGCCGCCGAGGTGGCCGCGAGGCTCAGCGACGGCCGCTACGTCTCCTGCGTCGCCGAGGACGCCGAGGGCGGCCTGCTCTGCCACATGGGGATGAGCGTGGCCGCCGCCGGCGACTCCGTCGCCCACTCCGGGCAGGCGGTGACCCTCGCCGCTGCCCGCGGCCAGCACCTCTTCACCCGGACCAAGAGCTTCCTGATCGATTGGGCGCGCGAGCAGGGCTTCGCCGGGATGTACAGCGAGGCGACCGCCGCCCATCCCTACAGCCAGCGCGCCAACATCGAGCTCGGCGCCCACGAGACCGGCTTCCTGCTCGGCTGGATTCCGGCCTCGGTCAGCAACGACGCGACCCCCGGCGCCGCGCGGCGCCGGGGGTCGGCGGCGCTCCTCTACATGAAGCTCAACGACGGCCACGAGCGCCGCGTCTACGCGCCCGAGCGCCACCACGAGATCGTCGGCCAGACGCTGGCCCTCTGCGAGCTGCGCGGGACGCTGGCGCAGCCGCTGCCGGACGCCGAGCTGGCACCCTGCAGCGAGTTCCACGTCGAGGTCGAGGCCGACCACAACCTGGCGCTGATCAGCGTCCGGGTCCCCGGCGCCGACCTCGAGACGGTGATCGCCGCCGAGCGCCACCACCTCTTCCACCGCCTCGGCCTCGACGCCGTCTACGTCGACCTGCCGCTGGAGACCCCCTCCACCGCCCTGGTCGCCGGCGACCTCGAGCGCCTCGGTGTCTCTTACGCCGGCGTCTTCCCCAACAGCCACACCGACGGCGACGTGCTGCGAATGCAGTCGCTACACCGGGTCCGAGTCAAGGCCGACGACATCGCCGTCGCCTCGGACCACGGGCGCGAGCTGCTCGAGTACGTCCTCGCCGATCTGCCTCAGACCGCCTGAGGCTCCGTCAGGCCGCGACCTCTCGGGAAGCCAGATGGGTCCCGACCTTGCGCTTGACCCGCTGCAGGGCGTTGTCGACGGTCTTGGTGTCGCACTCGAGCTTCTCGGCGATCACCTCGTAGGAGTGGCCGTCGAGGTAAAGGGAGAGAACCCTGCTCTCGAGGTCCGAGAGGACACCCGAGACGCCGGAGAGGCAGGAGACGAGGCTCTCCAGCTCTTCGCTGGCGATCACCTGGTTGACCGGGTCGTGGACGCTGGGGCCGGGGAGGATCTCGTCGAGCGTCGTTTCCGAGTCGCCGGCGGCGGCCGGGGTCTGGCTGAACGAGACGTACTGGTTGAGCGGCGTGTGCTTGTTGCGGGTCGCGGTCTTGACCGCGGTGATGATCTGACGGGTGATGCAGAGCTCGGCGAAGTTGCGGAAGCTCGACTCGCGATCGGTGCGGTAGTCCCGGATCGCCTTGTAGAGGCCGAGCAGGCCCTCCTGGATCAGATCGTCGGACTCACCACCGAGCAGGAAGTACGAGGAGGCCTTGAGGCGGACGAAGCCGCGGTAGCGGCGGACGATCATGTCGTAGGCATCGGGCTTTCCGGTCTTGGCGAGAGCGACCAGATAGTGATCATCAAGCTCACCTTGAGGGTTAGACTGGTGCGGGCGGGCGACCGCCACGGGCGGGCGATTTTCCTGCATCGACGTAGTTAGAGCCACAGATCCTTCTCCTTGCTGAAGGGTCACGTGGCGCCGCTTACCTCCCCCGAGGCGCCTCTTTATCGACGGGCTAGCTCAGACTCAAGCTGAGGTTCACCCTTGTTGCGGTGGGAGTCTTACCGCTCCGCGGAGTTCTGTCAACCCCAATTTGCGACTTTTTGCTATCGCCGTTGCATGTGCCCCGCCGCAGGGAAGGGCGAGGCAGGACAGCGATCGAGCCCTCCCCCAGCTTCTAGGTGCGCTGTCGAACGGCCTCGAAGAGGAGGGTGGCGGCGGCCGAGGAGACGTTGAGGGACTCGACCTTGCCACGCTGGGGCAGGGCCACCAGGCCGTCGCAGGCGGCGGCCACGCGGGGGCGGAGACCCTGGCCCTCGCCGCCGAGGACGAGGACGGTGGGGCCTTTGAGATCGACTGACCAGGGGGCGTCCCTGGCCTCGGCGTCGGCGCCCCAGATCCAGAAGCCGGCCGCTTTGGCGTCGGCAAGCCAGTCGGCGAGGTTGCGGACGTGGGCGACTTCGAGGTGCTCGACGGCGCCGGCCGAGGCCTTGCAGGTGACCGCGGTGACCGCCGCCGCCCGGCGCTCGGGCACGACGACGCCGGCGGCGCCGGCGAACTCGGCGGAACGGCAGACGGCGCCGAGGTTGCGCGGGTCCTGGACCTGGTCGAGGGCGACCAGCAGCGCATCCTCTCGCCGCAGCATGCCCCGCGCGTCGCCGTAGGGATAGTTGTCGACCTCGGCCACCACCCCCTGGTGGTCGGGCGACCCGCAGAGCCTTTCGAGCTCCTCGCTCGAGGTCTGCGGCGCCCGCCAGACCCGGTGTACAGCTCGGCGCTGAGCCCGTTCCGCCTCCTCGACCGGCCTGCGGCCGTAGATCACGTCAGACATAGAGGTCGATCATCGCGGCACCAGGCTCGGCCCGTCGGCCGAGTCCCTGACCGTCCACCCTATCTCCGCCAACCGATCCCGAATCGCATCCGCCCGCTCGAAGTCCCTGGCCCCCCGAGCCTCCTCCCGCTCCATCATCAAAGCATCAGCCTCCGAGTCGGCAGCTCCTTCCGCGGAAGCCAACGAATCCAAACCAACCAGCTCGAGCATCTCTCTGAGTGCCTCCGGAGCTCCGGGAACCCTCTCCCGGTTCGCTTCCCCCACCAGCTCAGAGACCTCGGCCATCGCGCGAGGGGTGTTGAAGTCATCGGCAAGCGCATCCCGGAAGGAGGTGAGACGGGAGTCGGGGGAGGACCCGGGGGAGCTTCCCCGCTGTTGCTCCGCCGGGTCCTCCCCCGGGTCCCCCTCACCCGCTGCCCGGAGCGGGTGCCCCCGAAAGAAGTTCCGCAGCCGCTCAACCCTCGCAGCCGCCTCTTCCATCTGCTCCGGTCCAAACGCCAACGGCTGGCGGTAATGCCCGGAGATCAGGTACGCGACGACCGCCTCACGTCCGTACCGATCCAGTGCCTCGCCCAGCTGGAAGATGTTCCCGTCCGATTTCGACATCTTCGCCGCATCCGACTCGATCATCCCGTTGTGCATCCAGATCTGGGCGAACGGCCGCCCGGCCGCCTCCGACTGGGCGATCTCGTTCTCATGATGGGGGAAGACGAGGTCCGAGCCGCCGCCGTGGATCGCGAAGGAAGCGCCCAGCTCCTGCTCGGCCATCACCGAGCACTCGATGTGCCAGGCGGGCCGCCCCGGGCCCCAGGGCGAGTCCCAATGGCTGTCCTCACCCTCCTTGTGCGCCTTCCAGAGGGCGAAGTCGAGGCGGTTCTCCTTCAGCGAGGCCGAGCCCGCCTCCTCGCCCTGGTCCATGTCCTCGGGACGGCGATTGGAGAGCTTGCCGTAGTCGGCGAAGCTGCGGACGCGGAAGTAGACGTCGCCGCCCGACGCGTAGGCGTGCTCGGAGCGGACCAGGTCCTCGATCAGGGCGATGATGCCGGAGATCGTCTCGGTCGCCAGCGGCTCCGCGTCGGGACGGCCGAGCCCGAGCCGGTCGGTGTCCTCAGAGTAGGCGGCGGTCATCCGCGCGGCGAAATCGGTCGAGGGCTCCCCTGCTGCCGTTGCGGCAGCGTAGATCTTGTCGTTGACGTCGGTGACGTTGACGACCAGGCGGGTGCTGTAGCCCTCCGAGCGGAGGAAGCGGGCGAAGAGCGAGAAGACGACGAAGGGCCGGGCGTTCCCGATGTGGATCCGGCTGTAGACGGTCGGCCCGCAGGCGTAGATCCCCACCACTTCCGTGGGGTCGATCGCCCGCGGCTCGCCGCTGAGCGTGTCCCTGATTCGAACCTCGCGCATCGCGCCGAGGTTAGAAGGTCGCGGGCTAGAAGGTTCGGTAGCCGGCGGTGGAGGAGGCGGGCTCGCTGCGCAGCCAGGATGGCGCCGTGTCCTCCGCCGCGGCCTGCGCCTCGCGCTTGGCCTTGCTGGCGCTGGCCATGATCTCGCTCTCGGTCGCCTCGCGGGCGCGCTCTTCGCGGCGCTGGGCCTGGATCCGGATCCGGTCGGACTCGAGTCGAAGCTGGTCCTCGGCCCGGGCGCGGGCTGCCTCCTCCGCCTCCCGCTCGACCTTCTCGACCAGATTGCGGACGCTCTCCTCGGCTTCGCGGCGCACCTCCTCGGTGCCCTCCATCACCCGGCGCTCGATCTCGGTCTCGAGCTTGACCGCGGTCTCGTGGGCGGCGGCCGCGGCGCGCTCGGCATCGGCGGCGCGCTGCTCGGCGGTGGCGACCGTGCGATCGGCCTCGGCCTGGATCTCCGTGCGCGCCTGCGCGAAACGGCGATCGACCTCGTTGTCGATCCTGGTCATCGCCTCGGCGACAGTTTTCTCGGCCTCCTGGCGCGTCTTCGCAGCCTGGGCGAGGATCTCCTCGCGTTCGGCCTGGGCACGCTGTTGGAGCTCCTCAAAGCCCTTCTCCGCCCGGTCGCGGGCCGCTTCGGCCCCGGCCAACTTGGAGTCGGCCTCCTGGCGCGCCTTGCGCTCGGCGGCGACCCGCTCGCGGGCCTCGCTGGAGATCCCGCGCAGCGTCTCCATCGCCCGCTCCTTGAGCTCGGTCCTGACCTTCTCGGCCTGCGCCTCGGCGGCGGCGACCCGCTGCTCGCTGACCTTGACCCAGTCCAGGGCCTGCTGGGCTACGTCGTGCATGGTCGAGGCCGCCTCTCCGACCACCTTCAGCTGCCTGGCTGGATCGCTCATGCCACAGCAACTTACTATGGGCGCCGGAAGCGACGCCACCTGGGCGCCCCCGCTGCTTGGCGCAATTTGCGTATCGGGGCTCAGGCGGTTTTGTATTCGCCCCCGCGCAGCTCGCGCTTCAGCACCTTGCCGGTCGCGTTGCGGGGCAGCTCGTCGAGAAACTCGATCTCGCGCGGCATCTTGTAGCTGGCCAGGTTGACCTTGACATGGGCGTTGAGGTGGGTGGCCTCGAGCGCCGCCCCGTCCTCGAGCACGACGAAGGCCTTCAGCCGCTGCCCGAACTCGGGGTCGTCAACGCCGATCACCGCGACCTCGACCACACCGTCGAGGTCGGCGAGCAGGTCCTCGACCTCGCGCGGGAAGACGTTCTCGCCGCCGGAGACGATCATCTCGTCGTCGCGGCCGTCGATGAAGAGCCGACCGGCGGAGTCGAAGTGGCCGACGTCGCCGCTGGAGAGCAGGCCGTCGATCGCTTCCTTGCCGCCGCCGCCGGTGTAGCCCTCGAAGGACATTTCGTTGCCGACGAAGATCCGCCCGACCTCACCCGGAGGGACCTCCTTGCCGGCATCGTCGAAGAGGCGGACGACGGTGCCGCGCGGCGGCCGGCCGGCGGTGCCCGGTGCCGCGCGCAGGTCCTCCGGCGTCGCCACGGTCGCGTAGGCGACCTCGGTCGAGCCGTAGAGGTTGTAGACGCTGTCGCCGAAGCGGTCCATCCACTCGATCGCCAGCTCGCCCGGCAGCGCCGAGCCGGAGAGCGAGGTTATCCGCAGCGAGGAGAGGTCGTAGGAGGCGAGGACCTCGTCGGGCAGGGCGAGGATCCGCTGGATCATCACCGGCACCGCGGCCAACACATCGGCCCGGCTGCGCTGCGTCGCGCGCAGCGTCTCCTCGGGGTCGAAGCGACGGCGCAGCACCATCGTCGAGGCGGTCGGCAGGCTCATTACGAAGTGGAAGAAGCCCCAGGAGTGGAAGAGCGGCGCCGCGATCATCATCGTCTGGCGGCTGCGGAAGGGGATCTTGTCGATCAGCGCGGCGACGGTGAAGAGCCCGTCGGGGCTGGAGCGCTGCGCCCCCTTCGGCGTCCCGGTGGTGCCCGAGGTGAGGATCACGAAGCGCGGTTTGTCCGGCGGCGGCTTCAGGTCGGAGTCCTCGCCGGCGGCGATCAGCTGCTCGAGGCTGGGGGTGCCGGCCGGACGGTCCTCGCCGTCGGTCCAGGCGACGATCCGGGCGACTGAGTCGTCGACCCCGTCGAGCAGCTCGGCGAACTCCTCGTCGAAGACCAGCGCCTTCGGCCCCTCGCGGCGGGTCACCTCGACCAGCTGCGGGCCGGCGAACATCGTGTTCAGGTAGAGCGCGCTGGCGCCGATCTTGGCCGCCGCCAGGGTCACCTCGAGGAAGCCGCGGTGGTTGCGGCACATGATCCCGATCCCGTCGCCATGACCGATCCCCATCGCCTCGAGCGAGTGGGCGAGCGCGTTGGAGCGGCGGTGCAGGCGCTCGAAGCTGAGCGAGCCGCGCTCGTCGATGACCGCGATCTCGTGCGGGTGGTGGATCGCCGCGGTGGCGATCCCGGTCGCCGGCGAGGCGCCCCAGCGGAGAAAGGTCGAGCCGACCCTGACGGCTTTGTCGGGCCGCATCGGGGCGAGGATCCCCGCCTGACGGAGGACCTTGCCCTCGAACATCAGGTCCTCGACCGATGCCCGCAGATCCGCGACGTTGGTAACGCTCGAGTTCGTCATCGAACGGTGGAGACTATTCGCTCTGGACCATCGCCACGGCGATGCAGGCGATGCCCTCGCCACGGCCGATCCAGCCCATTCCCTCGTTGCTGGTCGCCTTGACCGTGACCCGGGCCGAGGTCGCGTCGGCGATTGTCCGCTCCATCTCCGCCTTGTAGGGGCCGAGGCGGGGCTGCTCGCAGATCAGCGTCGCGTCGATGTTGACGATCATCCCGGCGACCGTCCCCACCGCGGTGCGCAGCAGGTCGATCGAGTCGGCCCCCCGCCACTGCTCTTCGTCGTCGGGGAACATCGTGCCGATGTCGCCGCCGCCTGCGGCGCCGAGCAGAGCGTCGATCACGGCGTGGGTGAGGACGTCGGCGTCGGAGTGGCCGGCGAGGCCGAGCTCATGCTCGATCTCGACGCCCCCGAGGATCAGCTTGCGCCCGGGCGCGAAACGGTGGCTGTCGTAGCCGATCCCGATCATCGCCGCCGCCTAGCCGACCCGGCTGCCGAGCGGGGCGAAGCGGCGCCGGCGGCGCTCGAAGACGCAGATCTCGCCGACCCCGAGCGAGTCGAGGAACGCGACCGCGCGCTCGTATTCGAAGCCGACCTGCTCGGGCAGGTGGGCATCGGAGGAGAGCGCGAACGGAGCCCCGGCCTCGACGCAGAGCTCGGCGAAGCCGCGCGCGGGGTAGAGCTCGCCCACCGGCTTGCGCAGGCCGGCAGTCGAGAGCTCGACCGCGATCCCGCTCTCGGCGATTGCCTCGACCGCGGGCTCGTAGAAGGCGCGCAGGTCGAGCTCGGGCAGCGGCCGCGAGCGCCCCCAGACCTTGACCAGGTCGGGGTGGGCGAGGATGTCGAACAGGCCCGAGCGGGCGCACTCGGCGAGCGACTCGAAGTAGCGGCGCCAGATCTCGTCGGGGTCCTCGCTCCCCTCCCAGACGTCCCAGCCGGTGTGGTCGACGGCCGAGTCGCCCTCGCCGATGAAGTGGACCGAGCCGACCACGTAGTCGAAGTCGCGCGCCGCCAGAAGAGACTCGGTGCGCTCTTCGGCGCCGGGGATGAAGTCGCACTCGATGCCGAGCTTGAGCGGCGTGCCGCGGACGAACTCGCAGTAGGCGTCGATGTCGTCGCCGGCGTTGGTGACCCAGAGCGGGTGGCGCCAGAGGTCGAGGGCCTGGCGGAAGCGGTAGACGTGCTCGGAGACGCCGAGCTCCTCGATCCCGGCGGCGTCGGCGGCGGCCAGGTAGCGCTCGACGTTCTCGGCGTTGAAGTAACGCTCGGCTGTGGCGCCCTCGTCGTCGGGGCGCAGATGCAGGTGATAGTCGGTCAGCATCGGCCTGGAGCCTAGACTGAGACGGCAATGAGCCGCCGGCTAATGCTCCTCCTGCTCGCCTTCCTCGGCGGCACCGCGCTTGCCGCGCTGCTCGGGGCGGTCAGCCTCGGCGTCGCCTTCGGGGTCGGACAGCTGACCTTCGCGGCGATGCTGGTCTGGGTCCTGATGGCGGACCGCAGCCGGTCCTGATCAGCGCCGGGAGCGCTCTGCGAGCAGCATCTCGGCGACACGGAGGTCGAGCGGCGTCGTCACCTTGAGGTTCTCCGGCCCGGCCGCGTGCAGCAGCACCGTCCCCCCCACCGCCTCGACCGGCATCGCCTCGTCGGTCGCGGCGCCGATCTCGGAGCCGGCAAGGGCGTCGCGCAGCGCCGCGGCGCGGAAGACCTGAGGCGTCTGCGCCGCCCAGAGCGACGCCCGGTCCAGGGTCCTTTCCACAACCTGTGGTTCGTTTTGCACGTCCTGCGCATCTATGGAACCGCCCGATGGGGAAGACTGGTGAGCGGCCTGCTTGACGGTATCGGTGATCGGGGTGGCGGCGATCACACCGGCGGCCTCGGGGGCGGCTTCGAGGGTCGCGACCAGCGCTTCGACCAGCTCCGGCGTCAGCAGCGGCCTGGCGGCGTCGTGGATCGCGACCAGCTCGGTGCCGACCGCCGCCAACGCGTTGGCGACCGACCGGGCGCGGGTGGCGCCGCCGGCGACGACGCTGAGGTCGGGATGGCCGGCGAGCTCGTCCAGTTGTCCCGGGGGGGCGGCGACGACGATCGAGGCGACCGACGCGCAGGCCCTGAAGGCGTCGATCGACCACTCGATCATCGGCCTCCCCGCCAGTGGCACGAAGGCCTTCGGGCCGCCGGCTCCGAGACGCTCCCCGGAGCCGGCGGCCGCGATGACTGCGGTTACTGCCAAAGGGGGCCTACGCCGTGGTGGCGAAGCGCTCCTCCAGCAGCCCGTCGAGGTACTCCTCCGCGCCCTCCTCGTCCTTGTCGAGCGCGTACATGAACTCGGACGCCAGGATCTTCTTCGCCCGGGTGTACATCTGCTTCTCGCCGGTGGAGAGTCCCTTCTCCATCTCGCGGATGGCGAGGTTGCGGACGACCTCGGCCAGCTCGAATACGTCGCCGGTCTTGATCTTCTCGCGGTTGTACTTGAAACGCCGGTTCCAGTTCTTCGGCATCTCCGAGACTTCATCGGTGAGGACGTTTGTGACCTTCTTGATTTCCTCCTCGTCGATCACGCGCCGCAGACCGGCCTTGCCCGCGTTTTCGCAGGGGACCATGACCGTCAGCTCGTTGTGGAGAATTTTGATCGTGAGGTATTCACGCTCGCTCCCCATCAGCTCACGGGTCTCTTTGGTCAGCACCAGACCAGCCCCGTGATGCGGATAGACGACCTTGTCGCCCTCCTCGAAGTCACAGACGTAAACCACGTCTTCCTCGAAGACTGCCTCGATCGCCTCTTCTAGCTCGGGAATCGGTTGCTCCTTTCGTCTTCGACGGCGCCCATCGCCGTCAACTCTGTAAGTACCGGTCGACCAGATCGACCTCTTGCAGCCGGCGCAGTCCCTCGCGGATGTCCTTGGCCCGTGAGGGTCCGACTCCGTCGACGGCTGCGAGGTCGGCGTCGGAGGTCGCCAGGACCTCCTCCAACCCGCCCAGCTCGTGGGTGATCTTCTGGACGACAAGTTTGGGGATCCGCGGGACCCGGCCCAGCACGCGGTAACCGCGCGGGGCGACGGGGAAGTCCAGCGTGTTGAGCTTGCGGTCGTAGCCGAGCAGCTCGGCGAGGCGGCCGAAGTCGAGGACGTCCTGGTGGGGCATCCGGCCCAGCGCCTGCAGCATCGCGGAGAGGTTCTGCTCGGAGTCTTCGACGCAGTAGTCGCGGATCAGCGCGGTCTTGTCGGCGGCGACGCCGACCATCGTCTCCTCCAGCTGCATCTCGATCAGCCGGCCCTCGGTACCGAGCTCGACGATGTAGCGCTCGACCTCGACTGCCATCCGCGTCACCAGCTCGGCCCTCTGCAGGACGGCAAGGGCGTCGTGGAGAACGCCGCCGCCCTCGAACTCGAGCACGGTCAGGCGCGCCGAGACCTGGTCGAGCCGCTCGCGGTACTTCTCCAGCGTCGCCAAGCCCTGGTTGGCCTTGGCGAGGACGGCGGGGATGTCCTGCAGGATGTACTTGGCGCCCTCGACGTAGAGCGAGACGACCTCGCGACGCTGGGAGATCGCGATCACCAGCGCGGTGGTCTGTTTGGAGACGCGCTCGGCGGTGCGGTGGCGGGTGCCGGTCTCCGAGGAGAGGATGGTTGGATCCGGCATCAGCTGGACGTTGGCCCAGGCGATCGTCGTCGCCTCGCCGTTGAGCACGATTGCCCCGTCCATCTTCGCCACCTGGTAGAGCATCGCCGGGGTGTAGTCGATGTCGAGCTTGATCCCGCCGGAGAGCAGATGGGAGATGTCGTCGAGCTCGCCGACGACCAACAGGCCACCGGTCCGAGCGTGGACGATGTTGTCGATCCCCTCGCGCAGCGCACCGCCGGGGGCAACAACGTCGAGGGCTCTCAGTAGCCGAGGATCCTGACGTTCAGAAAGCTCATGGAGCTCATCCCCGGGGGTAGGTGGCATCTCGTCTAGGATGGCAAAAAGCGCTCTAGAATGCGGTACGCCAATTCCCGAGTGGATAGCTCGGGAATCGTTTTGTCAAGCCGAGGCCAGAAGATCGCGCTGGGGGTCGATTCCCCAGCGATCCCCGACCTCTGCCAGGTCCTCGTCCAGAGCCCAGCGGTCGGGCTGCTCCTCGCCCTCGAAGGCGGGGTTGGCGCCCTTCAGGACCATGCTGCCGGTGTTGTCGCCGATTGCCCGGATCGCTTCGCGATCGGACTCGGAGAGCCGCTGCTCGGCCGGCAGCGCCGCCAGGTCGGCGCGCTTGTCCTCGATCGAGCGGGCCCGGGGACCGACCTCCTGGATCAGGGTCGGGGCGACCGACTCGACCGCCGGGTGAGCGAGGTTCCACTGACAGGCGAGCTGGATCGGGGTCAGGTCGAGACGCTCGGCGAAGGGCATCAGCAGCTCCAGCTTCTCCAGGCCGGCCTCGATCCAGCCGGCGGGACGGAAGCCGCGGTGGTCGCCCTTGGCCAGCTCCATGCCGGGACGCAGGTCGCCCCAGAAGAGGCCGCCGTAGTCGACGACGCGGGTCAGGACCTTGACCTCGTGGCGGGCGGCGGCGTCGAGGCAGAGCTCGCCCGGCCAGGGCTCGAGCGGGTTGAGGATGATCATCGCCCAATCGATCCGCTCGCCGAAGCGCTCGAGGCAGGAGATCAGGTCGAGGGTGAAGCCGTTGGCGGGCCCCGGGGCGACGCCGATCCGCGTCGCCAGACCGGCCTCGCGCAGCGCCGCCATCCCATCCCAGACGACCTCGCTCGAGTAGCCGAAGCGGTCGGGATTGTGGAGCAGCAGCAGGTCGAAGCGCTCGGCGCCGATCCGCTCGAGGCTGGCCTCGGTCGCCATCCGCAGGTAGCCGGCGTACTGGTCGGGACCGCGCAGCGCGGGGTCGGTGAAGCGCGGGAACCCTTTCGGGCCGTTGCGCTCGCCCTCGTAGAAGTCGTGGCCGACGGCGCCGCAGAGGCTGTAACTCTCGCGCGGGACGCCCTCCAGGGCACGGCCGAGGACGGTGTCGGCCTCGCCCTGCCCGTAGGCGTCGGCGCTGAGGACGGTCTTGATGCCGCCGCCGGGGCGCAGCAGCGAGACCAGCCGCTCCTCGTCGATCGACTCGCCGAAGTGGAGGAACCTGCCGCCGCTCCAGGTGCCGATCGCGCTGCGGCCGGGCTCGCTCACAGCCGGGTCCGGATCAGGACTCGGCGTCGGGGGGCGGCGAGTCGCCCTCGCCGTCGGGCCCGTGCTCGTCGTCCTCGCCCTGCTTGGCGCCGACGCCGACCTTCTCGGGCTCGGGCTTCGGCGGCTTCTGCTTCGGCTTCTTCGGAGCGATCATCGTCAGGCTCAGCGGTTTGTCCTCCTCGTCCCCGGCGGGGTCGCGGCCGATCATCACCGTCGATCCGGGCGTCATCTGGCCCTGGCGCAGGACTTCATCGGCCAGCGGATCCTCGATGTAGCGCTGGATCGCGCGGCGCAACGGACGGGCACCCATCGACGGGTCCCAGCCTTTCTCGACCAGGAGGTCCTTGGCGTCGTCGGTCAGCTCGAGCTGCAGTTCGTGCTCGGCGACCTGGACGCGGACCCGGTTGATCATCAGGTCGATGATCTCTTTGACCTCGTCCTTGGCCAGCTTGTGGAAGACGATGACCTCGTCGATCCGGTTGAGGAACTCAGGCCGGAAGACTTTTTTGAGGTCGCTCATGATCCGGTTCTTCATGTCGCCGTAGGACATCCCGGTCTCGTCGGAGACGGTGAACCCGATCGAGGTGTTCTTCGAGATCTCCGAGGCGCCGATGTTCGAGGTCATGATCACGATCGCGTTGCGGAAGTCGACCGTGCGACCCTGGGCGTCGGTGAGGCGCCCGTCCTCGAGGATCTGGAGGAGGATGTTGAAGACGTCCGGATGGGCCTTCTCGATCTCGTCGAGCAGCAGCACCGAGTAGGGCTTGCGCCGCACGGCCTCGGTCAGCTGACCGCCCTCGTCGTAGCCGATGTAGCCCGGGGGCGAGCCGACCAGGCGGCTGACCGCATGCTTCTCCATGTACTCGGACATGTCGATCCGGATCATCGCCTCCTCGTCGCCGAAGAGGAAGTCGGCGAGGGTGCGGGCGAGCTCGGTCTTACCGACCCCGGAGGGGCCGAGGAAGATGAACGAGCCGGCCGGCCGTTTCGGGTCCTTGATCCCGGCGCGGGAGCGGCGGATCGCTTTCGAGACGGCGGTGATCGCGACCTCTTGGCCGATCACCCGCTTGTGCAGCTCCTCCTCCATGCGGATCAGCTTCTTGGTCTCGGCCTCGGTCAGTTTGAAGACGGGGATCCCGGTCCACATCGAGACGATGTCGGCGATCTCCTCCTCGCCGACGACCGGCCGCTCGCCGTTCTCGCCCTCGGCCCACTCGTCTTCGAGCTGGCGCTTGCGGGTGGTCAGCTGGCGCTCGGTGTCGCGCAGGTTGGCGGCTTTTTCGAACTCCTGGGCCTCGATCGCAGCCTCCTTGTCGCGCCGCGTCGTCTCGATTTCCTCCTCGAGATCGCGGTAGACAGGCGGCGTCGACATCGACTTGATGCGCATCCGCGAGCCCGCCTCGTCGATCAGGTCGATCGCCTTGTCGGGCAGGAAGCGGTCGGAGATGTAGCGGTCGGCGAGTTCAGCGGCCGCTTCCAGCGCTTCGTCGTTGATCGTCACCCGGTGGTGCTGTTCGTAGCGCTCGCGCAGCCCTTCGAGGATCCGCACGGTGTCCTCCGGCGATGGCTGGTCGACCTTGATCTGGGCGAAGCGGCGCTCCAGGGCGGAGTCTCGCTCGAGGTACTTGCGGTACTCGTCGAGCGTCGTCGCGCCGATCGTCTGCAGCTCGCCACGGGCCAGGGCCGGCTTGAGGATCGAGGCGGCGTCGATCGCGCCCTCGGCGGCGCCGGCGCCGACCAGGTTGTGGAGCTCGTCGATGAAAAGGATGATGTCGCCGCGCTGGGTGATCTCTTTCATCACCTTCTTCAACCGCTCCTCGAACTCGCCGCGGTACTTCGAGCCGGCGACCAGGGCGGCCAGATCCAGGGTGTAGATCTGTTTGTTCTTCAGCAGCTCGGGGACCTCGCCTTTGTTGATCCTGGCGGCCAGCCCCTCGACCACGGCGGTCTTGCCGACGCCGGGCTCGCCCAGCAGCACCGGGTTGTTCTTGGTGCGACGGGAGAGGATCTGCATGATCCGCTCAATCTCGGTCTCGCGACCGATCACCGGGTCGAGCTTGCCTTCCTCGGCGAGGCGGGTCAGGTTGCGACCAAACTGGTCGAGCAGTTTCGAAGACTTTTTGCCCTCGCCGGAGCCGGCGCCGCTACCACCGCTGCCCTGACGGCGGCCGCCGGGGCCGGACAGCATGCGGATGACCTCGTTGCGGATCTTGTCGGAGTCGGCATCGAAGTCGAGCAGGATGCGGGCGGCGACGCCCTCGTTCTCACGCACGAGACCGAGCAGGATGTGCTCGGTGCCGATGTAGTTGTGGCCGAGCGAAAGCGCCTCGCGCAGAGCCAACTCGAGCACCTTCTTGGCGCGCGGCGTGAACGGGATCTGCCCGGAGGTGACCTCCTCACCGGAACCGACGATGCGGACGACCTGCGAGCGCACCCGTTCGACGGTGATGTCGAGGGACTCGAGGACCCGTGCGGCCAGGCCCTCCTCCTCGCGAAGCAGACCGAGCAGGATGTGCTCGGTGCCGATGTAGTTGTGCTTGAGCGTCCGCGCCTCCTCCTGCGCTAGGACGACGACCTGACGCGCTCGCTCAGTGAATCGCTCGAACAAATGAATCCTCTTCTTGCTCGAACCCGGTAGGCCCGAGTTAGTACCGGCAGACGCCCTTCGTTATCGGTAGGCGCCCATGTGTTCATTAACGATACCGGGACCGGCCGGCCGGCTTGTCGTGCGGGTCGTCCGGTAACGCGGGCTTTCCGCGCGAAGCAGGCAGATTTCGCGGTGAGGCTGGGCGAGGGGGGCTTGGGTGTCCCTTCCGCTTGCTGGGATTTTCGTCGGGAGGCCGCCTGCTGGGGAAGGCCAAGCGGGCGGGGATCGGGTGGGACTCGCCTTCGCGAACTGCGGGGAGGCTTGGCG